>PHBR01000011.1 GCA_002840675.1 Chloroflexi bacterium HGW-Chloroflexi-9
CAGCGAGACCGTGCCCAGGTGCAGGTGGTCCCACGTCGCCTCGCGCGGGCGCACCGGTTGCGGCGCGGTGCTCACCCGGCGCCGGCGGCCATCCACCTCCTGCCCCGCGAGCGGGAGCGGGAGGCCATCGAAGTACGCGCGGCTGCCGACACGAGCGTGGTAGACGCCCGGCCGCAGCGCGTGGGAGGTCGCGCACCAGGTCGCGCCCGCCACGGGCACGCCGCGGTGCAGCACCGCGACGGTGGAGGCAAACAGCGGGACGCCGTTCACGAAGTTCGTGGTGCCGTCCACCGGGTCGATGAGCCAGGTGAACTCCGCTTCGGTCGGGCCCGTGCGGCCGCGCTCCTCGCCGATGACGGCGTGGTCGGGGTGGCGCGCGGCGAGGCGCCGGCGCAGGCAATCCTCGATCGCCTCGTCCACGTTGGAGACGGCATCGTGCGGCTCCATGATGCCGTGACGGTCGTCCTTGTAGCGGACGCTGAGCGCTCTCCCGAGCGTGTCGACGATGCGGTCGCCGGCCAGGACGGCCAGGTCGTACGCGGTCTCCTCCAGCGCTTCGAAGGTGGTGGGGATGGTGTGGCCGGCGACGCTGCGCCGGCTGGCGACGGGTGGCAGCGCCAGGTCCAGGTGGGATGCGGGGTGGATAGTGTCGTTCATCTCTGTCTCTCTCTTCCTCTTCAATACCTGAAGCACGCGAGCACCCTCATCAGACGCGCGCCCCACCGGGGTCGGCGCTGTAGGGGCACAGGTGCATTCGCTGACGAGTGGGGTGGCGGCGACAGAAACAGAACGACGCCGGGTCGCCCCGGCGTCGTTCTGCGGAGGGTTCGCGGGGGGGCCGCGATGTGCGGGTCAGGTCCAGAGAGGTGCGGCAATCGTTCCTGACCACGAGGACAGGTTGGCGCGCGGAGGTTAACCGAGGGTTAGTGCTGGAGCCCCGGCGAGCAAGTTTGACGAGGCCTTAACGACCGCCCCGGCTGGGCGTTACGCGAGCCCCTCGATGAGCAGGTCCGTCGCGAACGCGCGGCGGGTGCGGTCCACGAGATCCTCGGAACGCCACCAGGGCGAGACCGGGGCGATGACATGCACGACACCTTCGGCCGCGGTCACCACCGCCTCGCGGTCGTCGCCGTTCGGCCAGCGCCGCTCGATCTCGTCGGCGAGCGCCAGCACGGTCGCCGCAGCCTCCAGGCTGGCGGGCGAGAAGTCATCGATGAGCGGTCGGTACGCCTTCATCGAGGCCCCCGGCCGCTCCGCAAGGCGCAGTAGTACGGAGGTCACCGCCAGCAGCCGGTGCGGGAAGCCCTGCAGGTCGGACTCCAGCACGACCTGCGCAGAGCGTTCGTGGCGGTTGTAGACATCGATCGTCGCGCCGACATCGATCACCTGCGCCGCGTGCTCCAGCGCCTCCCGCAGCACCGGGTCGCCGCCCGGCGCCAGCGCATCGAAGAGCGCGAGCGCGGTGCGGGCGCGCCGGCGTGCGTGCGGTTCGCTCCAGCGGCTGAACCGGCCACACAATGCCCGCACCGAGGAGCGGCGTACGACATCGGCCGGCGGCAGCCGGTCGAGCAGCGAGCCACGCACGACACCCTCGCGCAGCCCCTGGCCGGACACCGTCACCACGTCCGCACCAACCCACCCCATGACCACGTCCAGCGCGCTGGCCCCGGCCACGAGCGAGTCCGCCCGGCCGGAGGTGACGCCCGGCATCGCCGCGCGTTGCACCAGGGTCAGGTCGGCCAGAGTGCCGATCGCCCGTCGGAGGCGGATCCGGGGGAGTCCATACCCGTGCAGCCGGTGCACCGGGTAGACGCGGCGCCGGAGGTCGAGCTTCGCGAGGTTGCGGACGGTACCCCCCGTCCCCACCAGGATCTCACCGGCGCGGAGGGACGGGACCCCGGCCGCACGCAGCGCGCTGCGCACCTCGCGGCGGAGCTGCCGCAGTTCGGCGGTCTTCGGCGGGTCGGAGACCAGGAAGCGGTCAGTGAGGCGCAGGCCGCCAAACGGGAACGTCCACATCTGCTCGGGCTGCCGGTCGACGAAGCGGGTGATCTGCAACGAGCCGCCGCCTATGTCCACGCAGAGCCCGTCCGAGGCGTCGATGCCGTAGACCGCCCCCGCGAAGCCGTAACGGGCCTCCGTTGGACCGTCCACGATCGCCACGGGGATCCCGAATCGCTGACGGACCAGTTCGGCCAGCACGCCGCCGTTGCGGGCCTCCCGCATCGCGGACGTGCCAACGGCGCGGATCTCATCCGCACCCTGGCCACGCGCGACGGCAAGGAAGTCCCCCACCGACGAGATCACGGTCTCGAACGCGGCGGCGGTCAGGCGTCCCTCGAAGTCCAGGGCACGGGAGAGGCGGAGCGGGGCACGCATCTCGTCGACCACGTCCAGGGCGCCGTCGTCGCCTGCCTCCAGGACGACGACGCGACCGGAGTTCGATCCGATGTCGATGACGGCGAGACGACGGGGCATGGCCTCCATGCTCGCACGCGCATCAAGCAGTGGGGGAACGATGAGGCGGAGAGGGCCGTCCGATGTGGTCGGCAGCGCTGGCGCTGTCACAGGCCTCGCCTCGTCTACCCCGTCGCACCATCCTCCCGTGTCCACATCAAGGACACGTGAAGGGAGGGCGAGGGGATGACCCGGGGAGATCAGCGGGAACGGTACGCCCGCGTCCCCCTGTGGGCGAGCCCGGCAGGCAGTGGCTAGTAGTCGATCCCCGGCTGCGCCTTGATGCCGGACTGGTAGGCGTGCTTGATCTCGCGCAGTTCGCTCACGGTATCCGCGAACTCGATCAACGCCGGGTGGGCGTCACGGCCGGTGAGGATGACGTCCACGTCCTTCGGCCGGTTGCGCAGGGTGTCCAGCACCACCTCCACGTCCAGCCACTTGTAGTTGATCGGGTAGGTGATCTCGTCCAGGACGACCAGGTCGTACTCGCCGGACATGATCTTCTCGCGCGCCAGGTCCCAGGCTTCCTTCGCCAGCGCGATGTCGTGCTCGATGTTCTCGGAGAGCCAGGTGAAGCCGTCACCGAGCGCGAGCATCTCAATGCCCATGCGCTCCGCCGCGTAGGTCTCGCCGTAGTGCGAGTTCTTCTTCTTGATGAACTGGAGCCAGACGATCTTCCAGCCACGCCCCCAGGCGCGCATGGTCACGCCCAGGGCGGCCGTGGTCTTGCCCTTGCCGTTGCCCGTGTTCACGAGCACCAGCGGGTGCTTCTTCGGGAACAGCCCGGTCCATTTCACCGGCGGCTGCTCAACCGGGCCTGCTTTCCGGATCTCGTCGTCCCCGGCCTCGGGCTGATCGGCGTCGCTCATCGGTCCTCCACGGTGCATCCCGAAGGATAGGCGTCGCTCGGGCGCCGGGCACGGCCGCGGATGGCGACGCGGTATGATCTCAGGGCCGGGCCGTCAGATTCGCCGCCCGCACGAGGAGTTCGGCATGGAATTCATCACCCTGCTCGTGGTGCTCGGCGTCATCGTCGTCATCGCGCTGATCATCGTGGGTATCTACAACGGCCTCGTGCAGCGCCGCCTCCGGGTGGACGAGGCGTGGTCGCAGATCGATGTGCAACTGAAGCGCCGGTGGGACCTGATCCCGAACCTCGTGAACGCTGTGAAGGGCTACATGGAGTTCGAGCAGGACGTCCTGACGAAGGTGACGGAAGCGCGAGCGAGCGCCGTCACCGCGGGCGCCCAGGGGCCCGCCGCGCAGGCGGCGGCGGAGAACGGCCTGACCCAGACGCTGCGCTCGCTGTTCGCGGTGATGGAGAACTACCCGGACCTGAAGGCGAACCAGAACGTCCTCTCGCTCCAGGAAGAACTGACCACCACGGAGAACCTGATCTCCTTCTCCCGTCAGCACTACAACGCCACCGTGCGCGAGTACAACACCGCCATCGCCACCGTGCCGGCGGTCTTCGTCGCCGGGATGTTCGGCTTCCGTGCCCGCGAGTTCTTCGAGGCCGGCGAGGAGGCCCAGCAGGTCCCGGAGGTGCGCCTCCGCTAACGGTTTCCGCACCGGGCGGCACGCATGGCTACCACCTCGACCTTCTTCTCCCAGCAGGCGGCGAACCGACGTAAGTCGTTCCTGCTGATGCTCAGCGTGGCCGTGATCCTGGGGGGCTTCGGCTTCGCCGCGGGCTACGGGACGACCGGCGATCCGCTGGGCGGCCTCGGCTTCACCGCCGCCGCGGTCATCTTCGCCGTGCTGCTGTCGCTCGGCGCCTACTTCGGCGGCGACCGCATGGCGCTGGCGGCCTCCAGGGCGCGGCCGGCGACCGAGGCCGACTCGCAGCAGTTGCTGAACGTCGTCCGCGAACTCGCGCTCGCCTCCAACGTGCCAATGCCAAAGGTCTACCTGATCGACGACTCCGCCCCGAACGCGTTCGCGACCGGGCGTGACCCGAAGCACGCCTCGCTCGCCGTCACGACCGGCCTCCTCGAGAAACTCGACCGCGAGGAGTTGCAGGGCGTGATCGGGCACGAACTGGGGCACGTCCGCAACTACGACATCCGCTTCATGCTCCTGATCGGCGTCCTCGTGGGCGGCGTCGCACTCCTCGCGGACGTGTTCCTGCGGTGGACGATGTGGGGCGGGGCCGGGCGCCGACGCTCCAACGACCGCGGCGGGGGCGGCGGGCTGCAGCTCATCCTCATGGTCCTGGCGCTGGTGCTGGCGATCGTCGCGCCGATCGCGGCCCGCCTGGTGCAGTTGTCGGTCAGCCGGCAACGGGAGTACCTGGCGGACGCGACCTCCGTGGAGTTCACGCGCAACCCGGCTGGCCTGGAACGGGCGCTGGCGAAGATCGCCACCGACCGAGAGGTGCTGGAGGTGGCGAACCGCGCCACGCAGCACATGTACTTTGCGAACCCAATCCGCAAGTTCGAGGCGCGGTCGAGCAGCCTGATGGCGACCCACCCGCCGATCGCCGACCGCATTGACCGTCTCCGCGAACTTCGCAGCATGCCACCGCTCACCGAGGGCGAACGGGCCGCCCTCCTGGCGCACGGCTAACGCCCCCGCGATTGCTGGCGCGTGCCGCGCACCGCGACCATCATGAGGAGCAACGTATGAGTACCCCCCGCCCCGTCACCGCCCTCCTGGGGTTGTCCTGCGCCGCCATGCTCCTGCTGGCCGGCTGTCGCGGCGGCGACGACACCCCGCCGGCCAGCACCCCGCCCCCCGGCACCGTCGAGGGCACCTCGACGCCCGTCCCCGGGGAACCCGGCGAGAGCCCCACCCCGGAAGCCACCACCGACACCGGTGAGTTACGGGATCTGATGCTGTCCTCCCTCACCGCCACCGCCACCTCCGCGCAGATGGATCGCGCGCTCGCCGCGCTGGAGGTGGAGTCGTTCCCACTGGACGTGCCCGGCCGCGAGGTGTGGTTCGCGCTCTCCACCGGAAGCGGCGTGTACGAGCTCCCGGCCGCGGCGCACGTTGCCGGCATCTACGACCATCGCGCTGATGGCTCATGGGTGGAGACGGCGCGGCTGGTGCTGGAGTCCGCCCCGAGCGTCGCATCCGCCGAGATCGTCCCAATCCGAGGCTCCTCCGGCTTCCCGATCTGGATCGCGGTCACCGGGAACACAGGGGCGCACAGCGGCACCTTCGAACTGCTGCGTTACAACGGCACCAGTCTCTCCACCGAACTCTGGTGGTTCAGCCCCAGCCCGGATGCTGCCCTGATCACCGACCTCGATGCCGACGGGATGCCGGAAATCGTCCTGAACGCGAGCGACCCGTACGTCTTCTGCTACGCCTGCGGCGTGGAGGACTACGCGGAGGTCATCTACCGCTGGCAGGACGAACAGCCCACCCTCGTCTCGATCGTGGACGAGCCCGGCGAGAGCGAGACCGCGTTCCTGAACTCCCGTGCCGTCCGCCTCGTCGAGGCGGACCTGTGGCGCGAGGCGCTCGCCACCATCGAGGCGGCGCGCACTGCCGCCCCGGACGACACCGTGATCATGTGGAACGCGATCCAGATCCGGCGCATCGCCGCTGTCCGCCTCGCGCAGGCCGGGAAGCCTCAGCAGCCGCTGGTCACCGACGTCCTCGCCGGCGAGTACGGCCCCGCACTGGACCTGATCCGCAGCCTCAGCCCCGCAGAGGTGTTCGACGCGAGCGGCCCGCTGGTGTCGGACACCGTCGCGGTCGGCGCGCAGGAAGCCATGGGGCAGTACCTGCTCGACCACGCGACGCGCGCGCTGGCCGTCTCCCCGGAGATGCATGAGGCCTACGCCGTCCGCGCCGTGGGGCAGGTGCTGCTGCGTTCGGACGCCTGGGGCGAGGCGATCGCGGACATGGACGCCGCCGCCGCCCTGCAGCCCGACGAGCCGTTCTACCAGGCCGCCATCGAGTACCTGCTCGTGCAGAACGGCGGCGTGCGCGGCTAGGCGCCGGACGCGTCGCGGACCGGCATGACGTGCAGGTCGGCCGGCACCAGCTCCAGCAGCCACTCCGGCTGGCGCGCCACGTCCAGCACCCGGTACGGACGTGCAGGGAGGTCGACCTGGACCTCCAGCGGGGCGCCCTCGCCACTTACGCGGAATCGGAGCAGATGGTTCACCCCGTAGGCATCGTCCTGTACGGCGGTCCCGCGGAGGACGTTGGTCGAGGACAGCAGCGCTTCCGAGGCGCGGCGGAGCGCCACGCGCTCCGCGCGGATCCCCACCTCCACCGCCGCACCGACCACGGGGCGCTCCGCCCAGGAGGCGCAGCGCCAGCGGCGCCCGGCGACATCGACCGTCACCGAGTCCGGCCCCACCTCCAGCACCCGCCCGCGGTAGAGGTTGCGGAAGCCCATCAATTCGGCCACGGCGCGATCCGCCGGCCGGAGGAACGGCCCTTCCGGCGGGCCGGACTGCAGGACACGCCCATTCACCATCACCACCAGTCGGTCCGCCAGCAGGTACGCCTCGCGCAGGTCGTGGGTCACGAAGATGGCACCCCGACCGAGCTCACGGCGGAGGCGGCGCAACTCTGAGCGGAGCGACTCCCGGATCACCTCGTCGAGCGCGGAGAACGGCTCGTCGAGCAGCAGCAGCGGGCGCTCCCGGGCGATCGCGCGGGCCAGGGCGACGCGCTGCGCCTGGCCGCCGGAGATCGTCGCCGGCCGTCGATCGGCCAGCGGCTCGATCCCGGTGAGCGACAGCAGGCCACGAGCACGGGCCAGCCGCCCGGCACGGTCGCCGGACATGCCAAACATCACGTTCTCCAGGACCGTCAGGTGCGGGAACAGGCCCAGGTCCTGCGGCACCCAGGCCGAAGCGCGGTCGTGTGCCGGCACGTCGACTCCGGCTGTCCGGTCGAACACCGTGCGCCCGTCCACCTCGATGCGGCCGGCGTCCGGCCGGAGCAGTCCGGCGATCGCGCGCAGCGCCACGCTCTTGCCCGACCCGGACGGCCCAAAGATGACCACCG
Organism: Chloroflexi bacterium HGW-Chloroflexi-9; assembly: GCA_002840675.1. Taxonomy (GTDB): domain Bacteria; phylum Chloroflexota; class Dehalococcoidia; order UBA2979; family UBA2979; genus W-Chloroflexi-9. The sequence continues at coordinate 7,435 of PHBR01000011.1, forward strand.
TCTCGCGGTCCATCTCCTGCTGAAACGCCAGGTCGAACGCGGGGAACGAGAGCCGGAAGTCCGCGCGCAGGACGGAGCCGCTCATGCGTGCCTCGCACGTCGCAGGGCGGCAGACAGCGCCACGATCAGCACGAGCCCGCCGGCGAGCGTGAAGAGCGCGAGGGCATTCGCCAGGCCGTAGTCCCCGCCCTGCACGGCGTCGTAGATCGCCGCCGGCACCGTACGCGTGCGGCCGGGGATGCTACCGGCGACCACCACCGTGGCCCCGAACTCGCCGATCGAGCGTGCGAGCGCGATCAACGTCGCCGCCGCCAGACTCGGCCACGCCAGCGGCAGCACCACGCGCAGGAAGCGGGTGCGCGGCGGAGACATCGTCGCGGCCACGTCCAGCAGCGAGGGTGAGATCTGCTCGAACCCGGCCTGGGCGGTGCGGACGTAGAGGGGTAGCGACGCGACCGCCGCGGCGATCCCGGCACCCTGCCAGGAGAACACCAGCCGGATGCCCAGATCATCGATCAGGAACGACCCAACACCGCTCTGCCGCCCCAGCAGGTAGAGGAGGTAGTAGCCCACCGAGACCGGCGGCAGGACCAGCGGCAGCAACGCCAGCGCGGAGAGCGTCGCGCTCAGCACCGGACGTGCTCGCGCGATCCACCACGCCAGCGGTGTCCCGACCAGCACGCAGAGCACCGTCGCCAGCGACGCCACCTGGAGTGACACACGGAAGACGGACCAGTCGATCTCGCTCGACATCCGCTACTCGACCGGCTCGAAACCGTACCGGGCGAGGATCGTCCGTCCGGATTCGCTGGCGATGAAGCCCAGCGCGCAGCGCCCACCGGCCGGATTGCCGGCATACATGCTCACGCCGCCCGACTGCACAATCGGCTCGTACCATTGCTGTTCGATCAGCGTGTGCGGGAGTGGCGGGTCGAGCACCAGCGAGAGTGCCACGATGCCCACGTCAGCATTGCCGCCGCGGACATACTCGGTCGCCTGGCGGATGTTCTCCGCGACCACGAGCCGGGGCTGGATCGCCTCCCAGACCCCGGCAGCGCTCAGCGCCTCACGCGCGGCGCGACCGTACGGCGCGTGATCCGGGTTCGCGATCGTGACGTGGCGGATGTCCGCTCGCGTGAGGTCGGCGAGCGACTGCACCGGCTCGATGCCCTCACGCGTGAGGATCACGATCCGCCCGACACCGTAGTCGCGGACACTCCCCGCCTCAATCGCGCCCTCCCCCTCCAGCGAGCGCGGGAACGCGCGGTCGGCTGAGAGGAACACGTCGAAGGGTGCACCGGCGCGCACCTGGTCGCGTAGTTGGCCGGAGGAACCCAGCGTGACCTCCACGTCCACCTGACACGCCGCCTCGATCTCCGGACCGAGCACAACGAACGCTCCCGCGAGGTCCGAGGCGGCGGCGATGTTCACCGTCGCCCGGCGCTCCTCGCCACCACACGCGACGGCCAGCAGCGTCGCAAGTGCCGCACACAGGGCGAGCGCGGCCCGCATCACGAGACCGCCTTCCGTCCCGACGCCGGCGCATATCCCGCGAGCCAGGCGCGGGTCGCCTCTGCCGCGCGCCACTTCGATTCCCAGACCACACGGCTGAAGCCCTCGGCGGCTTCAGCGCGTGCCCGCGCGTCCTGCTCGTAGGCGACGCACGCCTCGATCTGGCGGGCGATGAGGCGCGGCTCACCGGCCGGGTCCAGGAGGCGCAGCAGATACAGCTTCAGGAGGAGATCGAGGCGAACCTCGCGCATGCGCGTGACCGGCGCGCGCAGCCAGCCACGCAGCGCCTCCCAGCCCGCCTCGCTTGGCTCGTAGGTCTTGCGCGGAGGGCGGTTGCCGACGCGCACCTCCTCCCAGTCCACGAGCCCGCGCCGCTCCAGGTTGCGCAGGTACGCGTAAAGCAGGCTCGGCTCCACCGGGCAGACCTCGGAGAGCGGTGGCGCCGAGAACGCTCGCGCCAGTTCGTAGCCGTGGCGCGGCGCGACCGCGAGCAGGCCGAGGACGGCGAACTCACCGGGGAGCAGGGGGCGGTCGTCGGCTGCCGGTGGCATACAGCGGGTATAGCAACTGCCTGAATATTCAGCAACCGAGTATTTGTCCGAGCAGGGCACCGGGTACGCTAATGACCATGGGCATCGCACGGGTGGCAGGTCGGGGCTCTTCGGCCATGCCCGCCACGTCAGACCTCGCCAGCGTCGTGTCGGGCGGGAACGCCGACGCAGACGATCCCGCCCACCATGGGATGCCGTCCGCCGCGTCGCCCACCCGCGCCATCGCGCTCCACTCCAGCGATCCGCTGATCGTCCCGGCACGAGGCGTGCCCCCGCCCCCCACGAACGACCATCCGGCGCTCATCCCAGCATGGCCGCCACGGGCACCAGCGAAGTGGCCTGACGTCGCTCCCGGCTGTCCCAGCAGGACGGTGTCTCGAAGGAACGTGTGATGTCTGACGTCTGGCAACTGGGGCTCGTATTCGCGCTCATCGTCCTCAACGCGATCTTCGCGGGAAGCGAGATGGCGCTGATCTCTCTGCGACCGACGCAGATCGAGCGGTTCGAGCGTCGCGGCCGGTCCGGACGGGCGCTCGTTCGTCTGACGGCGGACCCGAACCGATTCCTCGCGACGATCCAGATCGGGATCACCCTTGCGGGGTTTCTCGCCTCAGCGACCGCGGCCGTGAGCCTGGCGGAGCCGGTGCAGCCGCTCTTCTCAGCGTTCGGCGATGTCGCGGAGCTCCTCGCGATTTTCACCGTCACGCTCGTGCTGACGTTCGTCACGCTCGTCCTCGGCGAACTCGCCCCGAAGCGCATCGCGATGCAGCACGCGGAGGGCTGGGCGCTCCTGGTCGCACGGCCGCTGAACCTCCTCGCCCGGGTCGCACGGCCGGCGGTGTGGCTGCTCTCGCTCTCCACGAACGCCGTGGTCCGGCTGGCCGGCGGCGACCCGAGCCGCCAGCGAGAGGAGGTTACGGAGAATGAGATCCGCGACATGGTCGCGGCCCAGAGCTCGCTGACGCCGGAGGAGCGCCAGGTCATAGCCGGCGCGCTCGAGGTCGGCGAGCGGAGCCTCCGCCAGGTCCTGGTCCCGCGGCAGGCGATCTTCGCCCTGCCCGCCGACACGCCCGTCGCAGAAGCGCTCCCGCAGGTCGTGGCGTCGGGGCACTCGCGCGTCCCGATCTACCGGACGACGCTCGACACCGCGTTCGCCGTGGTGCATTTGCGTCAGTTGATCGGCCAGGACGGGACGCTCGATGACTTCGGCACGCCCATCCTCACCTTCCCAGAGTCCGCGGCCGTTCTGCCGGCGCTGCGCACGATGCAGCGTGAGCGGCAGCAGATGGCCCTGGTGGTCGACGAGCACGGGGGAATCGAGGGGCTGGTGACCACCGAAGACCTGGTCGAAGAGATCGTCGGTGAGATCTACGACGAGGACGACCGCGATGTGATCGGCGCGGAGCGACTGGGTGACGGCGGGTTCGAGGTTCCCGGATCGTTCCCCATCCACGACCTGATCGACCTGGGCATCGAAGCCCCTGCTGGCTCATATACCACCGTGGCGGGGATTATCCTGGACCGACTGGGGCGCATCCCCGCCGCCGGCGACCACGTGGACTGCGGTGAATGGCGGTTCACCGCCCTCGAGGTGCGACGGTCGACGATCACACGGGTCGGTCTTCACCCGGAGGCCGCCACCGACACGGCACGGATGTCGAGCTCGGACTGACCCATCCGCTTGGAGTCCCCGTCGAGAGTGGCCGCGCAGACGCCAGTGCTACACTCGGCCCAGTCACCGCGCGGTGACCGGGGAAGTTCGGTGCGAAACCGACGCTGTCCCGCAACTGTGACCCGCCACGGCGGGGAGCCAGGATACCGGCCCGCGCATCCAGTTTGTCGGCCTGCGAGGACAGGCGGCGGCAGGCATGCGCGGTCACCCGCGCGTGCACTCGCCCTCGCCCCCTGCGCGCGAGGGATCCGGGATGTCGATCCGCGACCTGGGACTGCGAGTCGCCGCCACGGCCAGGCCGGGGGCGACGCTGCGCGCCCGGCTGGCGTTCGCCGGCATTCCCCTCGCGGCGCTCGCGCTCGTCGTGATCGTGGTACTCGCCTCGACGCAGGGCGCCGCCGCTATCCCGCCGTGGACGGCAACGCTCATGCTCCTGGACCGGCTACCGCTCGTCAGCATCGACACCGGCGCGTCCGAGGCGTGGCAGCGCATCCTGTTCGAGATCCGCCTCCCCCGCGTGTTCGCGGCCGCGCTGGTGGGCGCCGCGCTCGCGACCTCTGGCTCAGCCTACCAGGGCGTGTTCCGGAACCCGCTCGCGGACCCGTTCCTCCTTGGCGTCGCCTCGGGCGCGGCGCTCGGCGCCGCCATTGCGATTATGTCGCCATTGCCGATCGACTCGTGGGGCTTCGGCTGGGTGCCGGCGTTCGCGTTCGTCGGCGCAACGGTCGCCGTGGCGTCCGTCTACCTGGTGGCGCGCACCGGGGCGAGCGTGGACGACCGGTCGCTGATCCTGGCCGGGATCGCGCTGTCGGCGATGTTCGGTGGGGTGACGTCCTTCCTGCTGCTGACGGGGGGGCAACGGGCGCAGCCGATCTTCGAGTTCATCTTCGGCGGCTTCAATACCTCCTCCTGGGAGCGGATTGCCTTCGCACTCCCCTACCTCGCGGTCGGCGCAGTGGTGATCGCGCTGCACGCGCGCGCACTGAACGTGATGCAACTGGACGAGGAGCAGGCGAGCCACCTGGGCGTGGACGTGGCGCGCACGAAGGTGATCGTGCTGGTCGCCGCTTCGCTCATGGCGGCGACGGCGGTGGCGGTCGCGGGGACGATCGGGTTCGTGGGCCTGGTGGTGCCGCACGCGATCCGGATCATGTTCGGCATGGACTACCGGCGCACGTTGCTCGCATCCGCGCTGGTCGGCGCCTCGTTCATGATCGTGGTGGACCTGTTCTCGCGCATCGTGATCGCCCCGCAGGAGGTTCCGGTCGGGATCGTGACGTCGATGCTCGGAGGGCCGTTCTTCCTCTACCTGATGCGACGGCGCCGGGCGGTCGGGCTCTGATGGCCGCGCCGTACCTGGAACCTGCGCCGCTCCTTGAGGTGCGCGACCTGCGCGTGGCGATCGGCGCACGGGCGCTGGTGGACGGCGTCTCGCTGGAGGTGTCCGCGGGCGAGGTCGTCGGCCTCGTCGGGCCGAACGGCGCGGGCAAGAGCACGCTGATGCGCGCGGCCACCGGCGGTCGTGCCGGCACCGGCGAGATCCGCGTGCACGGTCGCGCGCTCGCCTCCTACGCGAAGCGCGACCTGTTCCGCATCCTGGCCGTCGTGCAGCAACTGCCTGAGGCCCCCGCGACGATGACGGTGCGCGACCTGGTGCTCCTGGGCCGCTTCCCGCACCTGGGACTGCTAGGGCGCGAGTCCGCGCGTGACCTCGCCGTGGTCGAGGCGTCGATCGTGCGCGCGGGGTGCGAGGCGTTCGCGGACCGCACGCTGGGCACGCTTTCCGGCGGCGAACGGCGGCGCGCGTTCATCGCGCGAGCGCTGGCGCAGGAGCCGCGGCTGTTGCTGTTGGACGAGCCCACGGCCAACCTGGACGCGGAGGCACACGCCGAGATCCTGGCGCTGCTGCGCCGCCTCGCGGGCGAGAGTGTGGGCGTGCTGGTGGTGCTCCACGACCTGTCCTACGCGGCGGCGTACTGCGACCGGATGGTGCTGATGCACGAAGGTCGGCTCGTCGTCGAAGGACCACCGGCACGTGTGGTGACGGCCGAGCACATCGGCGCCGTCTACGGCCGCCACGTCCGCGTCCTCCCACACCCGGAGGGCGGGGCGCCGCTGGTGGTCCCGGCGCTCTGACCGAGGTCGCTCCGGTCGCGCCTCGCGCCGGATCGCTGTGGATGCAGGACATGGCGTGCGGCGCGGCCCTCACCGCGGTGGTCGTCGCCATAGCGGTCGCCGCGGCGCTTCGCCTGAGCGGCTGGCGTCTGCGCTGACCCGCGCCGTTCAGCGGGGCGCGGCGCGAGCGGCGAAGCGCCCGGCGTTGGGCCCTCGCAGCATCTTGTGCAGTTCGACCGCCATGATGACGGTTGACGCCACGGCCACCATCCGCACCCACGCCTCCGCGCTCGGTGCCTCCACCCTCAGGATGTACTGCGTCGGCGCCCAGTACAGGCTGCCGACGTGCACCACCAGCGCGATGGCCGTGCCCAGCAGCAACAGCGGATTGGTAAGCGGGCTCTTCGCGAACGCGGAACCGTGCTCCGAGCGCGAGTTGCCCACGTGGAACACCTGGAACAGCACCATCGTCGTGAGGGCGACCGTCCGCGCCCCCTCCAGACTCGTGCCCCGGTCGTGCTCGTAGAGGAACAGGAGGACGGTCCCGATCGCCATCACGGCGCCGGCGACCGCGGTCCGCTCCCACAGCAGCGGCGAAATAATGCCGTCGCCCGTGGGCCGAGGCCGCCGCTTCAGGACACCCTCCTCGCCTGGCTCGAAGGCGAGGAATACATCCTGGACGCCGTTCGTCACGAGGTTGAGCCAGAGGAGCTGGGCGGGGAGGAACGGGAGCGGAAAGCCGAAGACGATACTCATGGCGACGGCGAGGACTGCCGCAGCGCCGGTCGCGATCAGGAAGAACGTCACCTTCCTCACGTTGTCGAAGACCACACGGCCTTCTTCCACCGCGGCGAAGATGCTCACGAAGTTGTCGTCCGTGATCACCATGTCGGACGCCTCCTTCGCGACGTCCGTCCCGGACCTGCCCATCGCCACCCCGATGTCCGCCGCCTTCAACGCTGGCCCGTCGTTCACACCGTCGCCGGTCACGGAGACGACCTCGCCACGCTCCTGTAGCAACTGCACGATGCGCAGCTTGTGCTGAGGCGAGACGCGAGCAAAGACGGACACTGCAGCGACGGCGTCCGACAACTCTTGCGGCGCCATTCGGTCCAGGTCCTGGCCGGTGAGCGCGCGGGCGCCGGGCCCGGCGATGCCCAGGTCGCGCGCGATCGCGAGTCCCGTCGTGGCATGGTCACCGGTGATCATCAGCACCCGGATACCCGCTTCCTGGCAGCCACGGATCGCTTCCTTCACCTCCTCGCGGGGCGGGTCGATCATGCCCTGGAGGCCCAGGAACCGCAGCCCACTCCGGTGCTCCGGGATGGCTCCCGCGTCGCTCGCGGTCCCGGCCTCCGCGCGGTAGGCGAAGCCCAGGACGCGCAGGCCGGATTCCGCCATCGACGCGGCAACATCGAGCACGCGTTGAGGATCGAGGTCGCGCCCGTCCACATCTACGCTGCACATGCTCAGCACGTCCTCGGGAGCGCCCTTCACGAAGGTGAGACTGCTACCGCCGTCGTGGTGGAACGTCGCGGCGTAGCGCGCCTCCGGGTCGAACGGGACCTCCGCCCAGCGGGGATACCGTTCAGACATCGCTTCCTTCCAAATACCGGCCTTTGCCGCGGCCACCAGCAACGCGATCTCCGTGGGATCGCCCTGGACTCCGAACTCTTCCCCCGCGGACTCCTCAACCGAGGCCTCGTTGTTCAACACGCCGGCTAGCAGAATGAGGTGCACGGGGGTCTCGGGGATGAGCTCGACGGGAGTCCCGTCAAGCGTGATCCCGCCATTGACCGCGTACCCGGTCCCGGCAACCTCGTACATCGTGCCGCCTGCGTAGATTCGCTGCACGGTCATCCGGTTCTGCGTCAGCGTGCCGGTCTTGTCGGAGCCGATCACGGTGCAACTGCCCAGCGTCTCCACGGCAGGCAGGCGCCGGACGATCACGTTGCGACGCCCCATCCGGTTGACACCGATGGCCAGTGTCACCGTCATCGCGACGGGCAGTCCCTCCGGAATGGCGGCCACGGTGAGCGCGACGAGCGTCAGGAACAGATCCTCCGGCTCATGGCCGACCGCCAGGCCCAGCGCGAAGATGAGCACTGACGAGGCGAAGATGATCAGCGCGATGATGCGCGCGAACCGGTTCATCCGTTCGAGGATCGGTGCGGTGGTTTCGCCGGCCTCGCCGATACTCCCCGCGATGCGGCCCAGTTGCGTGGATGCGCCGGTGGCCACCACCACGCCCTTGCCACGGCCACGCGTGGCGATGCTGCCCATGCTCAGCATGTTGGCACGGTCACCCAGGGGCACGTCCATATCAATGACACGGACGTCCTTCGCCACCGTCGTTGACTCCCCGGTGAGCAGGGATTCGTCTGTCTCCAGGGCGGCGCTGAAGATCAAGCGGCAATCGGCCGGCACCTTCGCGCCCGCTTCAACCACCACCACGTCGCCGGGGACGAGGTCACGGGCGTCGAGGTCATACTCACGGCCATCGCGGATCGCATGTGCGCGCATCGTGGCAACGCGCCGGAGCGCCTCCATCGAACGCTCTGCCCGGTACTCCTGCACCGTCCCGACCACTGAGTTGAACACGATGACGGCGGTGATGATCGCGGCGTCGATGTACTCATCGATCGCAACGGTCACCAGGGCAGCGATGATGAGGATATAGATCAGGGGGCTGCGCAACTGGCGAAGGAGGACGCGCAGCACACTCACGCCGCCGGCGACCGGCAGTTCGTTCGCGCCGTACCGCGCGAGTCGCGCCCGAGCCTCCTCCGCACTCAGCCCCGATGCGCCGGAACGGAGGAGCGCCATGACCTCCTCGTCAGTCAGTCGCCACCAGTCGTATGACGTGACGCGGGCTACGCCCGAACCCATCGCCGCGCTCACCTTCGCGAGCGTCTTGCCGAGGGGCTACCGCGCCGCGCCGCGATCGGGGCATACGTCACGCCTGCTCGCGTAAGAAACGGGGCGCTCGTGACTTGGAGCGCCACCCCTACGACTTCCGACCGGGCGACACGATCAGCACCGGGGCGCTGGTGAGGTGCCGTGTGACGTAGTCCGTGACCGAGCCCAGGAGTGCCCGTCCGAGGCCGCCGCGTCCGTGCGTCGCCAGCAGTACGAGGTCGCAATGCAGGTCCGTGGCCGTCGCGATGATCGCCGGCCCGGGGTCCCCTTCGACGATCTCGGTACTGACCGAGCCAACACCGGCGGCCTCCAGGTGGGCGGCATGAGCGGACAGCTGCTCTTCCGCGGTGGTGCGCTGCGCCTGGACGACCGTCTCGGCTGCCTCCTGAGTGAGGCGGGCGGGGACTGGATACCCGGCCGGGGTCGTCATGGAGAGGATCTCAAACGCCGAGTCGATCACCCGCAGGAGCACGACGCTTGCGCCCGATCCCCGTGCAATCTCCTCGGCATGCGGCAGCAACGCCTCCGACAACGGCGAACCATCGAGGGCGACCAGGATACGGTTGATGGAGGGCTGCACCTCACCCGGCAACGGCGGGCAGAGCAGCACCGAGATGCCGGGGGAGTTGCGCGCCACATGGTCCGCCACGGACCCCAGCACGGCACGGCGGACCCCGCGCAGTCCGTGCGTGGCCATCACGATGGCATCCGCGCGTAGCCGCGTGGCCGTCTCAATGATCACGGGCCCTGGTTCGCCCCGCACCACCAGGGTGCCCGCCCGGTCCACGCCGGACTCCCTGAGTGCCTCAGCAGTCAGGCTGAGCGGCGGGTAGGCTTCCGCAACGGCCTCCCCCGGTTGCTCGACGCCGCCCGCGGCAATCACCCGCGTCCACGCCTCCGGCGTCAGGCTCCCGGCCGCTTCTCCCGCCGCATGCGACACGCGCATCGCCACGACTTCCGAGCCCATGACACGCGCCAGCGCCGCCGCGTGCCGCATAGCACTGACCGCGAGGTCGGACCCATCACTGGCGAGCAGCAATCTTTCGTACATTCGTCGCTCCCTGCAGATGCGGGGCTCACCCGCGACATCGACAGTACCGCGACCCGCAGCGCGGTGTCGCGCGGCGGTTCACCTCCGGCCGCGGGGGCATCGCCCCTGCCTATACTGGAACGGCGTGCGTGCCTCCGGCCGCAGCGAGGGGGTTCCGATGTTCCTGATCGCCGTCATCAAGCAGTACGAGCGGGCCGTGATTTTCCGCCTGGGCCGGTACATCGGGACTCGCGGCCCGGGACTGACGTTCCTCATCCCGGTGCTGGACACGGGTATCCGCGTGGACATGCGCGAGATGGTGATCGACGAGCCGGCGCAGTCCTCGATCACGAAGGACAACGCGCTGGTCGATATCGACTACGTGGTCTACATGCGCGTGGTGGACGCGGAGGCCGCGGTCATCAACGTGCAGGACTACACCGGCGCCGTCCGCAACCTGGCGACCACCACCCTGCGCTCCGTCATCGGCGAGATGACCGTGGAACAGGTGCTCTCCGAGCGCGACGCGATCAACACTCGCCTCGAGCAGAAGCTCTCCGAGGTGACGAGCCGCTGGGGCGTGGAGGTGAAGGCGGTCGAGATCCGCGAGGTCTCGCCTCAGCACGACATCCAGAACGCGATGACCCGCCTGATCACCGCGGACCGCACTAAGCGCGCGCTGGTGACGGAGTCCGAAGGCGACCGCCAGGCCGCCATCAACCGCGCCGAGGGCTCCAAGCAGGCCGCAATCCTGGAGGCGGAAGGCGAGAAGGAGGCGCAGGTCCTGCGCGCCGAGGGCGCGCGCCAGGCCGCGATCCTGAACGCCGAGGGGTTCGCGGTGAGCCTCCAGCGGGTGTTCGAGACGGCGTCGCACGTGGACCAGAACACCATGGCCCTGCAATACCTGGACATGATGCGTGCGCTGGGCGAGGGCTCCTCCACCAAGTGGGTCATCCCGATGGACCTGGTGAACGCGGCGGCGCCGATGGCCGCCGCGCTGGCGGGCATGGCCCGGCCCCCTGCGCCCCCGGCGGGCCCATAGGCCTCGTCACTGCCGATATGCAAGGGCGGCCCGTCAGGTGAGGCGCGTACCGGTTTCGCTGGTGCCAGCGACGTAGTGCCGCAGCGCGAAGGCAGCACCGGCGACCACGACGATCAGCGTCGCGAACACGAGCAGAAACGCCTGCAGCCCCGTGACCGCCGTCGCCACCTGCCCGGCCCAGATCCCGAGCGCCATCAGCAGCGCCATCGATCCCACCACGCCCAGGATGCCCCCGGGCACGAAGAACTCGGCGACCAGTAGCACCACCGCCAGTACCAGCAGCACCAGCGCCGCCTCCGCCGGCAGCAGCGTGCCCGCGCCCAGGAACCCGACGATCAGCGCGAAGACGCCCACGGTCCCGGGCAGCAGCAGCCCCGGCGAGAAGAACTCGATCGCCACACCGACGAGCCCGATCAGGATCAGGAGGCTCACGACGACTGGGTCCGATACGACCCGCAAGAATCGCTCGAACCCGGTGATCCGGTTCTCTACGAACGGCGCACCGGCAACGCTGATGGTCCTGTCCACGCCGCCGAGTAGCGTCACCGGGCGCCCCTCGGCGGCGGCCAGCAGCGACTCCAGCGTGGGCGCGACGAGGTCGACCACGCCCAGCTCCAGCGCCTGCTGAGGGGAGGCGGCCGCAGCGTCGCGCACGGCGGCCTCTGCCCAGTCCGGGTTCCGGTCGTGCAACTGCGCCACGCCCCGCGCGAAGGCGACGGTGTCCTCCTCGACCTTCCGGCCGAGCGTGTCCGGCAGGTCCTGTCCGGTCACGAGCACCGGTGAGGCCGCACCGATCGAGGTGCCGGGCGCCATCGCCGCGACGTGGCCTGCCATCACGATGAACGTCCCCGCGGAGACCGCCTGCGCGCCGGGCGGGCCCACCCACGTGATCACCGGCACCCGCGCCCGTTCGATGCGCCCCACGATGCGCTTCATCGCGCCGATCTCGCCGCCCGGCGTGTCCACGATCAACACCACCAGACGCGCCTCTGTGTCCTCGGCGTGGTCGATGACCCGGTCGACGTACCGGTCGAGCACGGAGCCGACGACGCCCTCGACCTCCGCGACATGGATCGCGTCACGGGTACCCGCGGGCGCGCACGCCAGCACGCTGAGCGCGAGGAGCGCGGACGCAAGGAGTGCGATGGGGCGACGTGCGACTGCCATGGATGGAGGATACGGGGCGCGCGACCGATTCAGGGCGCCGGCGCGCCTTATCCCGGCCACGCGAGCGGGAGCCACGTGCGCACGGCCGTGGCGACGACGACCGCGAGCAGCACGTTCAGTACTAGTCCGGCGCGGAGCATCTGACCAAGCGTCACCCGGCCCGAGGCAAAGACGACGGCGTTGGGCGGGGTGGCGACCGGCAGCATGAAGGCACACGAGGCCGCCACCGTGACCGCAACGGTCACCTCCAGCGGGACCAGGCCCGCCACCGTCGCCGCCCCGTGCGCGATGGGGATCAGCACGGCCGCCGTCGCCGTATTCGAGGCGAGTTCGGTAAGGAAGATCGTCACCAGCACCAGGGCCAGCAGCACCACGATCGCCGGCAGCGCATCCAGCAGCGTCACCCGCCCCCCGATCCAGCCCGCAAGCCCGCTCGACTCGATCGCTCCGGCCAGCGCGATCCCCCCGCCGAAGAGGACCAGGATGCCCCACGGGAGCCGCCTCAGGTCGCGCGGGTGGAGCAGGCGCTCACCACGGATGCCCCGCGCCGGCAGGAGCAGCAGCAGCGCCGCCCCGGCGAGCGCGACCCCCTCGTCGGTCAGGTGTGTCGCGAGCGGCCCGATCAGGCCGCGCCCCAACCACAGCGCCACTACGCCGCCGAAGACCACCAGCACCCGGCGCTCCTCGACGCCCGGGGACCTCCGGCTGAGGTCCTCGTCACCCCGGCCGATGCGCAGCACGCGCAGTTCGCGATAGGCGACGCGGGAGAGAAAGAACCACGTCACCGCCAGCCCGACGACAGCCACGGGGAGCCCCCAGGCCATCCATCGGAGGAAAGTGACTGGCTCCCCCAGCACCTCACGCGCGTAGCCGGCGAAGACCGCGTTCGGTGGGCTCCCGATGAGCGTGGCGATACCACCGACCGAGGCGGCGTAGGCGACCCCGAGCATGAACGCGGTGCCCGCCCGTGCGGCGGGGCGAGAGGTCTCAGGCCTGGGGATCACCTCCGCCGCCACCGGGAGCATCACCATCGCGGCCGCGGTGTTCGACATCCACATGGAGAGGAACGCGGTCGCCACCATGAAGGAGAGCAGCACCCGTGCCGCAGGCTGTGGCGTGCGTGGGACCACCGCGTGCGCCAGGCGCCGATGCAAGCCCCACCGCTGGACGCCCGCCGCCAGCACGAACCCGCCCAGGAACAGGAAGATCACCCCGCTGACGTACGACGATGCCGTCGAGGTGGCGTCAGTCACTCCCAGGGCGGGGAAGAGCAGCAGCGGCAGCAGCGCCGTCGCCGCCAGGGGGACGGCGCGACATACCCACCACACGGCCATCCAGACCGCGACCGCGGCCGTCGTGCGGCCGTCCGCGGACAGTCCCTCGGCCGGGGGAAACAGCATGATGAGGCCGAACAGGACGGGCCCGAGCACGAGCCCAACGGCGCGGACGGACGGCGGCGTGCGCCACCTGGTCGCCAGCCGGAACGCCGCCTGGATGCGCCGCTCCGCACGGACACGGGAGAGTTCGGGCGGGAGCTGCATGCGGGCCTCCTCCCGTGCCTCGCCGCGTGCGGAGGCTCGACGCTACAGCGCGATCTCTTCGTCGTACACGGGTGCGTACGCGTCCCAGCCCGTCACGCTGACCAGGTGGTCGCGGAACGCCTCGGACGATTCGGGCGTGCCGTGCGCCACGAACACGCGTCGAGGTGGTGCGGGGATCTGGCGCAGCCACCCGGTGATCTGGTCGCGATCGGCATGCGCCGAGAACTCCTCGATCGTCCTGATGCGGGCGTTGACCGTCACCCGCCGCCCGAGCACCTCCACCTGCCCGGCACCCTCCACGATCCGCCGGCCCAGTGTTCCCGGCGCCTGGAAGCCGACGAAGAGCACGGTCGACTCCGGCTGGTCGAGGTGGTGGAGCAGGTGGTGCAGGACGCGACCGCCCTCGCACATCCCCGATCCAGCGACCACGATGAAGGAGCCGTGGATGTCGTTGATGGCGCGCGAGTCATCCGCCGTCTCGCAGATCTTCAGCATCGGGAACGTGAACGGCGAGTGCGAGCGGTCGAACTGACGGACCACATCGTCGTCGAGCAGGTGGGTGTACCGGCGGAAGAGGGCGGTCACGGCTGTAGCCATGGGGCTATCCAGGAACACCGGCAGCGGGGGGATTCGCCCCGCCTCGATGAGCCGCCGGAGGTGATAGAGGATCTCCTGGCTCCGCTGTACCGCAAACGACGGGATGATTACGGCCCCGCCGCGCTCCACGGTGTCGTTGACCACCTGCGCGAGGAGCGTCTCGATGTCGCCTTGCGGGTGCAGGCGGTCGCCGTAGGTGCTTTCCACGACGACATACTCGGCGGCCAGCGGCGGGGCCGGGTCGTGCAGGATCGGGCGGTTCGCCCGCCCGAGGTCGCCCGAGAAGAGCAGCCGCAGCGGCTTGTTGCCCTCGTGCCACTCGAGATGAGCGGAGGCCGCCCCGAGGATGTGTCCCGCGTCGCGCAAGGTGAGCATGAGCGCCGGCCCAATACGCTCGGGCTCGTCGTACTCGACCGGCTGGATCAGGCGCAGCGTCCGCTGGACATCGTTCAGGCTGTACGGGGGTTCTGCCGGCTCCACGCCCGCACCCCGGCCGTGCCCTCGACGGCGCGCGCGCTGGGCGTGGGCGTGGTCCGCGGCGGCGATGCGCGCGGCGTCCCGCCAGATGATCTCCGCGATCTCGCTCGTGGCCGGCGTGCACCAGACCGGCCCACGAAAACCGTCACGGACCAGGCGCGGCAGATAGCCGCTGTGATCGAGGTGCCCGTGCGTAAGGACGACCGCGTCGATCGTGGAGGGCTCCACCGGGAACGGCTCGACGTTCCTCGGCTCCAGGTCGGGCTCCTGGAACATGCCGCAGTCGACCAGCACCTGCATCTGCCCCAGCGTGACGAGGAATCGTGACCCGGTCACCGAGGCAGCCGCGCCCAGGAACCGGATCGATGCGCCGTCCGTCATGAGTGCTCCCCGCCTTCGTGCCTCATCTTCGGGCACGCGCGTCCGGGCGACTACCCTGAGGTGCCTGAGGGCGATAGCCGCGGGCGGCGAAAGGACAAACGAATGACGGTGGACGCGGAGGTAAGCGTGGGCGCTGCATTCCGACGGATCGGCATGACCTTGCTGGCGCTCAGTCTGCTCGTCGCTGTCGCGTGCGCTGGCGAAGACGGCGGCAGCCCCAACGTCACCCCCACCGTCATCGCGACGATGAGCTCGACGCCGACGGTCTCCACCTCACCATCACCATCACCATCGCCGTCGCCGTCGCCGTCGCCGACAGTCGCGGAGCCGCCGGCTCCGACCCCGCAGATCGACTTCGAGCGCACGGGAAACCTCGTCCACGACAACCCCGGATTGCCCCCAGGGCTCTGGTTTCTCCTCTACGAACAGCCGGGGGCCGCTGCACTGACCGTCGAGCTGGAGTTCGCGGCGGAGAGTTCGTGCGTGAGCGAGGCGCGGGTGATCGCATGCGATGCGCTGGAACCAGGCTCGAGGGTTGTCGTAGCGGGCGTGCTGTCCGAGGAGCGCGTCCGTGTGGTGCGGCTGGAGGTCCTCGCCACGCCGTAACTCAGGTGCCGGTACCCCTCGTTCCGTCCGAAGCGGATCGACGCACCGTCCGCCGTGAGTCCTCCCCGCCTTCGCGCCTCCCCTTCGGGCACACACCCCGGGCGACTACCCTGAGCCGACGGCCCGCGGGCGACGAAAGGACAGCGCATGACGGTGGATGCCGAGGTGATCGTGGTCGGCGGTGGCCCCGGCGGTTCTGCGGCGGCGCGAGAGATCGCAACGCTCGGGAAGCGCGTCATGCTCCTCGATCGCGAACGCTTCCCGCGTGACAAGCCATGTGGTGGCGGCCTCTCCGTAAAGTCCGTCGCACTCCTGCCCTTCGACATCTCCCATGTGGTCGAACACATCGCCACCGGCGTCATCGTCGGCGACCCATCCGCCGGTAGCGCCACGCAGGAGGCCGGTGAGCCGATGCTCTTTCTCACCCAGCGCTGCCGCCTGGATGCGTTCCTGCTGGACCAGGCCCGCGCCGCGGGTGTCGATGTGCGTGAGGGCCAGCGGGTCACTCGCGTCCTCCGTCGCGAGGACGGGGTGTTCGAGGTCACCGTGAATCTCGACGACGTAAGCACCGGCGATCAAGACAGCGACATCGTCTACACCTCCTACGTTGTCGTGGGCGCGGACGGCGCTAACGGCGTGGTCGGCCGGGCGCTTGGCTTCGCCCCGCCCGCTGAGCATGGCGTCGCGCTGGAGGGCAACCTTCCGTGCCCGGACGGCATTCCCGACTGGCTGCGCGGGCGCGTGCTCGTCTCGTTCGCGATGCTCGCCGGGGGCTACGGCTGGCTCTTCCCGAAGGGCGACCACGTCAACGTGGGCGTCGGCGGGCTGGAGGACGCCGGGCCCGAACTTCGCGACGAACTGGCGCGCTTCTGCACCCTGTTCGGGTGGGACATCGAACGCCTGGAGGACGTGCGCGGCCACCGGCTGCCGCTGTGGGGGCCAGGCCGCCGCGTCGCATCCGGCGGCGCCGCGCTGGTCGGTGATGCGGCCGGCCTCGTCGAGGCCCTGCTTGGCGAGGGCATGTACAGCGCGCTCGCGTCCGCCCACCTGCTCGCGCCCGTCGTCGCGCAGTACCTCGATGGTGCCGTTGGCGACCTGGAGGCCTACCAGCGCGCGCTGGACCGCGAGCTCGCGCCCTCCCTGCAGCGGGCGGCCCGCATCGCGGCGATCCTGCACGCGTGGCCGCGCCCACTGCTCCGGATCGTGGTGGGCTCGCAGCGGATCTGGTGGCTCATGGCCAGGGTGATGGACTCGGGGTCGGGCACCCATTCGGGCGTGGTGACGATGTGGCTGGCGGACGCCCTGCTCCGCCCGCTGGCGTGGATCGCCCGCCGCCGCGGCCCGACATCCGGCCGGGCCTGAGGCGCCCCCCGCCGAGAAACGTGGAGGTACCGCTGGGATGTCGCGCTCACGCCTCGGCACGCCGCTGCTGATGCTCGCCGCCGTGGTGCTGGCGGGCTGCACCCCGACCGAGCCGCGCTGCGCGGACGTCCCGATGACCCCGACCGCCATCGAGCGATCAGCGGACGCGCGCGCGGCGCTGGACTTCGATCCGATGCTGCCGTGCAGCACCGTGCGCGGCCTGGGGGTCTCCTCGGTCACCCTCGACACGCCGGCCGGCGCGCCCCGGATCACCTACGTCGTCGGCGATGGGGTGACGCTCTTCCTGCTCAGCCAGGCCCGCGCCGTCACCCCCTTCCAGCAGATCCCGGAGGGCACAGCCCGCATCGACTGGCAGGTCGAGGGCATCCCGGTCGCCGGCTTCGAGGGCACGACCGGCTCAGGCGCGGCGATCCTCTACGTCCAGTGGGAGAGTGGCGGCATCGTCTACGAACTACAGGCGATGCCCGCCGGTCGCCTCACCCCGCCCGCCGCGCGCACCCTCGCCCGCGCCACCGTCACCCGCAGCGCGACGTGGGACGGTGGGGAGGAGTGAGAGGCGCGGGCCCGCAGTTCGCCTTCAGCGGATCAGCCGCCGGCGTTCACTACCACTGAACGAACATCGGCCTGACAATCCGCCCCTATAACCCCGGAGGCGCCCGTTCACCGTGGCACCTGGCTGTAGAGTCGGCGAGAACACGCTCCGAGATCGGCCAGGGTTCCTCGAACGCGCGCGAGCATGAAAGCATGGAGGTCGCGCTCGACCTCAGCCGAGACCTTGCGCAGGGCCAACTCTCGGAGCGCCGGGAGATTGCCCTCTCGGGGAAAACTGCGCAGCCCGCTCTCGGCGCGGTCGGCTGGGTACACCACGCCCTACTCGAGGCGTTCGAGTAGCGCCCGCGGTGAAGGGTCGAGTTCGTCGGCGTCGTCTACTACCTGAGCGAGGCCACTCGCCGAGGCCGTGACCAGCTCCGTCGGCACCGGCGCATCCGTAGCGAGGCCGGATGTGGTGCAATGGCGTCCCGGCGACCACGTGTCGCCGGGCGCACGCCCGAGGCCTGAGCACGTCTGAACAGGATCAAAACAGCGTCCCGCTAGCCTCCTGGTGCCAGGAGGTGACGTGCCTCAGTACCCCTTCGCCTGCAGCGCCTGCGGCGCCGAGTTCGACGTCGACCGCGCCGAGGACGACCTCGTGCGTCCGGTTGCGTGCCCGGTGGACGGCGCCACGGCGCGCCGCGTGTACGGCGTTTCGCCGGCCGATACCGGCAAGCGCGCGGAGGCGGTGCCATTCGGCGCCTTCTGGCACGACCACGGGCCGGGCACCGAGCCGCACCTGCACGGGCGAGACACGCAGTCTCACTGACGGTCGCCCACAGGGCTGAGCATCACGCGGGAGCATCCATGACCACCACCGAATCCGGCCCGGCCACCGGGCAGGCGGCACTGACGCCGAAGATCCTGGGCCCGGAGCCGCGGATCCACCCGGAGGCACGCGTCTTCCAGTCCACGCTCGGCGCGTACTGCGACATCGGGGCGATGACGACGATCTCGGAGTCGACGGTCGGCGACTACACCTACCTGGTCGATCAGTGCAGCGTGATCTACACCGCGATCGGGAAGTTCTGCTCGATCGCCTCACACACGCGGATCAACCCCGGCAACCACCCGATGCACCGTGCGACGCAGCACCACATGACCTACCGGCGCGTCGCGTACGGATTCGGGCCGGCCGACGACGCGGACTTCTTCCAGTGGCGCCGCGATGACCGTGTCGTGATCGGGAACGATGTCTGGATCGGCCACGGCGCCATCGTGCTGGCGGACGTGACGATCGGCGATGGCGCAGTGGTCGCGGCTGGCGCGGTTGTGAGCAAGGACGTCGCGCCCTACACGATCGTCGGGGGCGTCCCCGCGCACCCGATCCGCGAGCGATTCCCCCGCGACATTGCCGAGGCGATGCAGCGGATCGCCTGGTGGGACTGGGACCGCGAGACGCTCGAGGCGCGCTTCGACGACCTCGCCGGCGACGCGGAAGTCTTCGTCCGCAAGTACGCGTAGCCGCGCGATGACCGACGGCGCCTTCCGCATCGTCACGATCAACACCGGCAAGGGCGACGGCCCGTACCACGATCGTCTGGAAGTACTGGCCGACGCGCTCGCGGCGCTGTCGCCGGACGTGGTGCTGGCGCAGGAGGTGTTCGAAGCGGCGAGCGGCGCTGCCTCCACCGCGCGGCGGCTGGCGGCGTCGCTGGGGATGGCGTCAGCGTTCCACGCGGTGCGACGCAAGCCGCGCGACGTCGATGGTGAACGCCTTGACTCCTGGTCCGGCCTGGCGACGTTCTCCCGCTGGCCACTGCGCGAGGTGCGCATGCGCGCGCTCCCGGACGACCCCGCGGATGGCGACCGCGCCGTGCTTCTGGCGGCGGTCGAGACGCCTCGCGGGCTCGTGCGCACCGCGAACACGCACCTCACTCACCTGCGTGCGCGTGACGACCTGCGGGTGCTACAGGCGCGCGAGGTGCTGGCCGACGCGTGGTGGCATGGCGATGCGCTGGCGCGCGTCCTGGCCGGCGACCTGAACGCCCGGCCCGGGCACGAGGTGCACGCGCTGCTCCGTTCCGGCGAGGCGGGCTGGCGCGCGCTTGACGCGTATGAGGCGGCCGGCGACCCCGATGCAGCCGCTACCGTCCGGCACTCGTCACCGACCGGGGTGGTGGAGGCGCGGCTGGACTACGTCTATCTGCTTGGCACGCCCGGCGTCGCCCCTGCCGCCCGCGTCCGCGCGGCGCGCGTGGTGCTCGACCAGCCGATCGGCGGCGTGATGCCCAGCGACCACTTCGGCGTCCTTGTTGACCTGGAGTGGGCGGACGTGTCCGACCGCTAGCGCGCGACCGGCGTCTCAGCGCCGACATTCACCTGTGCGTGCGGTCGCCCGATGACCACGCGGCCCCGGAACGTGGACTCCGCCTCGTGCTGAGCCTGCGCGCGGTCGGCGGTGTGCCAGAAGTGCGTGAGGACGAGCGTGCCGGCACCGGCTTTCGCCGCGACGGTGCCGGCCTCAACCGCCGACATATGCGTGCGCGGGTGGTGATGGTCGGGCGCGCCGCCACCGAGCGCGTTCTCGGCCAGCAACACGTCCGCGCCTCGGGCCGCGACCTCGAGCTCCGCGCACACCACCGTGTCGGAGGAGTAGACGAGGCGTGATGCCCCGTCCGAGACGGCCATGCCGTGCGAGGGGATGCCGTGGACGACGGTGAACGGGGTGACGGTGAGTGGACCTCGGAGTGGGACGGCCTGGCCCGGTGTGTACTCGTGCAGGTTGAGGGCGCCCGCGAAGAACGGCTGCGTCTTCGAGATCGCCTCGCTCACGGCCTGCAACTGCTCCGCGCCTCCGGGAGGCAGGAAGACATCGATCGGTCGGGTGCCGCCGTCCCCGTAGCGCAGCCCGTAGCGCATCGCAATGAGGTCGATATAGTGGTCCGGGTGCATGTGACTGACGAAGATCGCGTCGATCTCCGACAGCGCCGCGTGCTGCAGTAGGTTGCCGATCACGCCGCTCCCGCAGTCCAGCAGGACACGCTGCCCCGCCGACGCGACGATGTAGCCGGAGCAGGCGTCGCCGGCCGCGGGCTGCGACGCAGACGAGCCGAGAACGGTGAGCCTCACGCCGTGAGCACCTTCGACCGCGGGAGGCTGTTGGCGTTCGCGAAGACCGGGCGGCCGCGGTAGGTCACGGCCTGCACGACCGGCTGGCCCTGCACCATCTCGACCAGTGCGAGGTCGGCGCTCAGGCCTACCTCGATCCGGCCCCGGTCAGCCAGGCCGAAGGCGGCGGCGGGGTTCGCGGTCACCATCTTTACCGCCGCCGGGAGCGAGCAAAGTCCACGCTCCACCAGGCGGAAGACCGAGAGCAACATCGAGGGCGAGTGGTAGTCGGCACAGATGATGTCCGCCAGCCCGAGCCCCGCCAGTTCGGCGGCGTCCGAGTTCCCGCTCGTCGACCCGCCCCGGACGATGTTCGGCGCGCCGACGGTGATCCACATGCCCAGTTCGCGTGCGCGGGCCGCGGCCTCGTTCGTGATCGGGAACTCCGCAACGGTCGCGCCCAGGTCGTGCATCATCTCCACCTTCTCGGCGGAGTCGTCGTCGTGGGAGGCGAGGATGAACGGCGCGCGCCGGTACTCCTCCACCACGCGCGCATAGACGGCGGGCAGGGTGGTGGTGTCGTCGCTCCGTTCCGCGATCCGGCGCTCGATCTCCGCCTGCGCATCGAACGAGGGGTCGTTCGCGCGGTAGGCCTCCAGGGTCTTCTTGAACCCCTCGATGTCGCGGTACTGGCCCTGGCCGGGGGTGTGGTCGTTCAGCGAGACCGCCTGGACATCGCACCGGCGCATGGAGTCGAAGAGCGGCTCCATGCCGGCGGGCGTCCACACGTCCAGCCGGTGCAGCACCTGGTGATCCATGGAGGCGCCTGCGGCGGCGCCCCGGACCGTCTCGGTGCGGTCGGCGGCTTCCTGGATCGTCCGCTCGCTGCGCGCCATGTTCGCGAACGTGATCGCGTGGAAGGAGGTGGTGACGCCGGCAGCCAGCGCGCGGCGCTCGTAGTTGTGCAGCGCGAACGAGGAGGGGAGCGCCGCCCGCGGGCGCGGGTTGATCTCGTTCTCCAGACCGTCGTTGTGGGTATCGATGAGCCCGGGCATCAGGTACATGCCGTGGTCGGCGTCCAGGATGGTCGCGCCGTCCGGGACCGGGGTGGACTGGCAGGGGCCGAAGGCCACGATGCGGCCGTCCTGCACGATGAGGTTGGCGTCCTCGAGGATGTGGTCGGTCAGGATGATGTTTGCGTGGGTGAAGGCGACGGTCATGGCTGCTCCCTCAAGTGGGTGTGGGGCTAGACGAACTCGGCGGCGCCCGCCTCGATGTATCCGGGAATCTGCACGCTGCCGATCGGCCCGTGCTGCGTGACCAGGCCGTCTTCCAGCACGATCACGTTGTCCGCGAGCTGCTGAAGCATCTCGATGTCGTGGAAAATGCCGATCATCGCGGTGCCGTTGGCCTGCGCACGGCGCACGATCTCCAGCACCTTCGCGCGGTTCTCCGCGTCCAGCGCAGAGGTCGGCTCGTCCAGCAGCAGCAGCCGCGGCGGGTCGACCAGCGCTCGGGCCACGTTCACGCGCTGCTGCTCGCCGCCCGAGAACAGCGAGGGGTAGGAGGACTGCAGTTCCGGCCCGATGCCGAGCGCGCTCAGCGTCTCCGCGGCGCGGGCGCGCGCCTCGGTGGGGTCGCCGCCCCGGTTCACGATCACGGACGCCACCACGTCCAGCGCGGGTATGCGGGGCGGCGCCTTCAGGAACTGCGAGACGTAGTGAATCTCCGTGCGGCGGAGGCGGATCATCGTCCGCTCCGGGGCGTGCAGCAGATCCACGATCTCCCCGGAGGCGGAGCGGTAGTTCGCCGTCCCGCCGTCCGCGAGGTAGGTGCGGTTCAGGCACTTGATGAGCGACGACTTCCCGGCGCCCGATGGCCCGACGATGCCGAGGAACTCGCCCGGCGCGAGGTCGAACGACACGCCGCGGAGCGGCGAAACCTGCTTCCCGTCCAGGATGTGGAGGGTGATCTGCTTGCGGATGTCTCGGACGGAGAGCAGCGGTTCAGTCACGCGCTCGACCCCCTTCGGTTGGCTAGTGGGTGACGCAGTTGACGAGCAACTGCGTGTACGGGTGCTGCGGGTCCTCGAGGATCTGGTCGGTCAGGCCGGCCTCCACCACGTGCCCGTCCTTCATGACCAGCGTCCGGTCCGCCAGCAGGCGGATCACGCCAAGGTCGTGCGAGACGACGATTGCGGTCATGCCAAGGCGGTGCTGGATGTCACGCACCAGGTCCAGCACGCCCGCCTGCACGGAGACGTCCAGGCCGGTGGTGAGCTCGTCCAGCAGGACCAGTGCCGGGTTGTTGGCGAGTGCCTTCGCGATCTGGACGCGCTGCTGCATGCCGCCGGAGAAGAACGCCGGGAAGTCATCCATGCGGTCCAGTGGGACCTCGGTGCGGCTGAGGTAGTCGCTCGCCTTGGCGCGGATGTCGGCGACCTTGCGCCACTCCGCCGCGAGCAATCGCTCCGCGATGTTGCCGCCGGCCGTCACCATCAGGTTCAGGCCCTGGCGCGGGTTCTGATACACCATCGACATGTCGTGGGTGCGCAGGTGCCGGCGCTCGCGGCGGTCCGCCTCCCAGAGGTTGCGCGTGCCACCGAGGAACGAGGAGAGGTACGCCTCGCCGGAGGTGGGCATGACATCCTGGAAGAGGCACTGAAGCACCGTGCTCTTTCCCGATCCGGACTCGCCGACGATCCCCAGCACCTCGCCCGGGTAGACGTCGAACGTGACGTCCTCGCAGGCGACGATGCGACCACCCGAGGCGGACTGGTAGTGCTTTGTGAGCCCCTTGACCCGCAGGAGCGGCTGCTCCGCGGCGGTGTCCGGGGGACGGATGCCGGATTCAGTTAGCGCTTCCACTGGGTGTCGACCTCCTGGCCGGCGAGGACCTTGTCCGCGTAGTTGGTGTCGGACGCGGTCCAGCGCGAGCCGCCGTCCTCGGTGGGGGATTCCACGAGGTAGGCGTTGGTCGCACCGGACAGCGCGCACTCCTTGCCGTCGAAGTGCTCGGTGTCGAACGGGTAGTCGTCGAACTCGAGCGGCTCCACCTTCGTGAAGGGCGGCACCACGTAGATGCGCTTCTCACGGCCGGCGCCGAACAGGAAGAGACAGCGGGCGTTGTCCAGCTTGGGGATGTCCCAGCGCGGGATGGGGCTGGGCGCCATCACGAAGCGGCCGTTCACCATCACGGGGTAGCCCGCGCCGGCGCTGACCTCACCGCGCCGCACGATGTCCTCGTATAGCGCGAGCCACATGCGGGAGTAGTCCATCTCCGCGTGCATGGAGCGGGCCGCGGCGACGGAGCGCTCCACGAGGCGGAGCGGCTCCGGGATCGGCACCTGCAGGATCAGGACCTGGCCTTCCCGCATCACCTCCTCGGGGATGCGGTGCCGCGTCTGGATCAGCGTGGCGGCGGCCGTGTCGAGCGTCTCGGTGGCGCCGGTGGTCTTGGCGATTAACCGGCGGAGGTTCACCGCGTTCACGGACGCGTCGTCACCCTGGTCGATGACCTTGATGACGTCGGAGCCGCCGACGAGCGCGAGCGTCAGTTGGAGGCCGCCCGTGCCCCAGCCGCGCGCGATCGGCATCTCGCGCGAACCGAACGGCACCTGGTGGCCCGGGATCGCGACGCCCTTCAGGATGGCGCGGCGGATCTCCCGCTTCGCCATGTCGTCCAGGAACGCGAACGAGTAGCCGGCGAAGGCCGCGCCGCGGTCTTCGAGGAGCGTGCTGACGCTAGACATTGGTACGGGCCGCCTTCACCAGTTCGCGGACCTTGCTCGTGCGGGCCAGGGAGGCCTGGAAGTCCACGTAGTGGGGGAGCTTCAGGTGTTCCACGAACCCCATCGATTCGATGGCATCGCAGTGGTAGAGCACGTACTCCTCGTCCTCGATGACGTTGCCGGACTTCACTTCCTTCTTCAGGGAAGCGTCGATGATGCTCATGGAGATCGCCTTCCGCTCGTTGCGCCCGATCACCATGCCGTAGCCCATCGTGTAGTCCGGCCGGTCCTTCGCCTTGGACGCCTGGCCGCCGACGATCTGGTAGCACTCCGTGACCGA
>PHBR01000149.1:0-3024 GCA_002840675.1 Chloroflexi bacterium HGW-Chloroflexi-9
GGCGTTGCCGCCCCTGACCCGCCAGCGCCTCGCCGAGCAGGGCGGGCACGACCGCCTCGTCGTGGCCGGGGAGGGGCGTCAGGGTCGAGAAGGCGGCGTCGAACGCGGCGGCCTGGCCTTGATAGGCGACGACCGCCGACGCGGCGAGCCCCAGGGCGGCCGCGAACTCAGATTCCAGCGCGGCGAGGGGCGCGATGTCCTCCGCGGGGGCGACCGCCGGGGGTTCGGACCACGCGTCCGTCCGCAGCGGTGTGCCGCCGTCGATGGCCAGGGCCTCGGCGGAATCCTCGGGCATGCGCGTGACCTCGGTGCGTCAGGTGAGTCTGGGGCGGGTGAGTGAGCGAGCGTAGGCGTTGGAGCGGACGTGCCGCAACGCCGTCCATACACTGGATGTCGGCCGTACTGACCAGGGAGTCTGCATGCTGCTCCGCCTGCGCGACCGCGAAATCGACTGCACTCACCAGACGCGGATCATGGCGATCCTCAACGTCTCAGACGACTCGCCCATCGCCTTCTCTCGTGTCGGCGTCTCGCAGGCGCTGACACGCGCGCAGGAACTCGCGCGCCACGGCGCCGCCATCATCGACGTGGGCGCGCACTCCACGGCGACCGGTGCCCGCGACCTGACCGCGCAGGAGGAGATCGACCGCGTCTGCCCAGTGATCGAGGCGGTGACCCGGGCCGGGCTGATCACCTCCGTGGACACGTGGACGCCGGCGGTTGCCCGGGCGGCGGCGGAGGCCGGGGTGCACCTGCTGAACGACGTTACCGGCTTCTCCGACCCGGAGATGGTGCGCGTGGCGGCGGACTTCGGGCTCCCCGGCTGCGTGATGCACATGCGTGGCGAGCCGAAGCACCACCGCGAGGTCTCACAGGAGTTCGACGATGTGGAGGCGGAGGTGCGGACGTACCTCCTGGAGCGCGCGCGGCTGCTGGAGGCGCAGGGTGTGACCGCCTGGCTGGATCCCGGCTACGCCTTTGGGAAGAGCGCCACGGACAACATGCGGCTGCTGAACGGGCTCCCCGCGCTCGTGGCGGGCGGGTACCCCGTCCTCATCTCGGCCTCCCGAAAGGGCTTCCTGGCCGAGGTAATGGGGAAGCCGTACTCACAGCGGTCGGAGGGCCTCCTGGAGGCCACGCTGGCCTTCAACGTCCTCGCCGCGTGGCACGGCGTCCACGTGGTGCGCGTGCACGACGTGCCGGAGGTCGCCCACGCCCTGGCGATCGTGAACGAGGCGCGCCGGCTGGCCGCCGGGGACTAAGGCTTCGGCGTCGCCGTCGGCACGGTTGCGCCTGGGGCGGTGCCGCGTGGCCGGTCCGGATAGGCGAAGTCCTCGCACGCCTGGTTGTTGTTGTTCATGTCGATGCGGTTCGGGTCGCCCGGGCGGTTCACCCGCAGCGCCTCCTGTGCGTCCGCGTAGGAGGAGAAGTCGCGGCAGTTGTAGCGGTCCGCCCCGTTCGTGAAGAACAGGCTGACAGCGTCCGCCTCCGCCGCCACGTCCGGCGTGTCGGCGTCGTCGGTCGCGGCGGTCGTCGCCTCGACGACATCGTCGGGTAGCGCGAGCGCGGCTGCGGGTGCGGTGCCGGGAGCGGCCCCATCGAGGGGCACCCCGGCGGCCTGCAGGTCGGCGACGTGCTGCGCGAGCGTAGCGATCTCGCCGTTCAGCCGGTCGATCTCGGTGACCACGGCGGACATCTCGACCGGTGCGGACTCGCTCCCGGAAGCGGGGAGCGTCGCGATCATCCACCAGATGGTGACGGCCCACGCGATGAAGGCGAGGGCGGCGGCAGCCGGGATCCAGCGGGGGAGGGTGATCGAAGTCATGGCGCACCTCGGGCAGGTCGCTTCAGGGAGTTGTACCGAGGCTATGGGGCATCCGGGCCCCCGCGAATCGGGGTTTCCCCGGTGAGGAATCACGAGTCAGGCGCCCGCCCCGGCGGATTGGCCGGTGTGTCGCCCGGTAGGATCGAGGCTTCCTGGAGGCTCCCGATGACCCACGCCCCGCCGCCTGCACCTCGGACGAACGAACTTGGCCAGCCGGTCGGTGCGCCGGTGCCCAGCTGGACGCCCCGCCCGAGGCCGGCCCGGGTGTCGCTGGGGGGCCGCTACGCACGCCTCGAACCCCTGGACCCGGCGCGGCACGCGGACGGGCTGTGGGAGGCCTACGCGCTGGACGCGGAGGGGCGGAACTGGACCTACCTGCCCTACGGCCCCTTCGGCACGCCGGAGGCGTTCCGTGAGTGGCTGGACCGGCAGGCGGCCGGGGATGACCCGCTCTTCTTCGCGATCGTGGACGCCGCCAGCGGGCAGGCGGTCGGGATGGCCTCGTATCTGCGCATCGAGGCGACGGTCGGCTGCATCGAGGTGGGGCACCTGAACTTCTCGCCGCTGCTCCAGCGGCGCCCTGCCGCGACCGAGGCGATGTTCCTGATGATGCGACACGCCTTCGACGACCTCGGCTATCGGCGGTACGAGTGGAAGTGCGACAGCCTGAACGAGCCCTCGTGGCTGGCGGCGGAGCGCCTGGGCTTCACGTTCGAAGGCATCTTCCGGCAGGCCGTCGTGGTGAAGGGCCGCAACCGCGATACGACCTGGCTGTCGATCCTCGACGGGGAGTGGCCGGCGCTGCGCGCCGGCTTCGAGGCGTGGCTGGCGCCCGAGAACTTCGACGCCGCCGGCCAGCAGCGACGCGCGCTCCGCGCGTGCTTCGAGGCGGCCCGGGGCGCGTGAGCCGCGCCCGGGGCCGCCCTCGGCGTTACGAAGCGGCCAGGGCGGGCGTGGCCGCTGCGAACCAGGGAGCCACGTCGCGGTAGTCGACGAGTTGCTCGACGGCCCGGGCGATCCCGAGCAGCCGCATGTCATCGAAGTGCGCGCCGGTCAGCATGAGGCCGATCGGGAGGCCCTTCGTGTTCCGCCCGACCGGTACGCTCACGGACGGGTGGCCCGTGTAGTTCGCCGGGCTCGTGTTCCGTGCCAGCAGGCCGGCGCCGCTCGGCTGCGTGAGGTCGACCGTCTTCCCCGCC
>PHBR01000149.1:3079-7382 GCA_002840675.1 Chloroflexi bacterium HGW-Chloroflexi-9
AGTTCCGTCGCTGCGATCGGGTATGCGGCCACCGGCGTGGTCGGCGCGACGATCACATCGATCTTGTCGAAGAGCGATACGAACTCGCTCACCACGAGGCGGCGTGCTCGGAGCGCGCGCGAGTAGTCCTCGCCCCGGAGGTACTGGCTGGCGAGCAGCCGGTAGCGGATGTTCTGGTCCGCGTAGAGGTCGCCTTGCTCTTCCAGCAGTTTCGCGTGATACAGGTAGCCGTCCGAGCCGGTCAGCATCCGGGCGGCCATCATGATGTCCATCGTCGCCAGGGTGAATGGCACGATCGTGGCGCCGGCCGCCTTCATCTTCGCGATCGTCTCGCGGACGGCGGCCTCCACCTCCGTATCGACGTCGTCGAAGAAGAACGTCTCCGGCACGCCGACGCGCACGCCGGTCAGGTCCGGCATCAGAGGCATGGACCCCAGCGCGTACTCCACGCTGGTGGAGTCCAGCGGGTCATGGACTGCCATCACTTTCAGCATCAACTCCGCGTCCGCGACCGTCCGGGTGTGCGGGCCCACGTGGTCGCCGGACCAGGTGTTGAACACGGAGCCGCGGTTGCTGACCAGACCGTGGGTCTGCTTCAGCCCTACGTGCCCGCAGAGGGCGGCCGGGATGCGTACCGAGCCGCCGGCGTCCGTGCCGAGCGTGGCGTACGCGATGCCCGCGACGATCGCGGCGGACGAGCCGCCGCTGCTGCCGCCCGTGATGTGGTCAGGCGCCCAGGGGTTTCTCGGCGAGCCGGTGTAGTGGTTGATCGACGTGCCACCCGCGGCGAACTCGTGCATGTTCAACTTGCCGAGCGACACCGCACCGGCGTTCAGCACCTGGTCCACCACGTGGGCGTTCTCGGTCGGGACGCGGCCCTTGAGGACGGGCGAGCCGCACTCGGTCGGGATGCCGGCGGTATCCAGGTTGTCCTTGAAGGCGACCGGTACGCCGTGCAGGGGGCCCCAGACCTCGCCTCGAGCGCGTGCCGCGTCCGCGGCTGCGGCACGTTCAAGCGCGGCGTCCGGCATGAAGGCAACGAACGTCTTGAGTGCGTCCTCAGTCGCCTCCGCGTGGTCGATGGCGGCCTGCGTGACTTCCGTGGAGGTCAGGCGACCCTCGCGGAGCGCGTCAGCAACGTCGATCAGGGTCAGTGCGCGGATCTCATCGGAGTTCATTTCACGCTCCCGGCGCGGTAGACGAGGGCGGGCGGCGAGTCGGCGAGGTCGAGCGCACGGAGCTTCTCGGACGACTCGCGGAGCAGGTTGTAGAAGGGGAGGATCTTCTCCATCAGGTCGTCGGGGTACGCGCGACCGATGGTGAGGGCATCGAGTTGCTTGAACTCTTCAAGGGTGAGCATGCGTCGGCCTTCCGTTCGGGGCGCCCTCGTTCGCGGGGCCCCAGTCGCTGGTGCGGGGATCGAGGTGCGACCCCCGCGTTCGCAGCATGGCGGACGCGCGTTGCCGGGGAATGACGTGGAGGTCACGCGCGGATTGCGGGCGCGTAGCGAGGCGGATGCGGAGCGGTGCTAGGGCGAGCCGACGAGCGCGGCGAGGTCGTGCTTCGCGTCCAGGATGTGCTCCCAGAGGTCGCCGCGCTTCTGCACGTGCTCGTACGCGGTGCGGATCGTGAACTCCGTCGGGTAGACCTTCCCGAGGTCGTCCCACCGCAGCGGCATGGAGACCGGCGCGCCCGGCTTCGCCCTCGGTGAGTAGGCGCATGCGAGGTTCTTGATGCGCGCGTTCTGGTTCGCGTCGAAGAACACCATCCCGCGGCGCTTCTCGGAGGCCCACTCCATCGTGACCTCGCGCGGGTGCTGCCGCACGAGGAAGCCGCCCAGGGTGTGCGCCACCCCTCGGATTGTCTCGTAGTCGTACTGGCGCTTCACGGGGACGTAGATGTGGAGGCCGGTGGCGCCGGAGGTCTTTACGAACGAGGAGAGCGCCGCACCGTCCAGCAGTTCCTTCAGCCACAGCGCGACCTTCGAGGTGGCCTCGAACGCCTTGCGGTTCAACTCCGGCTCCTCGCCCTTCGCCTCGTCGCCCCGGTAGATGTACGGGTCCAGGTCGAAGAGCACGAAGTCCGGGTAGTTGAGCAGGGAGCGCTCCACCTGCGCCTTCGAGCCGTGGAACTCCCTCGGCAGGTGGTGACCGTCCGGCTCCGGGTTCACGCGGGCGAGCGAGGTGTGCAGCGCGATGTCCGCCATCTGTGCGAGCCAGACGAGCGTGGCGACGTTGTTCACGAGCAGGTACTGCTGGTCGCCTCGCTCCGTCTCGCTGTGCACCATCACGGTCCGGACGTACGGCGGCGGGTCATCGACATGCTTCTGGTAGAAGAACTTGCCTTCGAGGCCGTTCGGGTAGCGGGTCATGGTGAGCGGCCGGTCGCGCAGTTGCCGGAGGAGGTACGGCGACATCCGCGCGTAGTACTCAATGAGGTCGCGCTTGGTCGCGGGCGGTTCGTCGGACGTGGCCGGCCACATCACCTTGTCGAGGTTCGAGACGTGGATCGAGGCGTCCCCGACGCGGATCTCGTCCTCCTTCTTCAGCGCGCGCACCTGCTCGATGACCGCATCCGCCTCGTCCGTGTTGCTCGTCGCCGTCGACCCCGGTGCTGCGGTGCCAGCGGCGCCGCGCGGGGTATGGGAGGGCGTGGCGGAGGGAGCGGGCGTGGCGATGAGCGGGGCCCGTCGCACCGCCTCGGCGGGCTTGTCGTCGCGGACGCGGAGGAAGACCGGCGCGCGCAGGTACCCCTCCGAGGTGATCTGCGAGTACTCGACCTCCACGACCAGATCCGGCCGCACGAACGTCGTGTCCTTCGTGAGGTCCGGGGGCAGCACGAGCGGCGCGGCGGTCACCTGCAACGGCTCCAGGCGGGCGCGCAGGCGCTTCAGCATCGCCTCGTCGAACCCGGAGCCGACGCGCCCCGCGGGGACGAGCACGCCGTCCTCCACCCGCGTTGCCAGCAACAGCCCGCCGAAGGTGGAGCCGCGTGAGTTCAGACCCTTCGTGTAGCCGACGACCACGAACTCGTCTGTGAGCCGGTGCTTCACCTTCAGCCAGCGCGCGGAACGTGCGCCGCTCGTGTACGTCGACTCCCGGTGCTTCGCCACGAGGCCCTCGAGGCCGAGCGAGACGGCGGCGTGGTAGGCACTCACGCCGTCGCCCTCGAACTGGTCGACGAGGCGCACGAGGCCCGCCGGCGCCAGCGTCCGCTCCAGCAGCGGGCGGCGCGCGGACAGTGGCGCGCGGCGGATGTCGACACCGTCCAGGTAGAGCAGGTCGAACGCGTAGTAGACGACCGGCACGTCGCGGTCGGCCTGGCGGATCTCCACCGCGTTGGTGAGGTTCATGCGCTGCTGCAGCCGCTCGAAGGAGGGCACCCCCTGCTCATCGGCGGCCACGATCTCGCCGTCGAAGACCGCCGTGCCCACCGGCTGCCGTAGCAGCGCCGCCGCCAGCGCCGGGTACTGGGCGGTGATGTCGTTCCCACGACGTGTCACGAGGCGCACACGACCACCCTCGATGTGGGCGGTGGCGCGGATGCCGTCCAGTTTCGGCTCGAACACCCAGTCGTCGTGGGAGAAGGGTTCGCGCGTCTGCTCGGCCGCCATCGGCTCGACCGATGCCAGGAACGGCGCCCGCTTCGCGCCCCGCAGTTCGTCGGCTCCGAGCGGCGGCGGGACGACCGGCGGTGGCTGCCGACCGGCCTGTAGGTCGGCGATCGTGATCCCGGTGAGTACGGAGTCCTGGTAACGCTCCGCGAGGTCGATGCCGGTCGCCCACTCGTCCCGGTGCTTGAAGGCGAGCCATGAGTCGGGGGCCTGCGCTGTCTTCACAAGCGCCCACGAGCCCTTCATGCGGTGCCCGCGCAGCGTCACGGCGACCTTGCCGTTCGCGATCATCTCCCGCATCCGGCGGGAACCCTCGGCGCGGTCGGTGAAGTCCAGCGGCCCGTCCTCGTCCGGGGAGTAGGTGCCGCGGTCCCAGACGATCACCTCGCCCGCCCCGTACTCCCCCTTCGGGATCAGCCCCTCGAACGTCGCGTAGGAGAGTGGGTGGTCCTCCGTCATCACGGCGAGGCGCTTCTCAGCCGGGTCGGTGGAGGGCCCGCGCGGGATCGGCCACGAGCGCATGACGCCATCGATCTCCAGCCGGAGGTCGTAGTGGAGGCGGGTGGCGCGGTGCTTCTGGATCACGAACGTGAGCGGCGCGTCGTTGGCGCGCTCGGGCGGCGCCTCGCCGGCCGGCTCCGGCGTGCGCGAGAAGTCGCGCATGGAGTCGTAGCGCTCAAGGGCGGCCTC
>PHBR01000012.1 GCA_002840675.1 Chloroflexi bacterium HGW-Chloroflexi-9
GGCGGGCCGGCGCGAGGGCCGCCGCCGGCGTGGCGGCGAAGGCGGCCTGCCGGTCCTCCCACCCGGAGCCGGAGGCCTTCTGGGCCTTTTCGGCGGCCAGGGCGGTCTGGAGCTTCTTGCCCTGCGCGGAGATGTAGGCGCCGCGCTCCGCGTGCGGGGTGACCTCGCCTTCGCGGAGGCTGTTGCTGGCGTCGATCGTCGCGGAGCGGCCGCGCTGCGGGAGTTGATCGAGGTCCCACTCGTCGCGCTGGACGAGCCGCTGCACGGCGCGGTTGCCGGCGCTCTGCTGGAGGTTCATGAGCGGCGAGGCAGCGGGCGCGGGCTCGGCCTGGCGCTGCACGGGGCCGTGGTCCGGCCGCTCCGGGGTGGGTGCGGATTCGCGCTGACGTCGGTTGCCCACGGTGGATACCTCCGGCGCGGCCGCCTGCCGCCGGTCACGGGCACTGGTCGCGAGATGCTATCTGATGGCCCGTCAGACTGTCGCGGATCGAACGGGCCAACCTGCGCGGGGTGCTGCGGAAGGCTCGCTGAAGCCTCACTTGAACCGCGCTGCAGTCGCGTGGCACCATCGCCCGCATGACCAGCACGCTGACGGCAGCGCAACAGTACCTGAACGACCTGGCGCGACTGCGCCGCGTCCGCGACCGGATGGACCGTGAGCACGCGCAGCCGCTGGACGTGGAGGCGCTCGCGCGCGGCGTCGGGATGTCCGCAGGGCACCTCAGCCGCCAGTTCCGGCAGGCGTACGGCGAGTCGCCGTACGCCTACCTGATGACGCGGCGCATCGAGCGCGCGATGGCGCTGCTGCGTCGGGGCGACCTCAGCGTGACGGAGGTCTGCTTCGCGGTCGGCTGCTCGTCGCTGGGCACGTTCAGCACGCGCTTTACGGAACTGGTCGGCGTGCCGCCAAGCGTCTACCGCCGCGAGGCGGCGCCAGCGAGCGCGATGGCGGGGTTGCCGTCCTGTGTCACGAAACAGGTGACCAGACCGGTCAGAAATCGAGAAGCGACGGCCGCGAGCCGCTCGTAGAGTGACGGCCATGGACTCCACCATTCAGAAAGAGTGACGCCATGGACATCAGCATCTACTCGAGCTTCCTCCCCCACCACGACCCGGAGGCCTCTTTGGCCTTCTACCGTGACACCCTCGGCTTCGAGGTCCGCAACGATGTGGGGTACGCGGGGATGCGCTGGATCACGGTCGGCCCCGCCGGCCAGCCCGGCACCTCCATTGTGCTGCAGCCACCGTTCGCCGACCCCGGCATCACGGAGGACGAGCGCCGCACAATCACGGAGATGATGGCCAAGGGCACCTACGCGATGCTCCTGCTGGCCACCCCCGACCTAGACAGCGTCTTCGCGCGGCTGCAGGCGAGCGATGTCGAGGTGGTGCAGGAGCCGACCGACCAGCCGTACGGCGTCCGCGACTGCGCCATCCGCGACCCCGCCGGCACGCTGATCCGGCTCCAGGAACGGCGCTGAGCGCCGCTCGACCGCAGGTACCCCCGCAGACGGAGGCAACCATGACCGCAGCAAAGGACACCTCGAAGGCCGCGGCGAGCACCTCGGCCGGCCGCAAGAAGGCCGATGGGTTCACCGACGACGAACGCGCGGCGATGAAGGAGCGCGCGCGGGAGTTGAAGGCGGAGGAGCGGGCGAGCAAGGACCGGTCGGCCGGGGAGAGCGCCCTGCTCGCGAAGATCGCCGAGATGCCGGAACCAGACCGAGGCATGGCCACGCGGCTCCACGAGATCATTACGGCGAACGCGCCCGACCTCTGGCCGAAGACCTGGTACGGGATGCCGGCGTACGCCCGGGACGGCAAGATCGTGTGCTTCTTCCAGGGCGTGGACAAGTTCAAGGCGAGGTACGCGACGCTCGGCTTCAACGACGAGGCGAGGCTCGACGACGGCGTCATGTGGCCGACCTCGTTCGCGCTGAAGGAACTGAACGCCGCGGCCGAGGCGAAGATCGCCGCGCTCGTGAAGAAGGCGGTGCGCTGACCGAGGTGCGCTGGCGCGCTCTTCACCCGGTCACGTACATCAGCCGTGCGAGCGGCAGGCGGTGCCGGTGCGGTGCGCCGAGCGCGTGCCATTGCCCTTAGCCTGATCGGCCCGGGGGACGCAGGTCGGGCTGCGAAGGCAGCGCGGCCTCACGGACGGAGCGATGAGCATGGCCACGAGGACGGGCTCGCCCGCGCCGCACCCAGCAGACGGTCACGACCTGATCCGCGTGCACGGGGCACGCGAGAACAACCTCAAGGACGTCAGTGTCGAGCTCCCGAAGCGTCGCCTGACGGTGTTCACCGGCGTCTCCGGCTCGGGCAAGAGTTCACTCGTATTCGGCACGATCGCCGCGGAATCGCAGCGGCTGATCAATGAGACCTACAGCGCGTTCCTGCAGGGCCTGATGACCACGCAGTCGCGCCCGGACGTGGACGTGCTGGACGGGCTGACCACGGCGATCATCGTGGACCAGGAGCGGATGGGGGCGAACGCCCGCTCCACGGTCGGCACCGCCACCGATGCCAACGCGATGCTGCGCATCCTCTTCAGCCGCCTTGGGCGCCCGCACATCGGCTCGGCCCAGGCCTTCTCCTTCAACGTCGCCTCCGCCCACGGAGCCGGGGCGATCACCGTCGAGCGTGGGTCCAGCACGGCGGTGAAGCGGGCCTTCTCCATCACCGGAGGAATGTGTCCGCGTTGCGAGGGCATGGGCAACGTCAACGACATCGATCTGACCCAGCTGTACGACGACTCGAAGTCGCTCGCCGAGGGCGCGCTCACGATCCCCGGCTACAACGCGGACGGCTGGAACGTGCGGCTGTTCAGCGAGTCCGGCTTCCTGGACCCGGACAAGCCGATCCGGAAGTACACGAAGCGAGAGCTCCACGACTTCCTTCACAAGGAGCCCACCAAGGTCAAGTTCCAGTCGATCAACATGACCTACGAGGGGTTGATCCCGCGGATCCAGAAGTCCTTCCTCTCCAAGGACGTGGAGGCGATGCAGCCGCACATCCGCGCCTTCGTGGAGCGGGCGGTGACGTTCACCACCTGCCCGGATTGTGGCGGTACCCGGCTGAACGAGGCGGCCCGGTCGTCGAAGATCAACGGCATCAACATCGCCGAGGCGTGCGCGATGCAGATCAGCGACCTGGCCGCGTGGGTCAGCGGCCTGGACGAACCGTCGGTCGCGCCGCTGCTCGGAGCGCTGAGACACTCGCTCGACTCGTTCGTGGAGATCGGGCTGGGCTACCTCTCGCTTGACCGACCCTCCGGCACGCTCTCCGGAGGCGAGGCACAGCGCACGAAGATGATCCGCCACCTGGGCTCATCGCTGACGGATGTCACCTATGTCTTCGACGAGCCGTCCATTGGCCTCCATCCCCACGACATTCAGCGCATGAACGGCCTCCTGCTGCGGTTACGGGACAAGGGCAACACGGTCCTCGTCGTCGAACACAAGCCGGAGGTCATCGCGATCGCCGACCATGTCGTGGATCTCGGCCCCGGTGCCGGCGCGGCGGGCGGGACGATCTGCTACGAGGGCACCGTCGAGGGCCTGCGTGCCAGCGGGACCATCACCGGGCGCCATTTCGACGACCGCGCCGTCCTCAAGGAGACGGTGCGGACGCCCACCGGCGCGCTGGAGATCCGCGGCGCGACGTCGCACAACCTGCAGGACGTGGATGTCGACATCCCGCTCGGCGTGCTCGTCGTGCTCACCGGGGTGGCGGGCTCGGGGAAGAGCTCGCTCATCGACGGCTACGTGTCGAGCCGCGACGGGGTAGTGTCGGTCGACCAGGCCGCAATCCGCGGTTCACGGCGGAGCAACCCGGCGACGTACACCGGACTGCTCGACCCGATCCGCAGCGCGTTCGCGAAGGCCAACGGCGTGAAGCCCGCGCTGTTCAGCGCCAACTCCGAGGGCGCCTGTCCCGCCTGCAACGGCGCGGGCGTCATCTACACCGACCTGGGGATGATGGCCACCGTCGCGACGGTATGCGAGGAGTGCGAAGGCAGGCGGTTCCAGGCCGACGTGCTCCGATACACGCTGGGCGGCAAGAACATCAGCGAGGTGCTCGCGATGTCCGTGACCGAGGCGGAGGCGTTCTTCGGGACCGGGGAGGCGCGCATTCCGGCGGCGCACGCGATCCTCGAACGGCTCGCCGATGTCGGGCTCGGCTACATCAGCCTGGGCCAGCCGCTGACCACGCTGTCCGGCGGGGAGCGGCAACGGCTCAAACTGGCCACGCACATGGCCGAGAAGGGCGCCGTCTACGTCCTCGACGAGCCGACTACCGGCCTGCACCTCGCGGACGTCGAGCAGTTGCTCGGCCTGCTCGACCGGCTGGTCGACTCCGGCAAGTCGGTGATCGTGATCGAGCACCACCAGGCGGTCATGGCGCACGCCGACTGGATCATCGACCTCGGCCCCGGCGCGGGACACGACGGCGGCCGGGTGGTCTTTGAAGGCACGCCCTCCGACCTCGTCGCCGCGCGCTCCACCGTCACCGGCGAGCACCTCGCGGCGTACGTGCGCACCCCAACGAAGGCCTCGCGGACTCGATAGGGCGAGGTCGGCCCGCAACGTCAGCGGACGCCGCTCGGCGCGTCGATCAGACGCTGACCTGGCGGAAGTTCGGGCTGATTTCCAGCGGCGCGCCGGTCACGGCCTGGATCTCCTCGGCGGAGTAGCCGGGGGCGTGCTCCTCGAGGATGAACTTCCCGTCGCGCACGACGACGACCGCGATGTTGGTCACGACGAGCGTGACGCCGGCGGGCGCGGTCACCGGGAGCGCGCACTTCTTCACCAGCCGGGGCTCGCCGTCGCGCGTGGTGTGCTCCAGCGCGAGGAAGATCTGCTTCGAGCACGAAGCCAGGTCCATGGCGCCGCCGATGCCGCCGAGGTTGTTCCACTCCTCGTTGGTGGTCTTCCAGTTCGCGAACGAGCCGTCCGGGGCTACCTCGTACGCGCCGAGGCAGGTGACGTCCACGAGCCCGCGGCGGATCAGGGCGAACGAGTCGGCGTGGTGCACGATCGCCGCGCCCGGGTTGAGCGTGACGGACTGCGTCGCGGAGGCGTTCACGACGTCCGGGTCTTCTTCGCCCGCGCCGGCCAGGCGACCGTAGCCGATGACGCCGTTCTCCGAGGTCAGGACGATCTCCTGCTCCGGGCGGAGGAAGTTCGACACACCAGTCGGGATGCCGATCCCGAGGTTGACGATCGATCCATCGGCAAGGCGCTGGGCCAGGACGGCGGCCATCTGGTCGCGGTTGAGCGGCTGCTTCTCGGTCATGGCTCTACTCCTGCCCCTCGGGTACCGGGTCGTGGTAGCGGACCTGGAGGATGGCGCGCGCGGTGGCGCGGTCGACGTGCAGCACGCCGCCCTCCGGGATCTGGATGAGCCGGTGCACGTAGATGCCCGGGGTGTGGATCTGGTCGGGGTCGAGCGTCCCCGCTTCGACGATCGGCTGTTCGACCTCGACGATCGTGGTACGCGCGGCCATCGCCATGATCGGGTTGAAGTTGCGCGCGGCACGCCGGTAGATCAGGTTGCCCGCCGTGTCCGCCTTCCAGGCGCGGATGAAGGCGAAGTCTGCGAAGAGCGCGTGCTCCATGACGTGCGTGCGGCCGTCAAAGTCGCGGTGCTCCTTGCCGATCGCGGTCTCCGTGCCCACGCCAGCCGGGGTGAAGAACGCCGGGATGCCGGCGCCACCCGCGCGGATGCGCTCGGCCAGGGTGCCCTGTGGGGCCAGTTCCGCCTGTACGGCGCCGCTGCGGATCAGTTCCTCGGCGGTGCCGGCGCGCGAAGGGCGGGTGGAGGCGGTGAATGCCGCGATCACCTTCTTCACGCGTCCCGCCATCACCAGGTCACCGAGACCCCGCAACTCCTCCGCCCCGGCCGCGAAGCCGACGCCGTTGGAGATGCTGGTGATGCCGGTCGCGCCCTGCCGCCAGAGCGCGGCCATGAGGTTGATCGGCTGGCCGGGGCCGAAGCCCGGGATCATCAGGGACGAGTTGTCGGGGAAGTCCGCGATCGCCTCGTCCATAGAAGTGAAGATGCGAGGTCGTGGCATGAGGCCGCCTGTCCGTGGTTCCGCGCACCGGGTCAGTCCGCGCCAGCGTTATACAACGTCTGGACAAGCCCTGCCTATGGGCCGGAGGTGCGAGGCCGTAATCGATCCCACCGGACGCCTCGTCGCCAGAGGCGGAAGGCGTGCTAGCCAATGAGGACAACGGTTTTCAGCAGCCCGACCGGATCGCGGGCGAGCAGGCGAAGTAGTTCACGGTCACTGAACGGTCGCGCTTCCATCGTCCGGGGAGGCATCCGTGGCGGCCTTCAGCGCTTCGCGGAACAGGCGTACCTGCGGCTCACTCAACTCGTCGAGGCAGTGGATGCAGTAGAAGCCGCTGGGGTAGATGCGTACCTCACCGGCCAGTCGCTGTCGGAACTCGTGTCGCCCGTTCACCGGGCACGTCGTAATCGCCACCCTCTCCCCTGCCTCACTCCGCGGGTCGCACGGTAGGGCGATCCGGGCGTCAGCGGACCGCGAGCCGCACGCTGCTGATCAGGACACCCAGCGGATCGCCTGCCGCGGGCACAGCCGGATCGCGCGGTCGACCTTTGCCGTTAGCGTGTCCGGCACCTCGTCCAGGATGACGTGGCTGAGGTCGTCCTCGTCGCGGTGCTCGAAGACCTCGGGCGCCGAGGCCTGGCACTTGCCGTGGCCCTCGCACATCTGCTGATCGACCTCGACCCTGTGGCTCATCGTGCCCCCTTGCCGTCCCGGTCAGCGCGCGGCGGTGAGGCGCACCGGCAGGTGCTTCACACCGTTGATGAAGTTGGAGCGCAGGCGCTCCGGCGGGCCGTCGATCTGGATGTCCGGGAACTGCCGCAGCAGTTCTTCGAACATAATCCTCACCTCGGCGCGCGCAAAGCCGGCACCGAGGCAGAAGTGCTCGCCGATGCCGAACGCCAGGTGTTCGTTCGGGTCACGGGTGATGTCGAAGCGGTAGGGGTCATCGAAGATGTCCTCGTCCCGGTTGGCGGACGGGTACCACATGATCACCTTCTCGCCGGCGGCGATCTTCTGGCCACGGATCTCCGTGTCTGCCGTCGCCTCACGGCTCATGTGGTGCAGGGGAGAGGTCCAGCGCAGGATCTCCTCCACGGCGGAGGGCATGAGCGAGGGCTCCGCCTGCAGGCGGGCGCGCTCCTCCGGGTGCTCGCACAGGACGATGAGGCCGCCCGAGATCGCGTTGCGCGTGGTCTCGTTGCCGGCGACCACCAGCAGGTTGCAGAACGCGACGATGTCGCCCTCGGTCAGCCGTTCGCCATCGACCTCCGACTCCACGAGGATACTGACCAGGTCGTCCTCGCGC
This sequence comes from Chloroflexi bacterium HGW-Chloroflexi-9, assembly GCA_002840675.1. GTDB lineage: Bacteria > Chloroflexota > Dehalococcoidia > UBA2979 > UBA2979 > W-Chloroflexi-9. Next base: position 7,386 of record PHBR01000012.1, read on the forward strand.
GGGTGCGCGCGGCGGTCAGCCAGGATGTCGCGGAAGAAGCCGTTCATCCGGCGGTTGCCGTCTGCCGCGGTGAGCGTGGCGCCCTCGAACGTGCCGACCTTGTCCGGGGCCACGCGCGCCTGGTACTCGGCGTCGCCGGAGCCCAGGATCTGGTTCGTGAAGTCGAACATGGCCGGCCAGTGCTCTTCTTCCAAGCCCATCATCCCGCAGATGACCGCGAGCGGGAGCTGGCTGGACACCTCCAGGACGAAGTCGCACGAGTCTCGCCCCTGCACCCGGTCCAGGATCGTGTTCGTGACGGCGCGGATCTTCGGCTCCATCTGCAGGACGGCGCGCGGCGTGAAGCCCTTGTTCACCAGCCGTCGCATCTTCACGTGCCGGGGCGGGTCCATGGTGATGATGCTGGAGCTGCCTTCTCCCTGTCCGGGAGGCGGGTAGCGGAGACCCGAGCCGCCGATCCCCTTCGAGGAGATGAACAACTCCGGGTGGCGTGAGACGTGGAGGAGGTCCTCGTACTTCACGAGCGACCAGAAGCCGTTGAAGCGGTCGGTGCCCGGGTTCCAGTGCACGGGGGCTTCGGCGCGGAGGATCCGGAACGCCTCGTGCATCTCGTTGGCCTGGAACAGGCGTCCCTCCAGCAGGTTGATGCCGTGGGGGAGGGTGGCGGCGGCTTCCGGCGAGATGGGGGACATCACGTCACCTCCGACCGCTCGATGGCGGTATCACGAACGGTATAGGCCCGCCCATCTTACCGAGGCGGTCTAGACCGCCGGGACCGGCAGCCTATTCCTTCCCCCTCCCCATTATCATGTTTGTAATGCAGGCGGGTGTTGCCGGCCCGCCGGGGTTCGTAGCCGAAAGGGAGGGTGGGATGACCACTACTTCCAGTGGAATGGCCGGCGGTGCACAGGCGGGGACGACCTGGGGAGGTCTTGCGAGCCTGCCCGAGGCCGACCGGGTCGGCCCGATGTGCGACCTGCTGCGCGAGGTGATGTCGCTCCCCGAGGACCAGCGCACGTCGGCGATGGATGGCATGGTCCGAGCCGAGTACGCGCTGGATGAGGCGACCCTGCACTCCTTCACCGCGAGCCGCCTCCGCGCGTGGTTGCGGCTCGCCGGGGAGGACATGGACCTCGCTCGCTCGATGTCGCAGGCGTGGGACCACGTCTTCGACGGCATGCCCGCGGAAACGGCGATGCGGCGCGCGACCGTGGTCCAGACCGTCGCTCGTTCCGAACTGAACGCCGAGGAGGTGTCCGTGCTCTTCGAGTTCATCCCCTCCATCGTCCGCCAGATCCCCCGGGCCCCCTCCAGCCTGTCGCAACGGCTCGCGGAGGCGCCCCCGGAGCGGGACACCCCGTGGTGGAAGTTCTGGGGCTAGTCCGGAGCGCCGTTCGCAACCTCCCCCGCCCTCGACCTCGCGGCGTACCATGCGCGCGCCGCGAGACGCGCGAGCGAGGCGGGGGAGGCTGCGATGAGGCTGGGGCTGCTGGCAGGCACCGGGGACGACTGGCGCGAGGGCCTCGAGAAGGTCCGGATCGCCGAAGACCTGGGCGTGGAACTGATCTCCACCGGCGAGGCGTGGGGTAAGTCTGCGATCCCGTGGCTGGCCGCGATCGCGCTGAACACCAGCAAGGTCACGATCGGCACGTCGATCCTCAACTGCTTCTCGCGCACGCCGGCGGCGATGGCGCAGGACTTCGCCACGCTTGAGGAGATGTCGGAAGGCCGCATGCTGCTCGGCCTCGGCTCGTCCGGCGCGCAGGTGATCGAGCACTTCCACGGCGTGCCGTTCCAGAAGCCGCTGACGCGGCTGAAGGAATACGTGGAGATCTTCGACATCCTGATCAGCGGCGAGAAGTTGAACTACTCGGGCGAGATCTTCAACCTCCAGCGCGGCTTCCGGCTGGACTACCACCGCCCCCGGACCAAGATTCCCGTCTACATCGCCGCGATCACCCCGAAGTCGATCCGCCAGACCGGTGCAATCGCGGACGGCATCTTCCCGATCCACTGGCCGAAGCACCTGTTTGAGGCGCTCCGCACCGACCTGCAGGCGGGAGCGACCGAGGCAGGGCTGAGCGGCAAGATCTTCACCGTCGCGCCGTACACGCGCGTCGCGGTGCTCGATGGCACCGCGGAGGACGAGGCGCGCTGGCGCGAGGGGCGCCGGCTGCTCCAGTACTACATCAACCGCATGGGCGTCTTCTACTGGCAGATGCTGGAGCGCAACGGCTTCGCCGACGACGTCGCGAAGTCGCGCGCGGCCTGGGCGAACCAGGACGCGGAGGGCTCCATCGCTGCGATCTCGGACGAGATGGTGCGCTCCTGCCAGGTGATCGGGCCGATCGAGGAGGTCCGCGAGCAACTGAAGGAGCGCGCCGCCCTGGGGGCGGACATCCAGATGCTCTACATGCCGCCGGGCGACCCGAAGGAGGTCGGCCGCTGGCTGGAAGCGCTGCTCAAGTAGCGCCGGCGGTTACCGTCACCTTTCGGCCGGGCTACCGGCAGAGCAACACACGAGGAGACAGACAGATGGCAGAGATGACGCGCGAAGAGGTGTACGCGTGGCTAGATAACGGGCCGCCGTGGACGCGCCTGGCAACCGTTGGGCCGGACGGTTACCCGCACGTCGTGCCACTGGGCTACTTCCGCCTGGGTGACGAGATCATCCTGAACATGCGCGGGCAGCGCGAGGCGAACGTGCGGCGCAACCCGAAGGTGAGCCTGGCGATTGACGCCGGGACGAACATGTCTGACCTGAAGGGCGTGGTGATCCGCGGCAACGCCACGCTGGTGGAAGACCCGGCGGGTTGCCTGGAACTCACCCGCGCCGGCGCCCGTGCGCGCGGTGTCGCCGAGGACCAACTGCCGACAGAGGCGCGGCCCGGCCGCTCCTTCGCCCGTGTGACCATGGACCGCATCGCTTCGTGGGACAACGCGAAGCGCTGACTGCCGCACCCGGTGACGCCGGGCGCTGCGTGAAGAGGAGAGGGAGACAGATATGCCACTGAACGGACAGGTCGCGCTCGTCGCCGGCGCCAGCCGGGGCATCGGCGCGGACATCGCGAAGTACCTCGCGCGGGCGGGGGCGAAGGTCGCCGTGGCCGCGCGCACGGAAGAGGTGAAGGACCCGCGACTGCCGGGGACGATCCACTCCGTGACGAAGGAGATCATCGACGAAGGCGGCGAGGCGCTCGCGGTCGTGCTGAACATGCGCGACCCGGAGAGCATCAAGGGCGCCGTCCAGAAGGTCGTCGACCACTGGGGCAAGCTGAACATCCTGGTGAACAACGCCGCGATCTTCGTGCCTGGCAGCCTGGAGACCGTGAAGGAGAACCACATCGACCTCAGTGTTGAGGTCAACGTGCGCTCCTACATCCTGGCGATGCGCGACGTGATCCCGCACATGCGGGCGGCCGGTGGCGGGCACATCGTCAACATCTCCTCGGTCGGCGCGATCCCCCTCGGGCCGGGCCCGTACACGGAGGAGCAGCAGAACCGGGGCGGGGACATCTTCTACGGTGGCGAGAAGGCGATGCTGGAGCACTTCTCGCAGCGCCAGGGAGCGATGCTGCAGCGCGACGGCATCTCGGTGAATGTGCTCTCGCCGAGGACCGGCGTGCGCACCCCCGGCAACCGGATGGCCTCCAACAGCCGTGAAAACCCGGATCTCAACTTCGAGACCGCGGACGACATGGGGCAGGCGACCGTCTGGATCTGCGAGCAGCCCGCGGACAAGTACACGGGCAACGTGGTCTACGACAAGGACATCCTGACCGCGGCCGGGATCGCCCACAAGGGGCCGTTCCGCTAGCCCTCACGGATCAGCCGTCCGTCTGGAGGAGCGCCCGCAGGGGCGCTCCTCTCGTTTACTGGCCGGCTCGTCCCCGCGGGCTGCGGAGGGGCCCGAAGGCCGCCGATGATTGGGGTGTTCGACAGGCGGCAACATTATGGAAGAGGCACCGGTCTCGGGAGAACTCCCGCCCGAGCAACAGGAACGACTGGACGCGCTGCTCGCGGAGATCCGCGACATTCGTCCCCTGCCGGCGATTGCTGCGCGGGTCCTCTCCATGTCCGAGGGCGAGCAGTTCTCCGCCCAGCACCTGGCGGAACTGATCCGCGTGGACCAGGCGCTGAGCGTGCGCCTGCTGCGCCTGGCGAACTCGCCGGTCTACGGGATGCCGCGCCGCGTCACCACGCTGCGGGACGCCGTGGTGCTGCTGGGGTTCCGCGAGTTGCGTTCGCTGGCGGTCGCCTCCTGCGTGGTGGACGCGTCCATCGTCACGAAGCCGGACTTCGACTACCCCGCCTTCTGGAAGAACTCCTTCGCCGTCGCCAGCTTCGCGGCGGCGCTTGCGGAACTGCTGGACTGCGAGAAGGACGAGGCGTTCATGGCGGGCGTGGTCCACAACGTGGGCCGCCTGGCGTGGGCGCAGTTCCGGCCATCCTGGCTCCAGCTCGCCGTGGGCGTCGCCCGCCGGAGCGGGCAGAACCTGCACGAGGTGCAACGCGAGCTGTTCGGCTTCTCGGACGCCGAAACGGGCGGGTTCATCGCGCGGCAGTGGCAATTCCCGGAAGCCCTCTGCGAGGCGGTCTCCACGCATGATGGACCGCGGTCCGGCGACGACCCGGCGGGGATGCGCCTCGCGACCGTCGTGCGTCGTGCTGCCCGCTTCGCGCACGCCCACCGCATCACCGACGGGATGGACCCGGACTCCCGCGCCGGGGTGGAGCAGGACTGGTCGCACCCGCGCGTCCGCAACGCGCTGCAGGCCGCCGGCGGCGTGGCAGGGATCCTCAAGCGCGCCGACGAGTTCGTGACCGCGTCCGGCCTGGTGGTGCCGGCCGCGTAACGCCTGTCCGCTGCCGTCCCGGCGTGCCCTTCCCGGATGACAGTCGTGATACCGTCCGCCCGTCGCGCAGGTCCCCCGGCATCCCTCGCCGGCCGCGCGCTGGAGGAGGGCTCACGTGTCCGGTCCGCTATCAGGCGTCCGCATTCTCGAGTTCACGCAGATCATCGCCGGGCCCCTCGGATGCATGCTCCTGGCCGACCAGGGCGCCGAGGTGATGAAGGTGGAGCCGCTGGGCGGTGAGCCGTGGCGCGTGTATGCGCAGTTCATGCCGCTGGAGTCGAAGACCTACCAGTCGCTGAACCGCGGCAAGCAGTCGATCGCGCTCGACCTGAACACCGCCGAGGCGCAAGCGATCGTGCACCGGCTCGTGAAGGACGTGGACGTGGTGGTGAGCAACTACCGCCCGGACGTCCCGGCTCGCCTGGGCATCGACTACGAGACGCTGCGCGCGATCAAGCCGGACCTGATCTACGTGGACTCCACGGCCTTCGGCCGGAAGGGCCCGTGGGCGATGAAGCCCGGCTACGACATCGTGGCGCAGGGCGTCTCCGGCTTCACCGCCGCCGGCGGCCGGTTCGATGAGAACGGCAATCCGGTGCTGCCCGGTGGCACCGCCACGGCGGACTTCGCCACGGGGTACGCGATCGCGTGGGGCACATGCGCCGCGCTGTACCACAAGGCGAAGACCGGCGAGGGCCAGCTGGTCGAGACGTCGCTGCTGGTGAACGCGCTCAACTTCCTCGGCGGTTCGTTCATGTCCCTCCCGGCCGCGGACGAACTGGTGCGCACGGCGTTCCTGGCCGACGCGAAGGCGGCGCGGGAGCGGGGCGAGGGCTATGCGGAGATCGTGAAGCGGCGGCAGGAGCGGCTGGCCGTGGCGCAGCTGGGCAACATCTACTACCGCAACTACCTGACGAAGGATGGCGCGATCGCCGTCGGCAACCTCTCCGCCTCGCTCCGGCAGAAGATGCGCGACGTACTGGGCATCGAGTACGACCGCCGCGACCACGACCCCGCCTACAACCCGCGCGACCCGCAGACGATCGAGGACGGCAACGCCCTCACCGCCCGCGTGGAGAAGATGATCGCGGCCGAGACCTCCGAGCACTGGGTCGAGTTGTTCGAGGCTGCCGGGGTGCCGTGCGGCGAGTTGAACTTCACGGAGGAATTGGATCAGCACCCGCAGATCATCGAGAACGGGTACGTGGTCCACGTGGACCACGACCTCTCCGGGCCGCAGTCGATGGTGTCGCCGCCGCACCGGATGAGCGCTACGCCGCCGAAGGTGCGGTCCGCCTCGCCGCCGCTGGGGCGGGACACGGACGCGATCCTGGCGTCCGCCGGCTACACCGCCGACCAGATCGCCGCGTTCCGCGCGAGCCGCGCGATCGGCTAACCGCTGGACGCCGGAAACGAGAAGGGCGCCCGCGAGGGCGCCCTTCGTGCGTGCTCGCCGAGGCGGGCGACTACATGCGGGAGAAGCCGGAGCCGGGGAGGGTGATGCCCAGGCCGACGCCGTTGGTGATCCAGCCGAACTCCTGCAGAATCTCCTGGCTGTAGGTGACGCGGCCGGTGACCTTGTCCAGCGGCTCCGTGGCCAGGAGCAGCGCGGCCCGGGTCATCATGGACATCGGCTCGCGGTCCGGGTCGTCCAGGCTCTTGCTCAGGCCGAAGTGGACGGTGCCCTCCGTCGCCACGCCGACGCCGGGGGAGTAGCAGGCGACCGTGACGCCGTGCTCGTAGACCTCCTGCGCGAGGCCCTGCGTGAAGCGCTCCAGCGCCGCCTTGGAGGCACCGTACATCGTGCCGCCGCGCGCGCCTCGGCCGCCTGCGTCCGGGTAGGGACCGCGGCCGGGGCCGATGGCGCCGACCGAGGAGATGTTCACGATCGCGCCGCTGCGCTTCGCGATCATGTCCGGCAGCACGGCTTTGGAGAGCATGAACGGGCCGTGGAGGTTCACAGCGAACGCGCGCATCCAGCGGCTGGCGGGGTAGTCCACGATCGGGATGTAGTAGTTCAGCGCCGCGTTGTTCACGAGGACATCCACGGAGCCGAAGGCGGCCTTCGCCTCCTCCACGATGCGGTTGCAGTCGTCCTCGCTGGAGACATCCGCCGTCACCGCGATCGCCTCGCCGCCGGCGTCCTTGATGCGGGTGACCGTGCGGTCGAGCGACCCGTCCAGCATGTGGTCACCCTCGTGCAGGGTGCGGGCGGCGCATACGACCTTCGCGCCCTCCTGTGCGAAGAACTCCGCGATCCCCTGGCCGATGCCGCGGCTCGCGCCGGTGACCAGCGCGACCTTGCCGTCCAACTTGCCCATGTCCGTGTCCCTTCGTGCTGGTGCATTGAACCAGAAGAGACGCCCACAGGGGCGTCTCTTCTGGCGATCGTCGCGGGGGGCGGTTGGGCCGCCCTGGGCGTTAGAGGACGGAGGATCCGTCCGCCCGGGCGCTGGCGGCGGTGGACGGGGGGAGCACCGTCCGGCGCGGCTGCGCGGATCGGGCGTGGCGGTCTGCATCCTCGGGCACGGTCTCCGTGGCGGTGAGCATCAGCACCTTGCCGCCGATCTCGTGGCCGGCCAGGCCGGCTACGGCCGCAGCCGCGTCGGCGGAGGCCATCTCGATGTATACGAAGCGACCGGGACGCCCGGTGCCGGAGTCGACCGGACGGTCGTACGAGATGATGGGGCCGTAGGGCAGGAAGAGCCCGCGTAAGACGGGCTCGGTCGCACCGGGGCCGAGGTTGCCGACCTGGATGCGGTGGTGCGTGGTTTCGGGGGACGAGTTGGTCATGATGAATCCTCCTGTCGCGCGCTGCGCGACTGCCTGAATGAGGATCCGGACGCGGTTGTTCAGCGTGAGGATCCGGATCGTGCTGGCGGGGATCCGGTCACCCGTTCCGGTGAGGCGTCCGAGGTACCCGAAGTTACCTTCGGGGTCACGGGCTTCTTTGCCTTCATGCCGGTGCGCTTGTCAGACATAGTGTACCTCTTTCGGCTGAGCGGCCCTCAGCGGGGCATTACGGTGCCGTGACCACCCCGGTGGAGACGTTTCCGCCCCCGGCGGCCTGCACGTCGCGCAGCCATTGCTGGACGATGCCGGCAATCACGTCAGATTCCGTCACGTTCAGGGTGCTCTGAAATCCCCCGGCGACATCCGTGGTCCGGCGGATGTTCGCGCGGAGGGGTGCGGCGGGGTGGGGCTCAACCCACGCCCGAATGATCAGGACGGCGGTTCGCTCGGATTCCATGAGAAAACCGTGCGCCACGGCACGTCACGCAGGCGTCACGACGCCTCGGAGTCGGGCAGCAGGGCGCGCAGGGCCGGGGTCGGCTCGATGCCGAGCTCGTCCGCCAGGAGCGTGCGGTACTGCTGGAAGGTGCGCAGGGCCTCGGACTGGTTGCCCTCCGCCAGGTGCACCCGGATCAGCGTGGTGCATGCGCTCTCCCGCAACGGGTCGGCGCGTGTCGCGGCCAGGGCGGCCAGCACGGCGTCCCCGAACCGGCCGGCAGCCAGGAGGTGCTGTGCGAGCGCGTCCAGGGCGTGCAGCCGGAGCTGTCGCCACTCCTCCGCCTCCATGATCGCCCAGTCGTCGTACCAGTCGGGGAGGCAGTCCTCCGACAGGAGTGTGATCGCCTCGACGCTGAGGTCGCCCGCGCTCGGCTCCGTTTCCGGGTCGAGCAGGCGGCGGGCGAGCGCCCGCGCCTCGTGGAGGTCGACGACGACGTGCGGCGCCAGCGCCAACTCGGCGCCGGTGACCGTGATCACCTCGTGCGCGATCGGCGGTAGACGCGAGAGCGCGGACCGGAGGCTGGCGAAGGCGTGCGCTTCGCTGGCTTCCGCCCAGAGCGTCCCGGCAATGGCGGAGCGGGAGACCACGCGGTCGCGCAGCGCGAGGAAGGCCAGCAGATGCTGGGCTTCCGGGGCGAGTGATAGGACGGTGGTGTCGCCTGCGTGCAACTGGAAACCGCCAAGGATTGACAGGCGGATGTCGTTGCGGTCGGAAGGTGCGGGCGTTGTCGGGGTGGTTCGTGGCATGAGCGGTCTCGCGTTCGACGGACCTCGACTACCTACTTACTTATAGGAACCTGCGACTGCCTAATTGTACATGTCCCAGCCAGCCGCCGGGTGCGAGTGAGCCCGATCGTCAGCGCCTGTCAGACTCCCGGGTGGTTTCTGTTTCGGGCGGATGTTCCGCCTCTTCAGCCAACGCATAATCGCGACGGGAGCGTTACATGTGCGTCACTTCTCTTCGCAGAAGTTAAGCGGGGATTGTGTCGGCCGGATTGCGGTGTCGGGGAGACGGCCGGATCGTGAGGTCTCCGCTTTGCAGCGCACGCGCATGAGCGGTTGCCGGTGGCGCCGTCCGCAGAGCGTGGGACGCGTGCAGGAGGTAGACTCCGGCTCGAGGGGCGTGACGGTGGTCCGGCGGCGTTCACGGCTGTGACGCTACTGTGACGTCATTGTGACGATAGTCGTCTCGCTGGAATGGAGTTCATATGTCACAAATCCTCCCCCGTTCACCCCATACGCGGCTGAATCGCAGATGGTTCGCACCGGGCGTGCTCGTCGCGCTGGCCATCGCGGTGCTGGCGATCAGCCTCCTGGGCCCGGCCTCGTCCGCCGAGGCAGTTGCCGCGCCGATCAACCAGTGCAACGACGACACCGCCAGCAACGTGGGTGGCCAGGGCATCGCCTGCACCGTGGTGGTGGTGAACTACGTCAGTGGTGTGACCGGCAACCTTGAGCCCTCCGCCCCGTCCACGGTCACCGCCACCCGGTGTGTGGGCGCGGCTGGGGTGATCTCGGCCGGTGGAGGCACCTGCACCACGACCACCACCACATCCGCCGACGTGGTGGCCACTGTCCAGCAGTGCAACGGCTCCGGTAATGGTGGTGGTGGCGTGGTCATCTGTACCGCGACGGTCACCAACATCTGGGACGCGCCACCGGCGGCCGCAGTCACGAGCGCCACTGTCTACCAGTGCATCGGATCGGTGATTACTGGTACCGGCGCGCCGGGTACCTGCACGCCGGTGAACACGCCCGGTGTGACCTCCGTCACCGCCGCCACCGTGGGCCAGTGCAATGGCTCGGGCAACGGCGGGACGAGCGTTGGCTTCATCTGTACGGTCGCAGCGGGGTCGACTCAGACCGCAACGCGCGCCATCAACGTTGACCAGTGCAACGGCTCCGGTAACGGCGGCGGCGCGCTGGTGACCTGTACGGCCACAGTCACGAACCTCGTCGCGGCTGTGACGGCGACCCCGACGCCTGTGCCGACGGTCGCCCCGACGGCTGTGCCGACGGTTGCCCCGACGGCTGTGCCGACGGTTGCCCCGACGGCTGTGCCGACGGTCGCCCCGACGGCTGTGCCGACAGTTGCCCCTACGGCGACCCCGGTGGTGCCGACGCCGGCCCAGACGGGAAGCGGCGGTTCCGGCCCCACGGGGACGTCACTGCTGCTCACCGGCTTCCTGGCCGCGATGACGGTGGCCCTGGTGCTGGGTGCGCGGCGGTTCAAGGTCGCTCCTGACCGACGCCGCTAGGCTGACCAGATTCCGACCGACCGAGGGCGCCCGTATGGGCGCCCTCGGCGCGTCCGGGCCGCGCGCGTCTGGTACGTTCGATCAGGCGCCGCCCCGGCGCTCTACCGGAACACGGCACCGATGACCGAGCACGACGCTCCCCTTCAGCCCCTTCGGTACGTCACGCTGGAGGCCGCCCGCGCGCTCGAGTGCAACGGCTGCGGCGACTGCTGTGACTCGCGACGCACGGACGGCTTCTGGGCGTGGGGCACGCTGCCGCCGGACCAGTACCGCGAGCAGTGTGGCGAGCCGCTGATCATTCCCCTCGAACGGGTCGATGGTGTCTGGCGCGACCGTACGCATCAGGCGGAAGACCTCGGCTGGCTCTCCGCGACGCGCTTCCGCTGCTCCGCCTTCCGCCCGCAGGAGGACGGCCGGGGCCTCTGTGGCCGGCATGACCAGTGGCGTCCGGAGCCGTGCGGCACGTTCCCCGTCGGCGACGCCTCGATCCCCCTCGCGCTGGCGCAGGGCCAGGACGTGCCGCTGGAAACCTCTGCGTTCCCGAAGTGCACGTGGTTCCACATGGTCGTGGTACCGGACGGCGACCCACGCCTCACCCGCCCTTCCTGACGAGTACCTTCTGACCGGCACTTCCTGACGGGGCGCTGTGCCGTGATCTTCCCGCCCGACCTCGCGAGATCTCGCTGGGCTAGCGGAACGATGCGTTTCGCGTGGGCGCCGCAGCGCTCGCCGCGCGCGGTAGGATGCGGCGGTTGGTGGCATGTTGCCGCACGGTGCCGTCCATGCTCGGTGTCCCGCGGCTCGATGATGGAGTCCCAGATGCGCCCAGGGCTGTTCAGTCGGTGGTCGGTGCGTGCCGCCTCGCTCCTGCTCATTGCCTTCGTCGTCGCCTGTAGCGGCGGCGGGGACGACGAGGACGGGGCGGGCCCCGCCGCTGCCGGCGTCGACGTGGACCAGCCGCGCGTGATCATCACTGGCGCGCTCCTCGCTCCGCCGTACGAGGTCACCGTGCAGGGTGCGACCGTCCAGGTGAACGGCGCCCGGTCCACCTCGTTCGAGCGCCCGCCCGCCCCCGCGCCTGAACCGGTCGACGCGAACGCGACGCTGGACGCCTTCAAGCTCGTCGAGCTCGCGCGCCTCGCGTACCTCGGCGCGGGCGGTGGCTCGGCCGGCGTGGACGCTGCGGTAGCCGCCGTGCAGGGCCGCGCCGACGTGTCCGGGGTGGAGGTGAGCGAGGCCGCAGGTGTCACCAGGATCACCGTGACCGACAGCACCGGCTTCGCCGCGTCGCTCGTGCCTGAGCCGGTCGACAACGCGAGCCGCGATGCTTCCGACGAGGAGCGCACCGCCGCGGCGACCGAGGTGGCAACGTCGATCCGCGCGCACCTCGAGAGCGGTGGCGGCCTCGTGGTCGCGGCCAGCGGCACCACGCTCATGATCCCGGCGCCCAGCGTGCCGACGCTGCTGGAGGACACGGACCGCGCGATCGGCCTGTCCGGTGAGCAGCAGCGTTCCGCGCTCCTCGCGATCTACGAGGATGAGTCGATCGTCGACGAGGTGATCGCGCACTACGAGCCGCGCGAGACCTCGGCGCGCCTGGTGCCGCCGGTGCCGGGCGCGCGTCCGCACTCGATTGCCGACCGACGCGCCGCGTCTGGGGCGTCCGGGGGCGACGAGCAGGGCGCGGCCACGTCCTCGAAGACCCCGGCCTCGAAGAAGGCGTGGGTGATGGTGACGCTCTACTGGACGGACGCGCAGGGCTTCATCACGGCCCTCCAGAAGGAGAACTACGAAGTCCGCATCTACAACTTCTATGACCATGTGCAGCCGGCAGGCTCCGGCTGGAACGCGTTCCGGGCCACGAGCCGGTCCGGCGCCGTCTACTACGCGACCCACAGCGATGCGACCGGCCTGTCCCTGCAGTCGTTCGCCACGAACGCCCTCGTCGCTGACGCCCTGACGGCGCTGCGTGCGGTGTACGACGCCGGTGACATCTCCTGGTGGAAGGAGGCGGACGGCACCTGGTGGCTCTCCGCCACGCCGCAGGGGATCCGCAATCACTGGCAGAGTGCGGACACCATTGTCCACTCCGCCTCGTGCTACTCGATCACGCTCGCCGGCGCGTTCAACGCGCGCGAGTTCTTCGGCTACGAGCCAACCACGTCCTGCAACATCGCCACACCGGACACGAACCGGCTGTGGCAGCGCCTGACCGGCGAGGAGCGCGACGGCGAATTGAGGGAGGCGTCTCGGGCGTTCGCGGAGGGCGGCTTCTCCGCCGGCTTCCGCTACGTCGACGGCAGCCCGGACGACGGCACGGTGCTCTCACCCTCGGTGGTGGACACGGGCCCGGACGAGCCGCTGTTCGTCGGCGGCGAGGGGTTCGTCCTCGTCCGCTTCGACGCCAACATGGATCGCACTGTCTCGCCGGCGCTCGTGGTGACGATCAGCGGCTGTGCCGAACGCATCACCGAGGGCGAGTGGCAGGTCGCCAACGTCCTGACGATCCCCGTCCGCGCCACTTCCCCGGGTACCGCGGAGGTCCGTGTGAGCGCGCGTCATGCGCTCTCCGAACTCGGCAAGATCGCACTGGACGGGAACCAGAACCCGGCGGGGAAGAACGGTGTCGCCCACAACCAGGACGACTACCTCTTCGACCTCCAGTGCGTCGCCCTCGTCGACCCCACCCCGACCGGCACCACCGGCCTACAGCCGCCGACCGAGACGCCCTCGGGTGGTGGTGGCGAGGTTATCCAGGTCGGCTCGGGAGATCCGGAGCGCCCGGGCTACGTGCGCGTGCCGGTGCTGGTGTACGAGGGCGAGCACTACCCGCTGATCCAGTTCCGCATCGCCGGCCCGGACAACTGCGATGCGAACCACTACCACGCGGACCACGCCGTCTCGTTTGAGGGCACCACGACCCGCGATCCCAACCCGGGCTCGTGCGGCTTCGGACGGGAGTCGGAGGCGGAGATCCGCACCGTGGACGTGGCGCAGGCGCTCGTCGACGGGATGCCGATCCCGGTGCGGTGACGCACCAGCCGCGATGCGGCTTGCGAGCAGGGAGGGGTGCGGGCGCCTCGGACGCGCGCGGTTGTCTCAGGTCGGTGCGAGGGTCCCCGCGAAGATCTGCGATCACCAGCCACGGCACGGTGCCACCTGTCCTCGATCTACCGACCCTCACCGCGCCGCCGCGCACAAGGGAGCGGCTGCGGGTGGAGGGGGTACAGGTTCACGCCGGCTGACTCGTGGGTGTTGGTCCCCTCCGGAGGGTCGGCGTGTCCTCTACCATCGCCGGTGTTCGTGATGGACGCGGGAAGGAACACGCATGGCCGGCCGGGTGCAGGACAAGGTGGCGGTGGTGATGGGCGGCGGCCAGACGCCGGGCGCCACGATCGGCAATGGGCGCGCGACGTCCATGCTGCTGGCGCGTGAGGGCGCGAAGGTGCTTGTCGTCGACCGCGACCTCGCGAGCGCCCAGGACACGGTCGACGCGATCCGCGGCGAGGGCGGCACCGCCGAGGCGGTCGCCGCCGACGTGCGCGAGGAGGCCGACGTCCGCGCCGCGATCGAGGCGGCGACGGCGCACTTCGGGCGGCTCGATCTGCTGCACAACAACGTCGGCGCCAGCCTCGCGATCGGCGACGCACCGGCGACCGACCTGAGCGTGGAGGCGTGGGACCGGATCTTCCAGATCAACGTGCGCGGCATGTGGCTCGCCTGTAAGTGGGCGATCCCGGTGATGCGCGCGCAGGGCGGCGGCTCGATCATCAACATCTCCTCGGCGGCCGCGTCGCACGCTTACCCGTGGGTGGGCTACAAGACCTCGAAGATGGCGGTGGTCGGGCTGACGGAGCAACTGGCCGGTCAGTACGCGGGCGACCTGATCCGCGTGAACACGATCCTCCCCGGCCTGATGAACACGCCGATGGCGATCGAGTCACGCGTGGCGGCGGGGACGCCTCGCGAGCAGGTCGTCGCCGAGCGCGACGCGCGCATCCCCCTGGGGAAGCGGATGGGTAGCGCCTGGGACGTGGCTTACGCGGCGCTGTTCCTGCACTCGGACGAAGCACGCTTCATCACCGGCATCTCGCTCCGCATCGACGGCGGCATGCAGATCGCGCACTGACGCACGTCCGAGGGCGGGAGTCGCGGGTGATCAACAAGGTCGTCGCTACGTTCGATGAAGCGGTCGCGGACATCCCCTCCGGGGCGATGATCCACTGCGGAGGCTTCGCCTCGCCCTTCAACATGCCCTCCTACCTGATCGCGGCGCTCGCCCGGCAGGGCGCGTCTGGCCTGACGTTCGCGTCCACCTCGGCGGGGACGGGCGTCGAGATCGCGGCGCGGCTGCGGGCGCAGATGGCGCCGCTCGTGGACTGGCCGCTGGACTACTGGGACCTGGGCCTGCTCGCCGACCTCGGCCGGATGCGAAAGTTGATCACGAGTTTCCCCGCCGGCACCGGCCGCGAGACGGTGTGGCCGTTCGAGCGCGCCCTCGAGCGTGGCGAGGTGGAACTCGAACTGATCGGCCAGGGCTCGCTCGCGGAGCGCATCCGCGCCGCAAAGGCCGGCATCGCCGCCTTCTACACCCCGGTCGGGCCGGGCACCGCCACCGCCGAGGGCAAGGAGGTGCGCGACTTCGGGGGCGTGCCGCACGTCATGGAGACGGCGCTGCCGGCCGACTTCGCGCTGGTCCGCGCGTACCGGGCGGACCGCCTCGGCAACCTCGTCTTCCGCGGCCCCCGCACGTTCAACCAGACGATGGCCGGCGCCGCCCGCGTCACCATTGCGGAGGTGGAGGAGGTCGTGCCGCTCGGCGAGCTCGGGCCGGAGGCGATCCACACGCCCGGCGTGTACGTGCAGCGCGTGGTCGTGCGGCCGTCCACCCCGATCCCCTCGTGGGACACGCCATGCTGACCGCACCCACCGAAGCGAGACGACGCGATGCCTGAGCGCCTGGACCTGTCCGTGATGGCGATGGTGGTGGCGCGCGAGTTCCAGGACGGCGCCGTCGTGAACCTCGGCATTGGGCTGCCGCTCACCTGCGCCTCGTACGTTCCCGAGGGGCGCGAGGTGATCCTGCACTCCGAGCACGGGCTGCTCGGGAACGGCCGGCTCGCCCAGGACCGGTCGGAGGTCGACCCGTACGTGTTCATCGTCGGAAACCGGCCGGTGCTGGCCGCGCCGGGGATGACGTTCCTGAGCCACGACGAGTCATTCGCGATCGTCCGAGGCGGCCACATCGACATCACCGTGCTCGGCGGGCTGCAGGTGGACGCCGCCGGCAACCTCGCCAACACGCACGTCCCCGGCAAGATTGCCGGGAACCTCGGCGGTGCGCCGGACCTCGCCACCTGCGCGAAGCGGACGGTCGGGATGATGTACCACACCACTCGCGACGGAGAGCCGAAGGTGGTGGAGCGCTGCACGATGCCGCTGACGGCGGTGGCGTGCGTCGACCGCATCGTCACGGACGTCGCCGTCATGGACATCGAGGCCGGCCGGGTCGTCCTCCGCGAGATCGCCCCCGGCTGGAGCGTCGAGGAGGTGCAGGCGCTGACCGGCGCCCGGCTCGTCGTCCCGCTCGACCTCCGCGAGATCTCGCTGGGCTAGCGGAGCGATAGGCCCAGCAGCCCCGCAGGGCGCGACGCGCGTCAGGTCGGCGCGAGGGTCCCCGCGAAGACCTGCCACGCGAGCGCCGACTTCGCCGTCAGGCTCAGGACGATGTACGCGCGTTCGCCGAACAGGTAGTCCCGCCACGGGCCTACCTGCCGGTACTGCAGCCACATGTTCACGGCGAAGGCGTTGAAGAAGACGAAGAGCGAGACGTAGATCCCCACCACGAAGCCCGGCGGGGTGGCGGCCACCTGTGGCGACCAGAGGTAGACCCCGATCACCAGCCACGGCACGGCCCCGGCCAGCGAGCCGAACCAGAACGGGAGCCAGCCGGGCCGCCCGGGACGCTCGTAGTGCTCCATCAGCAGGCCGAACAGGATCATCGCGGCGTTGACGCCGGCGATCGCACCGAGCGCGGCGACGTCGCTGATGCCGGTCAGCATCGCGATCAGCACCATCATCAAGGTGGCGCTGAAGGAGTACTCGATCCAGCGCGCGTAGTTGCGTGACTGCTCCAGGTTCGCGCGGTACCAGCCGTAGATGCCGGGGGCCGCGATCAGCCAGTGGGCGATCGCGGACATGAACAGGAACGCGGCAATCCCGAGGGCGAACGGGACGTCGGCGAGCACGACCGGATCGCCGGCCGGGGTGCCGGGCGGGCCCTCCATGAAGGTGCCGGTTACCGGGAGGGTGAAGTCGGTCGCCAGGGCCAGGATCGCGGCGCCCTGCAGGGCATGGACCAGGCCGGCGGCCAGGTTGAACGCACGCAAACGGGATCCACGGGCAGCATCGAGGGTCACGCGTCCACCTCACCTTCTCGTACGAGCGTATCGAGTCGGGGAAGGGGGTGTGGGGCAGCTGTGGGTGTGGGGCGCGGGTGGTACCTGCCGCTGGGCCCGCGACTCTGCTTGAGATGTGCAAGGTGAACAGCGACCGAGGCGGAGGCTGTGGATTCAGTTGGATGAGTGCTTAGCCAACCGGGTCAGAACTGGACACCCATTGTCCGCGCGGCCTCTTCGAGCGCACCAATCGCCTCAAGTTGGGTTTCGCGAAGGTCGGCGACCTTCCCGTCGCCGTCGTCCACGATCTCGCCGGTGATGAAAACGCTGACGTCCCCCGAACCCACGAGCTTGCCTGCGTTCGGGCCATATATCGGCATCATCAGGCTGGCTCCGCCATTGTCCGGGCCGGAGCGGAGCCCCGCGACGCGCTTCACATTGGCAAGTCGTGGTGAGCGGCCCGAGCGACTGAACCGCAGTGGATAGCCGTGCTTGTCATTGTTCGAGAGGTCCTTCATCAGCTGCAAAGGCACGGATTTGGCGAGGGCCCGATCGATGGGCGTCGTCGCCTGGCCGCGATCATTAGCCCAGCGGGCCAGAATCTCCGTGCAGTTGGCGATGTTGTGAATCAACTGATGGGCCCGATTCTCAATCTCGGCGTCGGTCATGCCACCGCGAAAATCCTGCGAGATCGTTAGGCGTCGCTCGGTAATGGTCACGGTGGGTTCGAACTTCGTTAGGTCACGCTCGATCGTCGCGCCGAGCGCGGCATAGATGCGTTCCAGGCGACGATGAACCTCATCCACGATGTACGGATTCTACGCACGACGTGGAGTTCCCGCCTGTCTTCACGGTGGGCACCGTGGTGGTGGCCAGCGGATGGCGCCCGTTTCCGCTGTCTGTCTGCGCGTGGCTCTGGCCTGTCCACGCCTGGTTCCCGATTGCTTCTCGGCTTTGCCCCCGGTTGCTCCGCGCCGCGCAGGTCCGTGGACGTCCGTGACCCGACCTCTTGAGGCCTCTTTCGCGTATAGAGTGCTGCGAATGAGTCGGGTTCGGGCGCTGCGCTTTGTTGCTCTACTCGTCGCGACGAGTGTTGCAGTACAGGTTGCAGGCGTCCTCGTGCCTGGGAGCGCGTTCGGAGCAAGATGGCGAAGGCGATGAACATCCCAACCGTCTTGGCTGTCTGCATAGTGATTGTCGCCATTCTGACCGGCCTCGCCGCGCTTGGCATGGTCGAGGGGAATTGGATCCTTCAGGGTTGGAGCCGAACAGATCGACTCCAGGCCGCGCAGACCTTCGTGACATACGTCGGCTTTCTGGTCGCGACTGCCGCGGTCCTGCTCGCCGCTCACGAATTTCGAGCCTCAGTGCAAAAGCCCGACCTGATCGTGGAATGGCGCTCCCCACTGCTCGCCCAAGACCGCAATTGGACGAGCGACAAGGCCGTAGTACCTGCACTTCAGAACAGTCAGGCGGTGATCGAAGTACGCGTGATGAACTACGGGAAACGCGCAGCTACGTCGCCACTAGTGGAGTTCCTCGCGCAGGGCGACGACTTATCGCTCAAGCAGTTCACGCTTGCCCAGCGAGACTTCGTACGGCCGCTTCGGGAGGAGCAGTGGCGCGAGGACCTACAGTTCGGGACAAGGGGCACGCATGTGGGCCACTTCCGACCTAGTTCGCTTATCTACCCGCGGACGGTTGAACCTTATGCCTTCGAGCTACACCTCGGCCCCGCACGCGAGATGGTCTCTGAGACGGCTGATGACGGGACCGTCACGACCATCTGGCAGTTGGCGTTTCCAGCCGAACGCACGATCGACGTCAGGGTCATGTCGGCGGAGCAGACGGTACGGGAGCAGGTGATACGGCTCGATCTAGATGAGGCACGTCGCCTCTACGAAGATTGAGACGCTCCTCGAGGAGTGTCACCGCCGCCCTTCGTGCCTGAGCTGCGCCCCCGAGAGGTCCGGACGGTGCGGTATTACGGGATGCGGAGTGGCCCGAAGACGCAGCAGCGGCACCGATTCCGGTGCCGCTGCCTATGTGTCGACGTGGTAGCAGGGGGGGGATTTGAACCCCCGACCAACGGCTTATGAGTCCGCTGCTCTACCACTGAGCTACCCTGCCACGGCCTCTGAGTTTCTGAGTCGCCGGGCGTGGTGTCTAGTCGCCTCGGCCGGGGGCGCAGCCCGACGGTGCGAGGTTGCCGTCCACGCGGGGCGCATGCCAGACTCGGGCAGATGGGCTCACACGCCACGCGGCACCGCGTCACGCCGGCACCGGCGCTCCCGCGCCGCGCCCGATCGAGCCCGGAGGCGCGCTCCACAACACGTTGATGTGCGGCCTCGGACCACACGGTAAGCACAGGAGAAGCACGCATGGACAGTGAAGGCGGGCAGCCGATGGCAGACGGAACTCGGGGTCGGTCGAACCAGGACTGGTGGCCGGACCAGCTCAACCTGAGGATCCTGCACCAGAACCCGCCCGCGGGCGATCCCATGGGCGAGGCGTTCGACTACGCCGCCGAGTTCAAGACGCTCGACCTCGATGCCCTCAAGCAGGACATCTTCGCGGTGATGACGACCTCGCAGGACTGGTGGCCCGCCGACTGGGGGCACTACGGGCCGCTCTTCATCCGGATGGCGTGGCACAGCGCCGGCACCTACCGCATCCAGGACGGGCGCGGCGGCGCGGGCTCCGGCTCGCAGCGCTTCGCACCCCTCAACAGCTGGCCGGACAACGCGAACCTGGACAAGGCGCGCCGCCTGCTCTGGCCGGTCAAGCAGAAGTACGGCCGCAAGATCTCCTGGGCCGACCTCATGGTCTACGCGGGCAACTGCGCGCTGGAGTCGATGGGCTTCAAGACCTTCGGCTTCGCCGGCGGGCGCGAGGACATCTGGGAGCCCGAGGAGGACACCTACTGGGGCACCGAGGAGACGTGGCTCGGCGACGCGCGGTACAGCGGCGACCGCGACCTCGAGGACCCGCTCGCGGCCGTGCAGATGGGCCTCATCTACGTGAACCCGCAGGGCCCGAACGGCCAGCCGATCGCGCTGGCGGCCGCGCGCGACATCCGCGACACCTTCCGTCGCATGGCGATGAACGACGAGGAGACCGTCGCGCTGATCGCCGGCGGGCACACCTTCGGCAAGTCTCATGGCGCCGGCGACGCCGCGCTTGTCGGCCGGGAGCCCGAAGCCGCTGACATCACCGAGCAGGGTCTCGGGTGGAAGAGCAGCTACGGCAGCGGCAAGGCCGGCGACACCATCACGAGCGGCCTCGAAGGTGCGTGGACGCCGACGCCGACCGCCTGGGACAACAGCTTCTTCGAGACGCTGTTCCGGTACGACTGGGACCTGGTGAAGAGCCCGGCCGGTGCGTGGCAGTGGGTGCCGACCGACCCGGCCGCCGCCGAGGCGGTGGTCGATGCCCACGACCCGACCAAGCGCCACGCACCCGTCATGCTGACGACCGACCTCGCGCTGCGCATGGACCCGGAGTACGCGAAGATCTCGCGCCGCTTCCTCGATCACCCGGAGGAGCTGGCGGACGCGTTCGCCCGGGCCTGGTACAAGCTGACGCACCGCGACCTGGGCCCGTACGAGCGCGGCCTCGGCGCGCTGGTCCCCGCGGAGCCGCAGTTGTGGCAGGACCCGGTGCCGCCGGTTACGCACGAACTGATCGGTGCGCCGGAGATCGCCGCCCTCAAGGCCTCGATCCTCGGCTCGGGCCTGACGGTCGCGCAGCTGGTCTCCACCGCCTGGGCCTCGGCGTCCACGTTCCGAGGCAGCGACATGCGCGGTGGGGCCAACGGGGCGCGCGTCCGCCTGGCGCCGCAGAAGGACTGGGCGGTGAACGAGCCGGCCCGGCTCGCCTCGGTGCTGCAGACGCTGGAGGGCATCCAGGCGCACTTCAATGGTGCGCAGAGTGGCGGGAAGCGGGTCTCGCTCGCCGACCTGATCGTGCTGGGGGGGTGCGCCGCCGTTGAGCAGGCCGCGAAGGACGCCGGGTACCCCTTGCAGGTCCCCTTCACGCCCGGTCGCACGGACGCGTCGCAGGACCAGACCGACGTCGAGGCCTTCTCCTACCTCGAGCCGAGGGCGGATGGATTCCGCAACTACCTCGGAGCGAAACCCCGCGGCCGCGCCGAGGAACACCTGGTGGACCGGGCGCAACTGCTGACGCTGAGCGCGCCGGAGATGACCGTGCTGGTGGGCGGCATGCGTGTCCTGAACGCCAACTTCGAGCAGTCCTCGGCCGGCGTCTTCACCAGCCGGCCCGGCGCGTTGACCAACGACTTCTTCGTGAACCTGCTCGACATGGGCACGGAGTGGCAGGCGACGGACGCCTCGGGCGAGACGTTCGAGGGGCGCGCTCGTGGGACGGGCGAGGTCCGGTGGACCGCCAGCCGCGTGGACCTGATCTTCGGGTCGAACTCCCAGCTGCGGGCGCTCGCGGAGGTCTACGCGTGCGACGACTCGAAGGAGAAGTTCGTGCGTGACTTCGTGGCGGCCTGGGACAAGGTCATGAACCTGGACCGGTTCGACCTCGCGAAGGCGTAGGCCGCGGACAATCGCAGACCGCACACACCAGAACCGGCGCCGTGAGGCGCCGGTTCTGCGTGCCGTCCGAAGTCAGGCCGCGGTCGTGCCGGCCTCGGTGGGTGGCGTCGGGTAGGGCGTGACGAGGATCAGCCCGGCTGCGAGGACGTAGGTCACCAGGAACGCGATGAAGGCGACCTCGTACGAGCCGCGCACGTCGTACGCGACCGCTGCGAAGACGGGGCCGCCCGCGCTCGCGATCACCGTGAAGGGGCGTACGAGGCCCCGGATCATGCCGATCGTGGCGCGGCCGAAGTACTCCGCCCACACCACCTCCTGCACGGTGGTCACGCCGCCGATGCCGATGCCCAGGATGAACACCGCCAGGTGCAGCAGGACGAGCCCGTCCACGAGCATCATCGTGGCGAGGCCGGTCGCCATCAGCAGGAACTCAGCGGCCGCGCAGTGCGAGGTGTTGAAGCGGTCCAGGGCGATGCCCCAGAGCGGCTTCGAGATCAGCCCGGCGAGGCCCACCATGCCGAACGCGCTGGCGGCCTGTCCGCCGCTGAGCCCTCGGTCGGAAAGCCACGGGATGAGGTGCAGCAGCAGTGCGCTCAGCCCCACGCTCGCGAGTGAGAACGTGGCGGTGAGCATCCACAGCGAACGTGAGCGGAGGGCCTGGCGGCGCGTCCAGCGGATCCCCTGGAGAGCCATGGAAGCGGCCCGCGCCCGTGCCACCGGTCGAGCGCTTCCCCCGCCGTCTGGCTCCAGGCCGTAGTCCTCCGGCCGTCGCCGCATGATGAGAATCGCGAGCGGCACGATGACGATCGGGATCGTGACGCCGATCAGGGCCCAGGCCGTGCGCCACCCGTACGCCTCGATCAGTTGCGTGGAGATGAGCGGCACGACGAGTGCCGCGACGGACACACCCATCGCACCGATCGCGATCGCGATCCCGCGGCGGCGGATGAACCAGTTGGACAGGGCGACGTTCACCACCAGCGCGCCGGCGCAGGTGGAACCGGCGGTGACGAGCACGCCCTTCACCAGGTAGTACTGCCACAGTTCGTGCACCTGCCCGATCGCCGCGAACCCCGCACCCATCGCGATGGCGCCGATCACCATGAGGGTGCGCCCGCCGTGCCGGTCCAGGAGCGGGCCGACCCAGAATGCGAGTACCGCCGAAGCGGCGGTCGAGACGGTCTGGCCGAAGGACAGGTCGGTGCGAGACCAGCCGAGGTCCGCGGTCATTGGCTTCAGGAACACGCCGAGCGTGTACGCCTGGAGGCCCGTCGACATCATCGAGGCGACGAAGGAGACCAGGACGATGTACCAGCCGTAGTAGAAGGTGTGATGCAGCAGGCGGGTAGGGAGCGGGAGCGTGCCAACGGCGGCGGAGGCGATCGGTGGGTCAGTCGATGCGGTCATCGCTGTGTGCCTTCCCGGGGGACGAGGGGGCGCCCCCGACGGCGGGAAGGTAACACGCGTGTGATGGGTGGATCGTCCGCCCGCCGACTGTGGGCGTGTCGCGGCACGACAGAACCGGCGCCGCGAGGCGCCGGTTCTGCGTGGGGCTGACTCGACGCTCGCTGAGGGCTAGAGGAGCGCCTCGATCGCCGCGACCAGCTCCGGGTCGTCCGGCTGCATCTTCGGGTGGAACTTCTGCACCACGTTGCCCTCGCGGTCGACGAGGTACTTCTGGAAGTTCCAGCGCACCTCGCCGCCGATCGGTTCGGGCATGCTGGTGAGGCGCTCGTAGAGCGGGTGGATGCCCTCACCCTTCACGACGATCTTGGAGAACATGGGGAACTGCACGCCGTAGGTGGCGCTGCAGAACTCCTGGATCTCCTCGTCCGTGCCGGGCTCCTGCCCACCGAACTCGTTGGCGGGGAAGCCGAGGACGGCGAGACCGCGCTCGCGGTACGCCTCGTACAGCCGCTCCAGGCCCTCGTACTGCGGGGTGTTGCCGCACTTGCTCGCCACGTTCACCAGCAGCAGCACCTGGCCCTGGTAGTCGGAGAGCGGCTGCTCTGCGCCATCGATCCGCTGCATCGTCAGGTCGTACACGTCGCCCTCCCGGGGGGATGTTCAGGAGCAGCCAGTTTACACCGTTTGCGGCTTTCTGAATCAGACTGACGAAGATATTACCGGTACTTGTATAAGAAATGACACAGATGTAACCTGTCCGTGTCGAGGTTGGTCGAGGGCAGGCGCCCCGCCCGGGCCTCGGAGAGGAGTGGAGGCACCATGAAGGTCGCAATCACGGGCAGCAGCGGGCTCATCGGGTCGGTGCTCGTCGAGCGCCTCAAGCGCGAGGGCCACGAGGTGGTCACGATGACGCGCGGCAGGCGGGAGGACGCGCGGGCGCTCTGGAACCCGGAAGCAGGCTGGATCCGGGACGGCGCGCTGGACGGTGTCGAGGCGATCGTGAACCTCGGCGGCGAGAACATCGGCGGCGGGCGCTGGACCGCGGCGCGCAAGGTGCGGCTGCGCTCCAGCCGCATCGAGGCGACGCGGCTCCTGGTCGACCACCTGCGCAAGCACCAGATCACCCCGCGCGTCTTCGTCTCCTCCTCGGCGGTCGGCTACTACGGCGACCGCGCGGAGGAGCGACTGGAGGAGAGCGCGGCGGCCGGCACCGGCTTCCTAGCCGACCTGTGCCGCGACTGGGAGGCGGCGGCGATGGGCGCCGCCGACCTCGGCAGTCGCGTGGTGCTGCTGCGGACGGGCATCGTGGTGGATGGTGCCGCGCAGGCGTTCAGGATGCTGGTCCTGCCGTTCAAGTTCGGCGCCGGTGGCCCGCTGGGGAACGGCAAGCAGTGGGCGCCGTGGATCCACCTGGATGACGCCGTCGGGGCGATCGCCCACACGCTGACGCACGAGGTGCACGGCCCGGTCAACCTGGTCGCACCCGAGACGCTGACGAACGGTGGCGTTGCGAAGGTGCTGGGGCGCGTGCTGAAGCGGCCGTCCTTCATGCCGGCGCCGGGCTTCGCGCTCAAGGTCCTGCTGGGCCAGATGGCGCAGGAACTGCTGTTGAACAGCCAGCGCGTGGTCCCTGCGGCGCTGGAGGCCAGCGGTTACGAGTTCCGCCACGCCCGCTTCGAGGGCGCGGC
>PHBR01000013.1 GCA_002840675.1 Chloroflexi bacterium HGW-Chloroflexi-9
CTTCGCGGCCGGCTTCGCTGGAGTCTTGGCGGCAGCGGCGGCGCGCGGGGCCGGCTTCAGGCCGGCCGGGCGCTTCGCGGCCGGGGTGCGGTCAATGAGGGACTTCCAGGCCTTCTCCATGCGCTGGCGGAGCTGCTCTTCCGTGCCAGAGTTCTCGATCTTCACCTGCGCGTAGGACAGGCGGTCCTTCGTCGACATCTGGGAGTCGATGCGCGCCATCGCTGCATCCTCGGTGAGGCCATTGCGCGTGCGGAGACGGTGGACAGCGCTCTTCGTGGAGGTGTGGACCACCCAGATCTCGTCACAGAGGTCCTGCCACCCCGCCTCGATCAGGACGGCGGCTTCGAGGACGATGAAGGCGTTCTTGTCGGCGGTACGGATCTGCGCGATTTCCTCGCGGATCAGCGTCCGGATCTCCGGCCAGATGAGTTCGTTGAGGCGCTGGAGCTCACCGGGAGCACCGAAGACCTTGCCGCCGAGGATCCGGCGGTCGATGTTCCCGTCCTTGCCAACCACGTCGTGACCGAAGTGGTTGACGACCTTCTCGAACCCGGGCGTGCCCGGTTCGTAGGAGCGGTGTCCCAGGCGGTCCGCATCAATGACGAC
Source organism: Chloroflexi bacterium HGW-Chloroflexi-9 (assembly GCA_002840675.1). Taxonomy (GTDB): domain Bacteria; phylum Chloroflexota; class Dehalococcoidia; order UBA2979; family UBA2979; genus W-Chloroflexi-9. Next base: position 607 of record PHBR01000013.1, read on the forward strand.
CGCGCCGAACTCTCGCAGCAGTTCTGCCGCCGTGGACTTGCCCGCAGCGATTCCACCCGTGAGGCCAATAACGTTCATTATGTTCTCCCGGTCGAGATCTGAGGCCCGATTGTATTTGCCATCACATTGAGCCGCAAGAAAACTCTCCCGTGAGCGTCAGACCGCCCGGCCGGGCGCGCGGAACCCCAGGACCACAACGGGGCGGGCCAGGGTTGGCCCGCCCCGTCGCGAGGTCGGAGCGACCGCCCGAGGGCGGCTACTTCAGCTTCTTCAACTCCTCGATCAGGGCCGGGACGACCGCCTTCCAGTCGCCGACGATGCCGTACTTGGCAAAGCCGAAGATGTTGGCGTCCTTGTCACGGTTGATCGCGACGATCACCTTCGACCCGGAGCAGCCGGCCATGTGCTGGCTGGCGCCCGAGATGGCGACGGCGATGTACAGGTCCGGGTTCACGACCTTGCCGGTCAGGCCCACCTGCTGGCTCGGCGGGTACCAGCCGAGGTCGACCGCGGCGCGCGAGGCGCCGACGGCGGCCTTGTCCGTACCGATGGCGGCGGCAAGCGCCTCCATCTGCTGGAAGCCTTCCGGGGCACCCAGGCCACGGCCGCCGGAGATGACGACTGCCGCGTCCTGGATCTGGAGACCGGTGCTCTCCGCCTTCTCGCTGCCGAGCACGGCCACACGGCTCTCGCCGGCGCCGGGCAGCGCCACGGTCTCACCGGCGCCGCCGCCGGAGGCTGGCTCGAACGACTTCGCGCGCACCGTCGCCACAGCCGGGCTGGTGGCGATGGTGTAGGTGGCGAGGGCGTTACCGCCGTAGGCCGGGCGGGTGAACTGCAGGGCGCCGCCCGCGTCGGCGACGGACACGCAGTCCATCGCAGCCGCAGTGCCCAGGCGAGACGCCAGGCGCGGGCCGAGTTCGCGGCCGACGACGGACTGGCCGATGAGGACCACGTTCGCGCCGGACTGGGTCACGGCCTCCTGCACCGCGGCGAGCCACTGCTCGCCACGGAAGGTGTCGTATGCGGCGTCGTCAGAGACGTACGCCTTCGCAGCGCCTGCCGCCTGCCCGGCGGCCGCGGTGGCGCCGGTGCCCAAAAGGGAGACGGAGACGGAGCCGCCGGCCGCGAGGCCCTGCGCGCCGCCCAGAAGTTCGAGCGTCGTGGTGCTGGGGGCTCCGCCGTCCAGCTCGCCCACGACGAGGATGTTGTTCGCCATCGTTCAGTTTTCTCCGATGTGCTCGACGCGCGGTCTAGAGGGTCTTGTCGGCCACGAGCTTGGCGACCAGGGCGGCCGCCTGCTCCTGCGGGGTGTCGCCGGCGATCAGCTCGACCTTGCTGCTCTTCTCAGGGATGAACAGCTTCTGGAGCTGCAGGCGGGCGCCCGCCTTGCCAACGGAACCGGCGTCCAGGCCCAGGTCGGCCGCGGCCCAGGGGGTCACGGTCTTCTTGGCGGCTGCCATGATCTGCGGCAGTTTCGGGTAGCGTGGGTCACCGAACTCGTTGGAGACGGTCACCACGGCCGGCAGCGGCATCTCGACGGTCTCAAAACCGTCCGCCAGCACGCGCTGGATCTTCAAGCCGGAGTCCGTCGCCTCCACGCCCTTCGCGATGATCGCGACCGGCCAGCCGAGCTCCTCGGCGACCAGCAGGCCCACCTGGCCCATGTCCCAGTCGGCCGCCTGGCGGCCGCAGAACACGGCGTCCACGTCGCCGAGCTTCTTGATGGCCGCGGCGAGTGCCTTCGCAGTGGTGTAGGAGTCACCGTCGTCGAAGGCGGCGTCCTTCAGGAGCACACCCTCGTCGGCACCCATGGCCAGAACCTGCTTGATCGCGGCCTGGGCGCTCTCCGCGCCCAGCGAGATCACGGTCACCTTGCCGCCCTTGGCCTCCTTGATGCGGAGCGCAGCCTCGGCGGCAATGCCGTCGAACTGGCTCAGCACGGGGGCGATACCGGCCGCCGGGATGACCTTGTTCGTCGCCGCGTCGATCTTGAACGCCGCCGGCGGCGTCTCCGGGTCGGGAATCTGCTTCGCGCAGACCACGATGTGCATGCTGTGGCTCCTTCATCACCGGGACCGTGCCCGGCGCGCCTGCAACCGGACGGGACGATGTCCCGTCAGCCTGTGGATTCCAATCAAAGCGTCCGGAGGATCAGAGCGCCGAGCGGCCTCAACCGCGGCACACCCCCGCGCCCATACTAGCGACGGCCTACGAGCTCTGCTCCCCGGCCGTCACGGTCTCACCAAACACCGACTTCTCCAGCAGTTCCGCGATGTCGAAGGGACGCATGCGCCCCTCCTCTTCCGGGTGAATCGCCGGGACGCCATCTTCAAACATCTGGATGCAGAAGGGGCAGTTGGAGATGACCTGGTCGGCACCGGTGCCGATCGCCTCCTCCGAGCGGACGTGGTTCACGCGTCGCTCGCCCACTTCTTCCTGCCACATGTTGCCGCCGCCGGCGCCGCAGCAGAGGCCCTTGCTCAGGTTCCGCTGCATCTCCGTGAGGTTGGTGCCGGGCACCAGTTCCAGGATCTGGCGGGGCGCGTCGTACACGCCGTTGATGCGGCCCAGGTAGCAGGAGTCGTGGTAGGTGACGTTCGCGTTGACCGCGTGCGTCGCCTTCAGCGCGCCGGTCTGCATGGCGCCGGCGAGGAACTCCGTGTGGTGGATGACCTCGAAGTTGCCATCGAACTGCGGATATTCGTTCTTGAAGGTATTGAAGCAGTGCGGGCAGTTGGTGATGACCTTCTGGACGTTCTTCGCCTTGAACGTCTCCACCAGCTGCTGCGCCAGGATCTGGAACAGGTACTCGTTGCCCAGGCGGCGGGCCGGGTCGCCGTTGCAGGTTTCCTCCTGCCCGAGCACGCCGAAGGACGCACCGGACTCCTTCACCAGCCGGAACACCGCCTTGGTGATCGGGAGGTTGCGCTCCACCAGCGAGCCGGAGCAGCCGACCCAGTAGAGGTAGTCCTGGGAGCCGTCGAAGATCGGCACCTCGCCCAGGCCTTCCATCCACGTCGTGCGCTCAAGCGCGGTGCCGCGCCACGGGTGGCCGCGCATCTCCATGTTCTCGAGGGCGGCCTGTGCGGTCGCGGGGATGCGCGCCTCGCTCATGACCAGGTAGCGGCGCATGTCCACGATCGTCGGGACGTGCTCGATCATCACCGGGCACTCCTGGACACACGCGCCGCAGGTGCGGCAAGCCCAGAGCGTCTCGTCGTGGATGACGTCGCCGATGAGGGCGACCGGGGAGACCTCGCGGCCAGCGTCGCCCGTCTCGTGCCGGTGCTGCGCGATCGCGGGGCCCACATTCGCCAGGTGGGCCTTCAGGTCCTGGATCAGGTGCATCGGCGAGAGCGGCTGGCCGGAGATGTTCGCCGGGCAGACCTCCGTGCAGCGGCCGCAGCGGACGCAGGCGTCCAGCTCGAAGAGCTGCTTCCAGGTGAAGTCCTGGATGAAGCCGACGCCGAAGACCTCCTGCTCCTCGATGTTCTCGATCTTCGCCAGACGGCCCGGCGAGTCGGTGCGGAGGAAGAAGGCGTTGATCGGCGCGAAGAAGATGTGGTCCAGCCGGGTGAAGACGATCAGGCCGAGCCAGCCGAACGCCATCGAAACGTGGAACCACCAGGCGGCGGCGTGGAAGGAGAGGAGCTGGTGCTCCTCGAATCCGAACACGTCCAGCCCCTTGGCCAGAGTGAACGCGCCGAAGGACCAGCGCGCCCAGTCCGGGTGCTGCTCCAGTTCGGTCACCATGATGCGCGCGGCCTCCACGAAGAAGCCGGACAGCAACACCAATCCGAGGCCCACGATGATCAGGTGATCCTCGAGCCGCTCGTCCCAGCGGATGCGGTGCATCTGGGCGAAGTAGCGGCGGTACAGCGCCATCCCGACGCCGATCAGGCCGATCAGGCCAAAGAGGTCACCGTAGAAGGAGAAGAACAGGTAGTACGGGCCGTGGAGGAAGTCCAACGGCGAGTCGGCATCGATCGCGACCTGGGCCGTCACCAGCGTCAGGACGATGATCGAGGAGAAGATGCACCAGTGCATGATGCCGGCGTAGCGGTCACGCCGGACCTTATCCTGCGCCATGCCCAGCCGGATGGCGTTCCTCAGCCGCTGCGGGACGTCACGGAGCACGCCCGGGGTCGGCTTGCCGATGCTCCAGAGGCTGGAGTGGCGGACAAAGCCGTACACCAGGAGACCGACCAGCGCGGACATGAAGACGTAGACCGCCCAGATGCCCTGCGGGATGTTGAAGTAGATCTCTCGCGTCGGGGTGTCGGCCGGGAGGGTCGCTGACGCGTAAAAGCCGAGGGCGGAAAGACCCACCGCCGGCCCCCACCAGGCGCCTACCAGGCGCTGAGGGCGGGCAGGCCGGTTCGTCGATTCCGCCATGATGGCTCCCTTGCCTGACACCCGGACTCTTAGGAGACGGGCTGGCCGTACATCTCGCGCAGATCGTTCTTCAGAACCTTGCCCAGGTGGTTCCGGGGCAGTTCAGAGACCCACTGGTAAATCGCCGGCGCCTTGTAGGAGGCGAGGCGTCCCTTGACGTACTCGGTCAGGTCTTCGGTGGAGGGCACCATGCCCCCGTCCGCCGGAACCATGATCGCCTTCACGATCTCGCCCCACTCGACGTCCGGGACGCCGATGACCGCGGCCTCTGCCACGCCGGGGTGGTCCTCCAGGACCTGCTCGATCTCTGCGGGGCCAATGTTCTCGCCGCCGCGGATGATCATGTCCTTGATGCGGCCGGTGATGAACAGGTAGCCGTCTTCGTCGATCTTGCCGACGTCACCGGTGTGGAGCCAGCCATCGCGCAGCGCGCCGGCGGTGTCGTCCTCGCGCTTGTTGTAGCCGCGCATGACGCGGTCGCCGCGGATGCAGATCTCACCCGGCTCGTTCGCCGGCAGGCGCCGGCCGTCCGGCGCCAGAATCGCGACGTCGATGTCGCCCATGGGGCGGCCGACGGAGCGGAGGCGGAGCAACTTCTTGTCGTTCTGCTCCGGCGTGCCGTTGAGCCGGTGGTCCTCCGGGTCCAGGTAGGTCATGGAGCCGGTGGCCTCGGTCTGGCCGTAGGAGTTCATCAGGCCCACGTCCTTCGCGTTGGGGGCGAAGGCGTCCACGGCCTGGCGGACCACCTCGTACGGCATCGGGGCGGCGCCATAGGTGATGAGGCGGAGGGTGGAGAGGTCTGCCGCCTCGAAGGTGGGGGCCTCCATGATGCGCTTGAGCATCGTCGGCACAACGAAGGCGTGGGTGACGCCCTCCTTCTGCACGGCGGCGATCCACTGGTCCGGGTCGAACGCAGGCAGGATGACCAGGCGGCGGCCGGAGAAGACCGCGCTCATCATGGTGGTCGCGCCGGCGATATGGAAGAACGGGACGGAGACCAGGATGACTTCCTGGTCGCTGGTCGGGTCAGCAGGGGACTGGGTGTTCACGACCAGCGCGGTCAGCGCCTGGTAGGAGAGCACCACACCCTTCGGCAGCGAGGTGGTGCCGGAGGTGAAGATGATGATGGTGGGGTCTTGCTCTTCGATGTCGGTGAAGACCGGGATGTCTTCGCCGCTATCGCGGAAGCCCTTGTAGGACAGCATCCCAGGGCGCTCGAAGTCCATCGAGATGACGTTCGTGACCTTCGGCATCGTGGCGGCGACGCCCTCCCAGATCGGGAAGTAGCGCTCCTGGATGAACAGGGTGCTGACGTCCGTGGAGTCGACCATATAGGTCAGCTCTTCGGCCTTCGCGCGGAAGTTCAGTGGCACCATCGTCGCGCCCAGCGCGGCGGAGGCGTAGTAGATCTCCACGAACTCGGGGCCGTTGACGGCCATCACGCCGACATTCTGGCCCTTGCGGACGCCCAGCGCCTGCATGGCGTTGGCCAGCCGGTTCACCCGGCTCTGGAGTTCCTCGTAGGTCACGCGCTCATTGGACCCGGCCACGGCCACCCGATCGGGCACGATGGCGGCGCTGATGGTCAGGAACTCTGCGGTATTCATTCGGTTTCCCCCCCGGAAGCCGCGCCATCATAGGCAATCACCCCCGCAGGCGCTACAGCGTCCACGGGGCCCTGCGAATCTGGATCAGACGACGATCTCCGCCCCGTGATCAGGGGTTGATCATCTCCACGTACACCCGCATCGCTCGCCCCTCGGTGTCCGGTTTGACCGTCACGACGGGGGTACGCAGCGGGTCGAGGGTGCCCTGGATGGCATTCCCCTCCATGGACCAGAGCGCCGTGCTGCACGGATCGCGGAACACGCCGGGCTGGGCGCCCGGGTTCACGGCCCGCCCACGGTCGTCGTCCGCGACCCACTCCGCAATGCAGTCCGTTTCCTGGATACGCATGTCTAGCGCGCGGATGCGCCCGTCGTCCATCCCGATCAGGTACAGGTTCTGTTCAGGGCGGGCGACCAGCCGGCCAATGGCGAAGTCGTCCAGCGGGCCGACCTCCTCAATGACGATGCGGATGTCGGGGCGGTTGAACAGCCCCCAGATGACGACGCCCAGGAAGAACATGGAGACCAGCAGCAGCGCCACCGGCCCCACGGAGAGCCGCTTGTCGCCGGCAGGGGCCTCGCCCCGCGCGGCGGTCACAAGGCGACCACCCGCGCGGCAAGGCGGCGCTCCAGCGCCAGGCCCTCCGCGAGCGGCCGATCCAGGCCATCCCACACGGCACGCTTCACGGCCTGCACGGCGGCCGGCGGGGCCGCGGCGATCCGTTCGGCCACGGCCCGGGCAGCCGCCTCCAGGCCGTCACGGGGCACCACGGCGTGCACCAGCCCGGCGTCCCACGCCTCGGTCGCGTCGATCGACAGGCCGGAGGTGACCATGCGCAGCGCCTCCGACCGGGCCAGGTGACGGGGGGCGGTCTGGGTGCCACCGGCGGAGGGGATATAGCCCAGGGTGACCTCCGGGAGCGCGAACCGCGCGTCCTCCGAGGCGATCCGGATGTCGCAGTACAGGGACAGTTCCATCCCGGCACCGTATGCGAATCCATGGATGGCGGCGACCAGCGGGATATCCAGGCGCGCCATGAGCCCCCAGAGGTCACGCCCCTGACGCGCCCGCCGGGCGGCCAGGATCGAGGGGGCACTCCCAAATTCGGTGATATCGGCGCCGGCGGAGAAGGCGCGGTCGCCCGCGCCCTGGATCACCGCACAGCGGAGGGTCGGATCGTCCCGGAGCGCGGTGAGGACGCCCCAGAACCGGTCGCGCATCTCCAGGCTGACAGCGTTTAGCCGCTCCGGGCGGTTCAGGGTGACCCAGGCAATGTCGCCGGTGCGCTCGTAGCGGACGAGGTCTTCCGTCACCGGCCCGACGCTCCCGTCTGTCTGCCTAGACCCAGTCCGGCTTCTTGATCGGGCTGACCTCGGTGCGGTTGTGGCTGATCTGGATCTCTTCGTTCAGTCGCAGGGCGAGCCGCTGCATCAGCGGGCTACCCGGCGTCATGTCATCGGAGCGCCAGCGTCGGAGCGTGGCACGGTCCGCCTTGCTCAGGTCGAGGGCAACGAGCTGATCGATGACCGCCTCGAACATGCGGTGGCACTCGTCGTCGGAGAACTGGACTTTCATGGTTAGCCCCGCACCTTCACCTTGCCGCGGACGCGCATCATGCGCCGCGTGCGCTCGTCGATGAAGTTGCCGATCGCCTCGTTCAGGGCGACCGTGAACTCGTCGAGCTCGCTCGTCCCGGACGCGCGCTCGCGCCGGTACTCCCGGATCTTCTCGCGCGTCTCCTCCGACACCTCGACGTGGTCGAGGACGGTGGATGTGACCAGCGAGAGCACCACCTGGGCCTCGTCTGCATTGAGGATGACGTTCATCCCGGTCCCTCCCATTCCCTCTATGGCGGCCGTTACCGGCCGATGAACCGCGGCGGCCGCTTCGCAGCGAACGCCCGGACCCCCTCCGCGCGGTCCGCGGTGGACTGGAGCAGGACGGTCAAGTCCAACTCGTACCGGAGCGCCTGGTCCAGCGGCATCTCGATGCCACGGTGGACGGCCTCCTTGGCGAACCGCGTGGCCACGGGCCCCCGCTGCGCGATCGCCTCCGCCAGCGTACGCGCCGCCTCGTCCAGCCCTGCCCGAGGTGCGAGCGCGGAGACCAGGCCGATCCGCCTTGCCTCCGTCGCGTCGATCTCCTCGCCCGTCAGGAGCAGCCGCAGCGCGTGCGTCCGCCCGATGGCCCGCGGCAGGCGCTGCGTCCCACCGGCACGAGGCACCACGCCCGCCAGCGTATCCGGCATCGCGTAGCGCGTGTCATCCGCGGCCAGGCGAATATCGGCGGCGAGCGCCAGTTCAAGCCCCGCGGAGAAGCAGCGGCCGCCGATGGCGGCGATCACAGGCTGCGGGATCCCGGCGACGGCCTCAATCCCCGCGCCCAGCGCCGGCACCACGGCCAGCCCCTCCGGCTCCTCCAGCGCGGCGGCGGACCAGCCCAGGCCGAAGTCACCCTCGGCGCGCAGGATCAGCACCCGCACCGACTCGTCCGCGGCCACCCGGCCGGCGGCGTCCGCCAGCACCTCCATGAGGGCGCGGTCGTAGCGCCCGTCGGTGGGGGTGATCGTCAGGGTGGCGATCGGGCCGTCAGCGTGGAGCGCGACGAGGGCCATCGGGACTCCTTCGGGGATGCGGCGAGCGTACGAGCGGCCGATCCGGGGCGTCAATGCGGCGCGGTGGCCGCCGGGCGCGGCCCCGTGTGCGCCGCGCCCATTACGTATGTCGGTGGACGGACAGCGGATGGCACGCCACCATCGGCGAAAGCGGCAAGGACGGAGCGATCGCATGGACCTGGGACTCGCGGGACGGTCGGTGGTGGTGACCGGCGCCAGCCGGGGCATCGGGCGGGCGATCGCCGCCGGGTTCGCCGCGGAGGGCGCGCGCGTGCTCCTGTGCGCGCGAGGCGCGGAGACGCTGGCGTCCACCGCGATGATCCTGCGGACGGCCTACCCGGGCGCCACCGTAGAGACGGTCGCGGCGGATGTGACGGATGCGGATCAGGCGGCCACGGTCATCGCCACTGCCGTCGAGCGCTTCGGCGGGGTAGACGTGCTCGTGAACAACGCCGGCGCCACGGTGCGGGACGGCAGCGTGGAGGAGCGGTGGCGCGCCTCGTTCGACCTGAACGTCATCTCCGCGCTGCGGATGATGGAACTCGCGAAGCGCCATCTGGCAGCCTCCGGGCACGGCGCGGTGGTCAACATCTCCTCGATCTACGGCCGCGAGGCCGGCGGGCCCCCGCAGTACAACGGCTCGAAGGCCGCCCAGATCGCCATGTCGAAGGCGTACGCGCTGGAGTGGGCAGGCCTCGGCATCCGCGTGAACAACGTGGCCCCCGGCTCAATCGCCTTCGAGGGTGGCTCGTGGGGCCGCCGCCTGAAGGAGGACCCGGAGGGGATGCAGGCGTTCATCGCCCAGCAGATCCCCGGCGGACGTTTCGGCAACCCGGAGGAGGTGGCCGCTGCGGTGGTGTTCCTCGCCTCGGATGCGGCGTCCTGGGTGATCGGCGCCACGCTGAACGTGGACGGCGGGCAGTCGCGCTCCAACATCTAATCCGCTAGCGCCGCCGCCGACTCCCTCGGTGGGTTGTCCTGACGGCCCGCTCCGACGAAGATGCACGCGAGCGGCGGAAGGACACGACAGATGCGCTTCAAGCGGGCTGACCTCCCCGGGATGTTGATCGCGACGGTCGCGCCGGTTGCGCTGTTCGTGCTCCTGGTGGCCTCCTACGACCTCTGGCACCACCACGGCACGCCGCTCCTGGGCATCCTCTCCGTCCACATCGCCATCGGCGCCGGCATCATCGGCGCCTTCTCGCGCTTCATCCGCTCCTGGGAACTGACGCTCGGCGCGCTCGCGCTCCTGCTCGGGTGCGTCGTTGGCGTGCTGCTGCTGCAGCGCACCGGGAACGACGGCACTGCCGCCGCGACGGCGCTGAAGCTGGGCGGCGTGGTCGCGTTCGGCATCCTGAACATCGCCATCGTGCAGCAGATCCTCGTGAACGGCCTGAACCCGGTGCTGGTGCGCCGCGAAGCGCGCCAGGCCGCGGCGGAGTCGCAGGGCTAGCCCGCCCGGCACGCCCTCCCCCATGCCGCCGTCCGAGGGCGCCCGTTCCGCCGCGCTCCACATGCTGGCCGCATGGATGTCCGAGCGGTACTACCGCACCTTCCGCCTGGACACCGAGGCCCCACCCGACCCCTTCGACGCCGTCCTGAAGCAGCGAGACCGCCGCATTGGCGTGGCGACCGCCGTGCTGTGGGACGACGACCCGCCGGCTCCCGGCGCGGCCGCCCTGAGCGAGTGGCTGACCGCCGACGCCGCGCTCGACCCAGCCGTCGGCGACGGCGGTTATGTCGTATGGGTGCCGCCGCGCGTCGCCCTGCCGGAGACGGAGCCGCACGCCTCCGCGCTCCGCATCATGCTGGCGCACGGGCTGCGCAGCCTGGAGCCCGGCGAACGGCGCGAGGTGCGCCTGCCGGCCACGGTGAAACTCGCGAAAATCCAGGGGGATGGGGCCTACGTCTCCGTCGCCGGCGGTCTCGCCTCGATCTGGCTCGAACTGTCGGAGGGCCTCACCGGCGCGTTCCACCTGGACTCCCGCCCCATCCACCGGATGCCGGAGCAGCGGGCGGAACTGGACATCATCGTCTCGCGCATCCGCGACCGCGCCGCCGTCCTGGAGCCGGAGGAGTACGCGGACGTACCGGTCCACGACTACTGGGTGGTGTCGCGACTGCCGGAGGGCGCGCCGAACGGCGTGACCGTGATCGCGCCGCCGCCCGACCTGGACCCGCTGGACGGCGCGAACGTCCGCCGCCGCTTCCGCGCGGCCGTGCAACGCGCCGTCGAGCAGCGCCAGCAGGGGACATGCGACCTGGCCGCGCTCGTGGTGGTGACCGCCGTGGGACACGCGAAGGACGAACTGGTGACGGCGGCGCTGCGCGGCATGAACCCGGCGGCGTATGGCGCGCTGGACCTGATCACCGTGGTGGCGGATGGAACCGTGCGCCAGGTCCTGCAGCCCCGCTCGCTCCCGTGGGAGCAATCGCGGTGACGGCACGGTGAGCGAGGCCGTCCTGCGCACCGCCACCCCCGCCGACGCGGAGGCGGTGCGCGCGATCATCGCCCGCGCCCTCCTGGCCGCCGGCTTCCCGGCGCCTGACATCGAACTCGATGCCGACCTCCTGGACCTCTCGCACTACGCCTTCGCGGGGCGTGGGTTCTGGGTCGCCGAACGGGACGGCGCGGTCATTGGATGCGTGGCGCTGGACCGAGGGACGGACGGGCACGGGGTGCTGAAGCGGATCGCCGGCGACGCGCTGCCCGACCTCGTGCGGCTCGCCACGGACGCCGCCCGCGTCGAGGGGTATCGCCATGTGGAAGCGGTCGCGCCGCCCGGCTTCACCGGCGCGGCGGAGGCGCTGGTCGCCGCCGGGTATGCTCCCGCGGGCACACCTCGGAGCCTCCTGTACGCGAAACGGCTGGACGCATGACCCGGTTCCGCTCGTCGCTTCTCCGGCTTGCCGCCCTGGCGTCCGCCGCACTGCTCGTCGCGTGCGGCGGCAGCGAGGCGACCGCGGCCACCGCCACCCCACTGGCGGTCGACGGGCTGCCGATCGGGACGCCTGCGAACCTCCAGAGTTACCGGTACCGGGTGGAGGTCCGGAGCAACGCAGACCTGATCGACACCAGCCAGGCGCCGCCCGGCCTGGATCTCAGCGAGTTCGTCCTCAACCTCGACATCGAGGGTGAGCGCGTGAACCCGGACCGGGAGTGGACGCGTTCACGCACGGACTTCGGCTACTACCAGGTCGACCGGGAGACCGTCGTCATCGGGCAGGAGAACTGGACGCGCGAGGGATCCGGGATCTGGCGGCAGAACCTGCCGCTCGTGGCGCCGGAGGACTTCCTGGGCCAGGACATCGCCCTCACGCCCGCCACGATCCTGAACCCGGGGTCGACGGACGCCCTGAGCCGGATGGCCACCGTCCTGGCCGCCACGCCGTTCACGCTGGAGCCGGTCAACGGGCACCAGACACGGCACTGGGTGCTGAACGATAACCACATCGCTCAGATGCTCGACCCGCGGGACTCCACACTCCCCGGGGTGCTCCCCCCGGCCTCCACGCGGCTGGAGATCTGGTCGGACGCGGAAACCGGAATTGGCGTGCGTCTGCTGCTGATCGCGGCGAGCGCGACGAGCGAGCGCGCGTTCATGATCCAGATCGACCTGTACGACCTCAACGACCCGTCGATCCGGATCGACGAGCCAGTGGGCATCCTCAACCCCTAGCGCCCCACCGCACCCTGCGGCTGCCCGAGGTCAGCGCGGGCGGTCGCCCAGCACAACGAAGGTGCCACCCAGTTTGTCGTGCCACGTCTGGCGACGACGGTCCCAGAGCGCCCACGCGTAGCCGATGATGAAGACGATCGGCACCAGCAACGAGCCGATGACGCGACGGAGCGCGCGCCACCACCCCGGGGGCTCACCGTCCTCGCGCACGATCCTCAGGCCGAACGCCAGCCCGCCCGGCGACCAGCCCTGCGACCAGAAGATGAGGTCGTAGCCGCGGCTAAACAGGTCGAGGATCAGGATCAGGCTGGAGGTCGGCGTGCCACCGGTGTCCACGCCACCCACGAAGAGAATCACGACGAGGATCGACGCCTTGATGAGCGCGTCCAGCATGAATGCCGCACAGCGACGCCAGATCGGCGCGTAGGGGTACGGGGGATCGGCGGCGGTCGTCCGGCGACGCCCGAACTCCGGCACCGGCGGCGGAGCATGGAGCGGGCTGGTCGGGTCGTCCTGGGGGCGCGGCTCAGGCCGCCCGAGAGCACCGTCGCCACCCCAGCGGATGCCGGGACGGCCCTGGCCGGAGGTGGTCGACGGTTCGCCCTCGGAGGTCACTAGGCGTGGTGGATGATCGCGCCGTCCACGGCGAGGGTCTCACCGTTGACGAAGTTGGTGCGGTCGGAGGCCAGGTAGACCACGGCGCCCTGCAGGTCCTTCGGATTGCCGAGGCGGCGCAGCGGGATGTACCGCTCCAGCACCTCGCGCACCGCGGGGTCGTTCTGCGGCCCGGGCACGTCCTCCAAGAAGCCGATGATGACGGAGTTCACCGTCACGCGGTCCTCCACCAGCGGCTCACCGCGGCCCCACTCGATCGCAAGCGACTTGGAGAAGCCCAGTACCGCGCCCTGGCTGGCGCCGAACAGCGCGCAGTTCGGGACGCCTCGGTCGTGGAGCAGGGACACGAGGTTGATGATGCGGCCGCGGCCGCGCTCCACCATGCCCTTGCCCACCGTGTGGCAGGCGACGAACACGCTGGTGGCGTTGCGGTTGAGCTCCGTCATCCAGTCTGCGAGCGAGGACTCCAGCACCGGCTTGATGTTCGCGCCGTGCGCCGCGTTCACCAGGATGTCGATGGGGCCAAACTCTCGCTCGAGGTCGGCGACGGCCGCCTGCACCTCGGACGGGCTCGTCAGGTCCACGGTCTTCGCAGCGCCCTTCGAGCCGGCGCTCCAGCATTCGTTCAGGATCGAGTTCGCCTCCACCTCCTGGGCGCGGTCGTGGCCCAGGGTGGTAACGGAGACGTTCGCCCCCGCCTCGGCAAGCGCGACAGCCAGGGCGCGGCCCAGCGGGCCGGTGGCCCCGGTCACCAGCGCGTGCTTACCGGACAGATCAAACATGGAGTTCGCCATGGTCTACCCCTCCGCCCGCGGCACGAGCCCGGCCGGGGTGATGCCCGCGGCGATGGAGCCGCCATCGATCAGAACCGTCTCGCCGCTCAGGTAGTCGGCAGCGGGGCTGGCCAGGAAGACGGCCAGCGGGCCGATCTCGCGGAGGAAGCCCACGCGACCGGCCGGCTGCTTGTCGCCCAGCTGCTCCAGCGTCCCGCGCTCCTCCGTCTTCGGGAAGAGGCCGGGGGCAATGCAGGAGGCGCGGATGCCGTCCCGCGCGTAGGTCATGGCCAGCGCCTTGGTCAGCTGGATCACGCCGCCCTTCGCGATCGGATACATGAAGTTGTTGCGCCCGCCGCGGAAACCCCACCCGGAGGTGATGTTGATGATGCGGCCGCCCTGGTGCTCCATCATGTGGGAGACCACCGCGCGGGAGCAGTAGAACGCGGACGACAGGTTGGAGTCGATCCCGCTGTGCCAGTCCTCGTCCGTGAGTTCCGGCAGCGTCTTGCCGCGGCCGGTGCCGCCCAGGCCGGCGTTGTTGATGAGCACGGTGATGCGGCCCATCTCGCGGATCGCCTGCTCCACCATCTCGTTCACCTGTGACGAGACGGTCACGTCCACGCCGGTGCAGCCGAGGTAGCGGCGGCCCTTCGCGCGGATCTCCTCGCCCACCGCCTCGATCGGCTCGGCGCGGCGGCCCACGCCGACGATGTCCGCGCCGGCTTCGGCCAGGTGCAGCGCCATCTCCCGCCCGAGGCCGGTGCCGGCCCCGGTGATGATGGCGCATTGTCCGGTCAGATCGAACTGGTCCAGGATGCCCATGTGGCTCCCTCCTCCCGGATGCCGCTGCGCCGGCCCGGGGCCGCACAGCGCCAAGGCATCCTCTACAGGTGCTGGGTCAGACCCCCGTCCACGGGGAAGATTTGCCCCGTGATGTTTCTCGTGGCGAGTTCGCTGGAGAGGTAGACCGCCAGCGGCCCGACCTCGTCAGCGCGGCCGGCGCGACGCAGCGCCGTGAATCGGACGGCGCGCTGCGCCTCCTCGTCGTCGGGCGAGATGCGGTCGGTCATCCAGTCCATCCAGCCGAGCGCGATGCCGTTCACCATGATCCGCTCGGCGGCCAGTTCCTGGGAGGCGGCGCGCACGAAGTTGTGCACGGCCCCGTGGGCGGCGGCGTAGGCGGTGGCGTTCGGCAGGCCGCGCTCACCGAGGACGCTGGTGACGCAGACGATCCGCCCGGGCTGGTTCAGCCGGCGGAACTCCTCCGCGGCATGGCGCACCGCGAAGAAGTGCGCGTTGAAGTTCACCTGCATCACGCGCTGCAGTTCGGTGTCGCTGATCTTTTCGATCGGCTTCGCCAGGAACAGGTCCGGCGCGATCGCGACCATGTCCAGGCCGCCGATCTCCTTCACAATCTGACGCATGGTGACCTGGACGTTCTTGCCCAGGGTCACGTCCATCACGTACTCGGCGGCGGTGCGGCCCATCGCCTCGATGTCTCGCTTCACGGCGCGCGCCCGCATCACCGCCTCGTCGGCGGTGAGCACGGCCAGCGCCACGTCCGCGCCGGCCTCCGCGTAAGCGCGCGCGATGGCGCCGCCCGCGGGCAACTCCGCGCCGATAACCAGCGCTTTCTTCCCGGTGAGGTCGAAGTACTTCGTGCGTGTCACTTCGCCCCCTACCACTCGTGCTTCGGGCGGAAGGCGATCGGCCCGAGGCCGCCCGCGAGCCCGCCGCCATCGATGACGAACGCATGGCCGGTCATGTAGGAGGAGGCGTCCGAGGCGAGGAAGATCGCCAGCGGGCCCATCTCCCACCACTCGCCGAGCCGCTGCACCGGCATGAACTTCCCGCGCTGCTCGCGGAAGGCACGCTCCTGATCATCCTTCGGGGGCGACTGGGAGACGAAGCCGGGGACGATGCAGTGCGCGCGGATGTTGTGCCCGGCGAGCATCGTCGCCATCGACTTCGCGAGGGAGATGACGCCGCCCTTCGCGGTCGGGTAGGCGAACTGGCGGTTGCCGCGCAGCGCCGTGCCGGAGGAGGTGACGACGAGCACGCCGCCGCCGCCCTGCTTGATCATCTGCGCGGCCGCAGCGCGCGAGGTGTAGAAGTTCGACTTCAGGTTCGTGGCCAGGACCGCCTCGAACCCGTCGTCCGGGTATTCCTGGAACTCGGCGTTCGCGCCGCCGCCACCGCCCGCGTTGGCGAAGACGGCATCGACCTTGCCGAACTCCTTCGCGGCGGCCGCGATCATCGCGTCCACCTGCTTCGAGTCAGTGACGTCACAGGCAAAGGAGGTGGCGGTACCGCCGGCGCCGCGGATCTCCGCGACCACGCGATCCAGTTGCTCCTGGGTGCGCGCGGACACCATCACGGACGCGCCGGCTTCCGCCAGCGCCATCGCCATCCCTCGTCCGAGGCCCCGGCCACCGCCGGTGACCACGATGGCCTTGCCATCGAGATCGAATTTCTCCAGCACGGGTTACCTCGTTTCGCGGGCGCCCGGTGTCCGGTGGCTAGAGGATTCCCGCCGCCACTGCTCCGAGCACCACCAGACCGAGCGCGATTCTATACCAGACGAAGACCCGCAATGTTCGCGTCACCAGATATCGCAGGAGCCCGCGGATCACGAGCGCCCCGACGATGGCGGAGGTGAGCGCGCCGGCGAAGAGCGGGCCCCACATCACCTGCTCCCCCCCGGAGACCGCGTCCGTGACCTTGAAGATGCCCGCGCCCAGGATGACTGGCGCGGAGAGCAGAAACGAGAACCGCGCCGCGCTCGGCCGCTCGAAGCCGACGAGGCGGGCTGCGGTGATGGTGGCGCCGGAGCGCGACACGCCGGGCACAAGCGCGAGCGCCTGCGCGGCCCCGATCAGCAGCGACCGCCGCACGCCCATGCCCTCGATCCGGCGGTCGTCACCGCCCCGGCGGTCGCCGAAGTCGATCACGAACGAGAACAGGATGAGCATGACCGCCACGACCGCCGGCTCGCGGAAGCGCTCCTCCACGGCGTCCTGCGCCAGGACGCCGACGATGATCGCCGGGAGCGTCCCGACCGCGAGCCAGAGCCCGAGGCGCGACTGCGCCCCCCAGCGGGCCAGGCGCGGGCCGTGGTGCACCGTGTCCGCCGCCGTCGCCTTCGTAATCTGCCACCAGTCGCGCCAGAAGTAGACCAGCACCGCCACGAGCGTGCCGAGGTGGAGGCCGATATCGAAGGTCAGCGAGGAGGTCTCTTCTCCGAACAGGCGGGGGGCAAGCACCAGGTGCCCGGAGGAAGAGATGGGCAGGAACTCGGTGACCGCCTGGACGACCCCAAGGAAGATGGCGCGGAGGTAGTCGGCAAGCGTCGGGTCCACCGTGGGAGGTTACGCCGCGCCCTTCGCCCGGGCGAACGTGAGCGCCTGTGGAGTGGCATCGGTACAGTACGGTCGGTATCCGCGAGTCCGGGAGTAGCGTCGGAGGGCCGGTGGATCCACTCGACCTCGTCGCCGTCGCGGACCGGATCGGGATCGTGTCGTTCGCCATCTCCGGGGTGGCGGTCGGGATCCGGGCGAAACTGGACCTCTACGGGCTGATCGTCCTGGGGCTGGTCACCGCCATCGGCGGCGGCTTCATGCGCGACATCGTCATCTCCGACATCCCGCGCGTGCTCCAGACCACTGACTACCTGCTCTTCGCCATTGGCGCGACGGTGGTGGCGATCAGCGCCGGCGCGCTCGGCTGGACCGCGCCGGGCCCGGTCATGAAGGCGGCCGACTCGCTCGGCACCGGCGCGTTCGCGGCGACCGGCGCCCTCCTCTCGGTGGAGGCGGGGCTGGACTGGCCGGCCGGCGTCATCCTGGCCGTGCTCACCGCCACCGGCGGTGGCGTGATTCGGGACGTCCTCGTCGGCGCGATCCCGCATGTGCTGCACCGCGGGCTGAACGCGACGGGCTCGGCCGCCGGCGGCGCCGTCACGCTCGCCCTCGTCAGCACCGATGTCACCGTGGCCGCGCTCGCCGGCGGCGTCGTCGGCATGCTGGTGACGGCGGCCGGTCACACGGAACGGGTCCGACTGCCCACCCTGCCGGGGTGATCCGTTGATCGTGGGCGCAGCGGGCGTAGCATTTTCGCCTAAGCCAGACAGGACCTCGACCCGCCCTCGGTGGACGGGCCCGGCCTCGAACCAGGGCGGGCATATGTCAGCGGCAGGGTTTCGTCGGCGCGCCAGCCGGATCGGCGACATCCGCGTCAACCTGGGGCGGCGACAGCCTCAGACGATCCGGATCCTCCCACCAGCCCAACGACGTAGCGGGATCCCCCGCGGCCTGTGGGTGCCGCTGGGATTCGCGATCATCATCCTCGCGGGCACGCTCCTCCTGATGCTGCCTGTTTCCAGCGCGACCGGCGAGACAACCCCGGCGCTGGACGCACTCTTCGTCGCGACCTCGGCCGTGTCCACGACCGGGCTTTCACCGGTCGACACGGCAGACTATTGGAGCGGCTTCGGCGAGTTCGTGGTCCTGGTGATGATCCAGGTCGGCGGGCTCGGGTTTATGGCCGCCGCAACCCTCGCCCTGGTCCTCCTGCGGCGACGGCTGTCGATGGCGCTGCGCCTGACCACGGGCGACACGCTCGGCCGCCTGGGCGTGGAGCGGCCGGGCGACCTTCGCAGGATCACGCGCGGCGTGCTCCTCGGCTCACTCGCGATCGAGGTCGTCGGCGCACTCGCGCTGCTCGCGTGGTTCGCGGTACAGCATGGCCTCAGCATCCATCAGGCCTGGCGCGCAACGTTCACCGCGGTCTCCGCGTTCAACACCGCGGGCTTCGACATCGAAGGCGGCGGCGCCGGGCTCACTCGCGAGGCGACCAACGTCCCGATGGTCGGGATCATCCTGGTGCTGTCGCTCCTCGGCGGTACCGGTTACGCGATCTGGGCCGACGTGCTGGAGCGACGCCACCGGCACCGGCTGGCGGTGGATACGAAGCTGGTCTTCCTGGGGATGGCGCTGCTCTGGCTCGGCGGGTCGGCGGCGATCCTGCTGCTGGAGACGGGCACGTCCTCCGCGCTGGGCAGCGGCCCGGCACGCCTGAGCAACGCCGCCTTCACGGCGATCTCGGGCGGCACCACCGTCGGGTTCTCCACGATCAACGTGGGCGCACTCCGCGAAAACACCACGATCGTCGTGATCGCGCTGATGTTCGTGGGGGCAGCGCCGGCCTCGACGGCGGGCGGGATCAAGCTCACCACCTGGGTCGTGCTGCTGTACACGATGGTCGCCTCGCTCCGCGGGAACGACCATGTCAGCGCGTTCGACCGGGAGATCGCCTGGACGTATGTAAACCGGGCGCTCACGGTTGCGCTGCTCGGCGTCGCGATCGCCTTCGGGGTGGGGCTCCTGCTCACCGTGTTCGTTGCGGCCAACGCGCTGAACCTCGTGTTCGAGGGTGTCTCCGCGTTCGGCACGGTTGGGCTCTCGCGGGGCGTAACGGGCGATCTCACGCCTGCCGCCCAGATCGCTACCACCGCCGCCATGTACCTGGGCCGCGTCGGTCCGCTGTCGCTCGCGCTGGTCTTCCTCGCCCAGGGCCAGCCGATGCGGGTGCGGTATCCGCAGGAGGCGATCACCATCGGCTAGCGGGAAGCCTCGGGCCCGCCCGGCGTAACGGCTCGCTCGCGTACGATGACGGTGATGCCCCCGCGCGAGATGGCCGCCTGGCTCCACGACTTCTTCCCGAACATCGCCCCGTCGATGTCGGGCGATCCCTGCTGGATCGCGTGGATGCTGACGCGCGAGGCGGAGCACAACCCACCGTTCTACTGGCTCGGCCGGGCGCTGGACGCGGCGGCGGACGGCGGCGTGACGGAGGTCTTCCGCGCCCGCCTGCTGGCCGCGCACGGCGCGGACTCCTGCCTCGGACGTGGCGACCGCGACCACCGGGCACAGGACGTCCTGACCGAGGCATGCGGGTACGCCTGGACGGCGGCGCACCTGGGGCCGCCCGTCCTGGAGCCGGTGGACGAGCGCGGGCTGGAGGAGGGCGCGTTGCGCATTCACGTCCCCTCCCACGACGCCTACGTAGCGCCGCGCCGGGTGTGGCCACAGCGGACCATGACCGAGGTGATGCAGGCGGTGGGGAGCCTCGCGGAGGCGGCCTCGCAGGCGCTGCCGCCGGCGCCCGGGCGCGTGCTGTACACGGACCTGTGGCACGACCGGATGTATGCCCAGAGCGTGGGCTACCGGCTGGAACTGACCGAACCGATCCAGCAGGCCCTCCGCCACTTCGCCGGGGAGTATCACCTGGGCCACGTCCTGACCCGGCCGTTCCAGTGGGGCAACCCCGTGGAGGCGTGGTACTAGGCCAGCCCAACTCGGCCCGGCCTCGCACACCGCTCGGGCGGCGCGTCCTGTAGCCTCGATGGTCATGACCGCCCCGGACCCCGCCACCCTCATCAATCTCGCCGAGTTCGAAGCGGCCGCCTCCGGCTCGCTGGCGCCGATGGTGCGCGACTACTACGCGGCCGGGGCGATGGACGAGATCACGCTGCGCGACAACCGCGAGGCGTTCGACCGGATCGCGATCCGCTACCACGTGCTGGGAGGCGTCGCCGATCGCGACCTCTCGACGCAGGTGCTGGGCAACCGGCACGACTGGCCGGTGCTGATCGCGCCGACCGCGTTCGCGCGCCTCGCCCACGCGGACGGCGAGGCGGGAGTCGCCCGCGCGGCGGCCGAAGCGGGCGTGACGCAGGTGCTCTCCACGCTCTCGACGACCAGCCTGGAGGATGTGGCAAAGGCCGCCCCGGGCGGGACGCGCTGGTTCCAGCTGTACGTCTTCAAGGACCGCGGGGTCACCGCCGACCTCGTCCGGCGCGCGGAGGCGGCGGGCTACCAGGCGATCGTGATGACGGTGGACGCGCCGATCCTCGGGCGGCGGGAGCGGGACGCGCGTAATCGCTTCACGCTCACGGACGGCCTGACGGCGGCGAACCTCACCAGCACCATGGGCAGGGTCGCCTCGGACGGCGCGGACTCGGGGCTGTTCCAGTACTTTGCGACGATGATCGACCCGGGCCTGACGTGGGACGACCTGGCGTGGCTGTGCTCGCTCACCACGCTGCCGGTGCTGGTGAAGGGCGTGGTGCGCGGCGACGACGCCGAGCGCGCGATCTCGCACGGCGCCGCCGGCGTGATCGTCTCCAACCACGGCGGCCGCCAGCTCGACACCGCGATCTCCAGCATCGACGCGCTCTCGGACGTCGCGGAGGCGGTGGACGGGCGCGGTGCGGTGCTGATGGACGGCGGCGTGCGGCGCGGCACGGACATCGTGAAGGCGCTCGCCCTCGGCGCGAACGCCGTGCTCGTCGGGCGGCCGATCCTCTGGGGCCTCGCCGTGGGCGGCGAGGCGGGCGTGGCGCGGGTGCTCGCGATCCTGCGCGACGAGTTCGACCTGGCGATGGCGCTCTGCGGCGCCCGCAACGTGGAGGACCTCTGGCCCGACCTGCTGGTCTAGCCGGTCAGCCCAGAGGCCCGATCATCCACGCAGACTCAGGCCGCCAGGTGTGAACGCAGGAAGTACGCCTGCTGGTCGGCGGCGCGTAGCGCCTCGATGAAGATGTCCTCGGTCGCGGAGTCGTCGTGCTCGTCACCGCACGCCTTCGCCGCGGCTTTCAGCGAGGTACCATACAACTCGAAACGCTTGAGGATCTCGCCGATCGCCTCCGGCACGGACAACTCGCGCACCTCGAGTTCCGGCAACGTGGACGTCTTCGCGGCCTGGCGCACGGTGCCGGAGGGCACGCCCCGCAGCGACCGGACGCGCTCCGCGAACAGGTCGACGTGGGCCAGCGCGATGACTGCCTGCGCATCGAACAGTTCGTGGACGGCGATGAATTCGTGGCCGACCACGTTCCAGTGCGCCTGCTTCAACTGGCTATACAGGTCGGCTGCAACGGCGACGTGCGTGTTCAGGAGCGCAATCACCGCCGCTCGGTGGGGATCCCTGCGCTGAGGGGCGCGCTTCGCGGGGGTGGGGGTTCTGGCTGCCAAAGGGGGTCTCCTGCCTTCATAGGTGGTGTACGAATCACCGTGGCACGACCGGCATCACGAAGGCGTGAAACTCTCGTCAGACACGCTGGACCTCCTTGGAGGCGCACGCGGCGCATCACCGGGCGCATTACCGGTGCGCGCCGCCAGCCCTCGGTCGGTGGCGGTATCCTCCCGCCGACAGGAGGCAACGATGACCACCCCTGCCACTCCCGGTGTGTCCGGGCTCCTGCAGATCGCGATGCCGGTGAAGGACATTGACCGTGCGGTCGCCTTCTACCGGGACGTGATCGGGCTGCCGTTCCTCTTTCAGGCGGGCAACCTGGCGTTCTTCGACCTCAACGGCGTGCGGCTGCTGCTGGACATCCCGGAGGACGAGGAGTTCGCCCACCCGGGCTCCATCCTCTACTTCCGCGTGCCGGACCTGACCGAGGGGTACGAGGCGATGCGCGGCCAGGGCGTGGACTTCATCCAGGCGCCACACCGCATCCACAGCGACGGCACGAACGAGCTGTGGATGGCGTTCTTCCGCGACGGCGAGGGGAACGTCCACGCCCTCGCCTCGGAGATCCCGGTCGCGCGCTAGCGCCCGAGGAGTTCGCGCGGCCCGGGGACGAACGGCAGGTCGACGACATCCGCTGGCTGGCCGACGCCGTCCGTGTCGATCTCGACGCGGGCGAGGCCGGGCGCGAGCGTCGGCGGGAGATAGGCCACGGCGATCCCGGTCTGGAGGACCGGCGAGTAGACGGCGTTCACCGCCGCGCCCACGTCCTGTCCATTCGCCTTGATGCGGGACCCGCGCTTCGCGATCCTCGGGCCGTCCAGCCGCAGCCCGACGAGCTCGCGCTCCGGCCGGCCGAGCGAGGCGACGGCCCGAAGGACGGCGGCACCGGGGAAGTCGCGCACACCCTCGAGCCCATCGAGGTCGACGAGCGCGCCGAGGCCGGCGTGGTACGGCGTCGCGGGGGCGGGCGTCTCCGTGGGCGCTTCGATCAGCCCGGCCTCTAACCGCATCGTGTCGAGCGCAGCCAGGCCGGCGGGGGTGATCCCGCCGAGGAGGCTGTTCTCCCAGAAATGCTCCGCGACCTCGCCGGACATGAGGAACCAGTAGCCGTCCTCGCCGGTCTCGGTGTGGTGCGCGACCAGCGCCCGGTAGCCCCCGAGCAGGATCTCGTGCGCCTCGCCCACGGGGACGGAGCCGGGGATCGTCTGGCCGACGACCGACTCGAGGAGCGCAGCCGACTCCGGGCCCTGCACGGAGAGCAGCACGCTCTCGGTCAGCCGGTCACGCACGACCACGTCGTCATCGGGCCGGGTGGCGGCCTCCACAACCTCGCGGAGGCGGACCTGCGCGCGCGGGCCGGTGACGATCAGCCAGCGGCCCTCCTCGATGTGGCAGCCGGTGGCGATGTCCAGGATCGTCCCGTCCTCCCGGCAGGCGACGAGGCGGCGGATGCTCCCCGGAGGGATGCGCCGCGTGTCCGTGGCGAACACGCGCGCCAGCACCTCCGACGCGCGCTCGCCGGTGACGTAGAACCGCCCGAGGTGCGAGCGATCGAAGATCACGGCGTGCTCGCGGGCGGCCTCCTGCTCGTCGTAGGTGCCGCCGTACCAGAGCGGGACCGTGAAGGAGTGCACCGGCGCGGGGTGCCAGCCGGCCTTCATGTGCAGATGGGCAAGCGCCAGCACGTTCGTCCGCCCGCCCGGTGGGACGATCGAGGGGATGACGGGCAGAAAGTCACCGGGCCCGATGGGCGGCTGTGTCACGCGTGCTCCTGGCCGTGGGGGTGAGGATGGCTGTGACCGTGATCCTCGCCCTCCGCGTGCTCATGGGCGAGCGGGGCGACGTCCTCCCACTTTCGGAACCCCTCCGGGGTGCGGGTCATGCGGCCGACGCCGGGGTACGGCCCGTGGCAGAACATCACCAGCGCGCCCGCCTCGATGCACTCGTCCATGAGGCGCTTCTTCGTCTCCATCGACACCAACGGCAGCACGTCCAGCCCCGAGACCCAGGGCGTGCGTTCCAGCTGTGCGCGGTGCTGGGCGAGGTCGCCGAGGTAGATGCCCCACTCCTGCCCGGAGCGGACGATCACGCTTGAGTGGCCCTCTGTGTGGCCGGGCGCCGGTGCGAAGATCACCTCGTCCGTGATCGCGTGCTCGCCGTCCGCCAGCGTCAGGCGCTCGGCGATCGGCTCCAGGTTCCGCCCGAGGTAGGTCGCGCGCGTGCGCTCGTTCGGGTGCGTGGCGTCGTGCCACTCGGCGCTGCTCATGACGTAGGTCGCGTTGGGGAAGGTCGGCACGGGGGCATCGAGGCCGGGCGCGACGCTGGTGTTCCAGCCGCAGTGATCGGCGTGGAGATGGGTGTTCACCACGATGTCGATCGCCTCGGGCGTCACGCCGAGTGCGGCGAGCGAGGTGAGCAGCGTGCCGTCCTCGGCAGGGGTGGCGGCGTCACGGTCGCCGGGCTTCCCGCCCACGCCCGTCTCGATCAGGATCGTCTTGCCGCGGGAGCGCAGGAGGAGGCAGTTCAGGCCCAGCGGGATGCGGTAGCGCTCGTCCAACGGCGGCGCGACACGCTCCCACATCACCCGCGGCACGACCCCGAAGACCGCCCCGGCGTCGTACCAGTAGGTACCGTCGCTAACCACGGCAAACTCGACCCCGCCGATGCGGTAACGCGCGCCGCTGGGGATGCTCATCGCAGCCTCCTCGATGGATCCGACATCAGGAGAGGCGGGCCGTGACCCGCTCCGGCACGAGCCGGAACAGCGCGACATCCGGCCGGTCGCGGTAGCCCTCCGCGAACTCGTCGCCGCGCTCCGCGCCGTAGTACGCAACGGCCATGCGGCGGACGTAGTCGTAGAGCGACGCGTCAGACTCCTCCACATAACCGTCCAGCATCACGGAGCGATACGGCGGCTCGCGGTGGTCAATGCAGAGCGAGGCGGCGGGGTTCGCCAGCAGGTTGCGCCACTTCCGGCTGGAGCGCGCGGTGAACAGGTACGCCGCGCCATCCTCCCAGAGGAACCAGATCGGCACGGTGCGCGGACGGCCACGGCTGCCGACCGTGGCCAGCACGGCCACCCGCGGCTCCCGCAGGAACGCCTCGATCTCCTCGGCTGACATCTCGGGCACCGGCGTCCTCCGCTCGTCCCGAGGATAGCGCCGGGCGGCTAGGAGCCCCGGATGAGCGTGAGGGCGGTGTAGCCGATGAAGGCCACGACCAGCAGGCCGCCCTCGATCCGGCCGATGCGCAGCCGCGGCCAGGCCAGCGGCACCAGCACCAGCGCCGCGACCGCCATCGCCGGCAGCTCGAACTGGAAGAGCTCGAGGTCGATGTCGACCGGCCGGGCGAGCGCCGCGCCACCCAGCACGCCCAGGATGTTGAACAGGTTGGAGCCGACGACGTTGCCGATGGCGATGTCGTCCTGGCGCTTCCAGGCGGCAATCACGCTCGTGACGAGTTCCGGCAGGCTGGTACCGAGGGCCACCACGGTGGCGCCGATGGCGAACTCGGAGACGCCGGCGCGCTCCGCGAGGTCCGTCGCGCCTCTGACGAAGAGCCAGGAGCCGGCGGCCAGCACCGCCACCGCCACGGTGACCAGGGGGAGTTCGATGATCGCGCGGGGATGGTCACCCTCGTGCGGGACGGGGAAGCCCTCGAACTCGACGGGGTCTTCCGCCTGGACGTCGGAGGAGCCGAACCACTTGAGTTGTACGGCGCTGAAGGCGAACAGCAGCAGCACGGAGATGCCGCCCTCGATCCGGGTGACGACGCCATCCATCAGCAGGAAGAGCGCCCAGCCCGTGACCGCCACCAGCACCGGGATGTCGAACCGGAGCATCCGGCGGTGCACCGCGATCGGCGAGATCAGCGCGGCAAACCCGAGCACCGCGAAGATATTGATGATGTTGGAGCCGACCACGTTGCCGGCCGCCACGCCCGAGGCACCCTGGATCGCGCCGATCACGCTGACCGTGAACTCCGGCATCGACGTACCGAAGGCGACAACCGTGGCGCCGATGACGATCGGCGGCATGCCCAGAAGCAGCGCCAGGCGCCCCGCCGAACGGACCAGGCGGTCGCCGGCGAGGACCAGGATCACCAGGCCCGTGACCAGCAGCAGGGCGGAAACGAGCACGCACGACCTCCAGGCAACAGACCCGAGTCAGGGACCGGAAGATCATGGGGCGCGGCGGGCTAATGCTCGAACGGTCAGGCCGCCCCGCCACCCCGGACCAGGGTGATGGCGGTGAAGGCGATCCAGCCGGCGACGAGCAGGGCGCCCTCCGTCCGGCCGATGCGGAACCGGCGCCAGATGAGCGGGAAGAGGAACAGCGCCGAGAGCGCCATCACGGGCAGTTCGAACGCGAAGAGCGACCGGTCCACCAGGATCGGGCGCGCCAGGCCGGCCGCACCGAGGACCGCCAGCACGTTGAAGACGTTCGAGCCGATGACGTTGCCCACGGCGATGTCGTGCTCGCGCTTCCACGCGGCGATGGCGCTCGTAATGATCTCCGGGAGGCTCGTCCCGATCGCGACCACCGTCGCGCCGATCGCGAACTCAGAGATGCCCGCCCGTTCCGCCAGGTCCACAGCACCCGTCACGAACAGCGCGGATCCCACCGCCATTGCCACGACGGCCCCGATGAGCGCCATTGCGTCCATCGAGAGCCGGCCGCGGGGTCTCGCAGCACCGGGGGCATCCGGGACCTCCAGCCCGCTCTCTGACGCGAACCAGAGCAACTGGGCGACGGTGAACAGGGCGACGAACGCCAGGCTCGCGACACCTTCGAGGCGTGAGACCTCTCCATCCGCAAACATGAACAACGCCCACGCCGTCACGGCGAGCAGGATCGGGATGTCGACCTTCGGCATGCGCTGGTTCACGGACATCGGCGCGATCGCGGCCGCGAGGCCCAGCACCAGCAGAATGTTCGTGATGTTGGAGCCGATAACGTTCCCGGCCGCCACGCCGGGGGCACCCTGCAGGGCGCCGACCACGCTCACCGTCATCTCCGGCATCGATGTGCCGAAGGCGACGACCGTGGCGCCAACCACAACCGGCGCCAGGCCGAAGCGGAACGCGATCCGCGCCGCCACCCGGACCAGGAGATCGCCGGCGAATACTAGGACCACCAGACCAACCGCCAGCAGACCCAGCGAGACCGCCACGGTGGCCCCTTCCGCGGGGCCAGTCGCCCCCGACGCTCAGTTTGTCTACCGCGCCGGGCGGCTACGCGCGCTCCACATACTCCCAGACATACCCCTTCTCCACGCGCCGCACGCGGCCCAGCGTGAGGATCGGGAAGTGCCCGCCGGTGACCAGCGCGTCCCGCTCCACCGCCAGCGCGCTCAACTTCGCGCGCGACTCCCGCGACGACGCGGGATCGATGTCCACGCCCGGGATCCAGTCGTGGTGCTCGAAGTGCACGGGGTGATGCGCGGCATCGCCCGTGATCAGCAGGTGCTCGCCCTGCGAGGCGACCATGTAGGAAGTGTGCCCCGGCGTGTGGCCCGGCGTGGGCACGGCGGTGATGCCGGGCGCGATCGTCGCCTCGCCATCGAACAGGCGGAGGCGGCCCGCCGCCTGCACGGGGAGGCTGTGCTTCCGCGCGACTGCGGCACGCTCCGTGCCATCCACCTCGGCGCTGGTCCAGTACTCGAACTCGCGGCGCGAGACGAAGACCTCCGCGTTCGGAAAGGTGAGAGCGGGCGCGCCCTCCTCCTCGGTCGTGTTCCAGCCGCAGTGGTCGCCGTGCAGGTGGGTGTGGACGACGGTGTCGATCTCGCCGGGCGCCACGCCGATCTCGGCCAGCCGGACGAGCAGTTCACCGCCCCCGGGGATGTTCATGATGCGTCCCGGGACGCCCAGGCCGGAGTCCACGAGGACGGTGCGGCTGCCGTCGCGAAGCAGAAAGGTGCCGAAGTTGAAGGGCACCGGGTGCTCCGGGTCGGTGATCCCGAGCGCCTGCGTCCACTGGGCGGCCTCCACACCGTGGAAGAATCCGCCCAGGGCGCGCTCGGGGGCCCCGTCTGAGAGGGCGGCGATCTGGACGCTCCCGAGGGTGAAGGTGGCGGTGAGGCGTGGCATTGGCATCCCTCCCTGGATCATGGCCGGTTGATGGTGGCTCTGCCCGAATCCTATGATCCCGCCCACGTCCGGGATCGCCCCCGTCTTCGGGTCACGCGCACTCCCCCCAGATTCAGGAGTCACCATGCCGACACCGACGGCGTTCTTCCGTGGCCGGTTCGTCCCGCTCGAGCAGGCGAACATCAACATCATGACGCACGCCTTCAACTACGGGACGGCCGTCTTCGAGGGCGTCCGCGGTAACTGGAACGACGACGAGGGCGAGTTGTTCCTGTTCAAGGTGCGCGAGCACATCCAGCGCATCCGCCAGAGCGCCAAGATCATGCGGATGAGCCTGCGCTACTCAGACGACGAAATCCTGGAGACGATCCACGACCTCGTGAAGCAGAACGGATACCGGGAGGACGTCTACATCCGCCCGATGGTCTACAAGTCCTCCGAAATGGTGGGCG
This sequence comes from Chloroflexi bacterium HGW-Chloroflexi-9, assembly GCA_002840675.1. Taxonomy (GTDB): domain Bacteria; phylum Chloroflexota; class Dehalococcoidia; order UBA2979; family UBA2979; genus W-Chloroflexi-9. The sequence continues at coordinate 28,875 of PHBR01000013.1, forward strand.
TGCGGATGCACAACCTGGAAGACGACTTCCTGGTCTATGTGACGCCGTTCGGCGCCTACCTGGACCCGGAGGCCGGCGCGCGCTGCATGACCTCCTCCTGGCGGCGCGTGGACGACACCTCGATCCCGGCGCGCGCGAAGGTCAATGGCCTGTATGTGAACAACGCCATGGCGAAGACCGAGGCGCAGCTCAACGGCTTCGACGAGGCGATCATGCTCAACCATGATGGGCACGTCTCGGAGGGCTCCGGCGAGAACATCGTCATGATCCGCCGCGGCGTCCTGGTGACCCCGCCAGCCAGCGACAACATCCTGGAGGGCATCACGCTGGAGACGGCGCTGGAGATCGCCCAGCGCGAGTTCGGCCTGCGCGTGGAGCGCCGGAGCATCGACCGCTCCGAGCTCTACATCGCGGACGAGATCTTCATGACCGGCACGGCCGCCCACGTCACGCCGGTGGTGGAACTGGACCGGGTGCCGGTGGGCGACGGTCGCCCGGGCGTGGTCTCCAAGCAGATCCAGGAGTTCTACTTCAAGGCGATCACCGGTCGCCTCCCGCAGTACCGCGAGTGGCTGATGCCTGTGTACCGCGGCGCGAAGGTCACCGCCTCCTAGACGCCTCCGCGGACACCCCCGCGTCCGTCCTCCCCCCTCACCGGCTGGCCTCGTAGACTGGACTCGAGGCCAGCCGGCAACAGGAAGGGGCAGCCGCGTGTACTACCAGCCACCGCGCGCCCTGGGACTGCTGGTCGGCGGGCTGCTCACCTCCTGGGCGCTCGGCATCGCCGCGGTGCTGGCGATCTTCGCCGCCGGACGCGAGTTCGACGTGGTCACCGCCGCCACCTACGTCCTGATCGGCGGCGCGTGCGTCCTCGCAGCGATGTTCGGCTACTGGACGGCCTCGCTCGCCACCCTCTCCTACGCCGTTGACCGGAACGGGCTCGTCATCCACTGGGGCGCGACGCGCCAGATCGTGCCGCTGGGCGCCATCGAGCGGCTCGTGCCGGGCACGGCCGTGGGCATCCCGCGCGTCCGAGGCGTGACGTGGCTCGGCTACCACGTGGGCTCCGCGACCATCCAGCGCATCGGCGACGTGCTCTTCTACTCCACGCACCAGACACCCGAGCAGGTGCTCTACGTGATGACCACGGAGCGGAACTACGCCATCTCCGTGCCGGACCCGGCGGACTTCGCCCGCGAGATCCAGTTGCGCCAGGACCTGGGGCCCACGGCGCTGGTCGCGCACCATGTGGAGCGCTCCGCGCCCGGCCTCCAGGGCTTCGTCCACGACCGCCGAGGGCTCACGCTGGCCGGGGTCGCGGCCCTGCTGGGCGTGCTGGTCTGGATCGTGGTCGGCTGGCAGTACGGCTCGATCCCGGAGACGTTCGAATTGCGCTACCCGCCCAGCGACCCCTCGCCCCTCATCGATGTCGTCCGGCGCTCCCAGTTGCTGGAGATCGCCCGCGCCGGCTCTATGGCGCTCGTGATCAACGTCGTGGCGGGGGCGATGCTCTACGCCTGGAATCGGTGGGCGGCCTACGTCCTCTTCGTGAGTGCCGCCACACTCCAGGCCGGCTTCCTGCTCGCATTCCTGCTGATCTCGACGAGCCTCTAGCACCGCCCTGACCGAGGCCGCCCGACCCGTTAGCATCGATTCATGCAGACAGACGTGATCGTCGTGGGCGCCGGACCCGCCGGCAGCACCGCCGCGCGAGGCATCGCCGAGCGCGGGGGCGAGGTTCTTCTCCTCGACCGGGCGAAGTTCCCGCGCGACAAGCCGTGCGGCGGCGGCGTCACGGTCCGCTGCGCCTCCCTCCTCCCGTTCTCGCTCGACCCGGTGGTAGAGGACGTGATCACGGGCGCCCGGATGAAGATCCGCGGCCACCGGGAGGTCACGCGCCAGGCGCCGGCCCCGATCACCTACATGACCCAACGCCGCCGCCTGGACGCGTTCCTCGTGGAGCAGGCGCAGGCCGCGGGCGTCGAGTTCCGCGACGGTCAGGGTGTGACGGACATCACCCGCCTGGGCGACGGCACCTTCGAAGTGAAGACGAAGGGTGAGACCCATCACGCCCGCGTGATCATCGGTGCAGACGGGGCGAACGGCGTCGCCGGCAACCGCCTGGGCTACGAGGCGGCCGGCGAGAGCGCCGTGGCGCTGGAGGGTAACTATCCGTACCCGGAGGGCGTCCCCGCCGAATTTCGCAACCGAGTAGTACTGCATTTCGGCGACTACCCGGGCGGGTATGGCTGGATCTTCCCGAAGGGCGACCACATCAACATCGGCGTGGGCGGGTGGAAGTCGGCAATGGGGCCGCGCCTCCGTGAACTGCTCCAGACGATGTGCCAGACCTACGGCTTCAACGTCGCCGACCTCCAGAACCTGCGCGGCCACCACCTGCCGATGCAGCGCCGGGGCATGGTCATGGCGGCGGCCGGCTCCGCCGTTGTCGGCGACGCGGCCGGCCTCGTCGACCCGCTCTCGGGCGAGGGCATCTACGGGGCGCTGCGCTCCGGCGTGCTTGTGGCGCCGTTCGTGGAGGACTACCTGGCCGGGAACACGAAGACGCTCGCCGGCTACCAGCTGGCGGTGCAGCGCGACCTGATGCCGGAGGTTGAGACGTCCGTGGCGCTGATGGAGATCTTCCACGCGTGGCCGGACCCGTTCGTCTGGCTCCTGCAGCACTTCGGCCCGTTCTGGGGCGGCGCCTGCGCGGCGATCCGTGGCGAGACCACCTACGTGGACCTCACCTACCGCCTCGGCAGCCCGGGCCGTGCCCTGCTGGGGCCGGTGGCCCGCGCCGGGCGCTTCGTCTCCTATGCGCGCGTGGCGGATTACTGGGCGAAGGATCTGCCGGTCAATCGCGGCCAGTGGAATTTCGACACGGTGCGCTTCGAATATTTCCGCGACCGCACCGCGCAGTTCGAGGCCTTCAAGGC
>PHBR01000014.1 GCA_002840675.1 Chloroflexi bacterium HGW-Chloroflexi-9
CGCATCCGCCGGGCGCTTCGTGCGGTCCGCGGATCGCGGCCTGCGGCGCTTCGCCCGCCTCGGCCTGCTGCTCCCCGCGGTGCTGGGGCCGGCTGGGATCGCACTGGCGCTGAGCGAGGGCCTGCAGTTGCGCCAGGGGCCGTGGCTCGTGCTGGCGGCACACATCCTCATCGTCTATCCGCTCGTGGTTCGCATCGTCGCCAGCGTGCCGCTGGAGGGTCGGGAGGCGATGGAGGCGGCGCAGATGCTCGGGGGCTCGCGATGGGAGGCATGGCGGTCTCTCCGGCTGCGTCGGGTGATCCCCGCCGGGTTCGCGGCCGCCGGTGTCGCGGCGGCCGTCTCCCTCGGTGAGGCGGCGGCGACACCGTGGCTAGCGGCGCGCGGCGGCGAGACCGCGGCCGTGCAGATGCTGGAGGGCGTGACCTCGGGCGAGGCGGTGGCCGCCCCTGTGTACGCTGCGGGCACGCTGATGGTGCTGCTCGCCGTGATAGCGTTGGCGGTTCCGGGCCGCTGGTGGGCGGAAGCCGTCAGCGGACGGCGGAGGTAAGGGGCCGATGGCGACGCTGGAGGTCCGCGGCCTGACGGTGCTGTCCGATGGCGGCGTATCGCTGGATGGCGTGAGCATGACCGTGGATGCCGGCCGGCTGGCCGTGCTGTACGGCCCGGACGGCTCCGGCAAGAGCACGTTGCTGCGGGCGATCGCCGGGCTGGAGCGGCTGAGCGCGGGTGACGTGCTCCTGAATGGCGGCTCGGTTGCCACCTGGCCGCCCCACCGCCGCGGGATCGGGCTGGTCTTCCAGGACCTCGCGCTCTTCGAGGGGCAGACCGTCCGCGAGAACGTGGCGTACGGGCTGCGCACCGGCGGCTATCCCCGCCACGAGCGCAGCCGCCGCGTGGTGGAGGTGCTCCGGCTCCTGGAGGTTGAGGACCTCGGGGACGAGCTGGTGGAGCGCCTGAACCCGGACCAGCAACAGCGGGTCGCGATCGCGCGGGCGCTCGCCCCGGCGGTCTCGCCCGGCCCCATGGCGCTGCTGCTGGACGAGCCCTTCCAGCGCATCGATCCCCGTGAGCGGCCTGCTTTCCGTGACCGGCTGCGCGACATCCTGGGTGACCTGAACGTGACGACGATCCTTGCGACGCGCGAACTGGATGATGCGTTCGCCATGGCGGACGACATCTTCGTGCTGGACGGCGGGCGCATCCTACAGGCCGGCCCGCTCTGGCGCGTGCTGCACGGGCCGAACTCGGTGCGGTCCGCCGAGCTGTTTGGCTACGCCACGCTGGTGCACGGCGAGGCCCGGGACGGCCGGCTGGTCGAGGAAGGGGTGGGCTCGGTGGCTTTCCCGCCCGGCTTCCCGCTGGGACCTCGCGCCGTGGCGCTCGCGCATCCCTCCGCGCTCCTGGGCGTCCCGCCGGAGTCCGGGCTGGGGTGCGGGGTAGGAGGCGAGATCGTCCGCATCCGCGCCTACGGGCCGACGTGGATCCTGGACCTGCGCCTGGGCGACCGCATCATGGAGGTGCGGTGGGAGTGGGACGTCGCCCCGCCGCCTCGAGACCAGCGGATCGCGATCGCCGTGCGCCCGGACACGCTGCGTTTCTTCAACGCCGGCGGTGATGGGCGCAGCATCGAGGCACGCCGCCCCGCCCAGGCAGAGCCGGGCTTCGCGCGGGAGGTGGCGGCCAGTACGACCGTCGCCGCCACGGTCGCGGCTGTGGCCACCGAAGTGAGCGACGAGCCCGCCGAGTCACCTCCGCAGGTGGAGCCGGCCATCGTGGCCAATGGGGAGATGGCCGCCCCTACCGCGCCGATCGAGCCGGTCTCGCTGACGCCGGAGGCCGAGCCCGACGAGGTTCAGCCGCTCACGGAAGCGTCGGCCGTGCCGGAGCCTGCCGAGGCGGGCACGGAGGCGCCGGCCCCCACGGAGGCGCCGCCCACGGAGACGCCCTCCTACGTGCTCCCGGCGATCCGTCCGGCACGAGCGGTGGGTCTGGACACGCCCCCGCCGTCGCCCGCGCCCGCGCCGCCTCGGACGCACCCCCCGGGCGAGGGTGGGTCGCCGCCCTCATGGTCGCCGCCGCCGGCTGACTCCAGCGATGTGCACCACCGCGGGATGCCGCTCGACTGACGCGAGCGGCGCTGCGTACCCTGTTGGCACTATGGCGCGGGGGATATCACTCGACCGGCTTGTGCGTCGCGACCCAGAGCGACGGACGCTGCGTGCGCTCGGCGAGCGCCTGCGCGAACTCCCCGAGCGCCATCGCCCCGACCAGTCCCTCCAGATCGTCGTCGAACTCGCGCGCGACCTCGCCCGGGGTCGCTACGCCGCGCTGTCCGTGACCGACGAGCACGATGTGACCGAGGGCTTCTTCGCCGCCGGCCTCACACGCGAGCAGATGGCCCGCCTCCGCACACCACCACAGGGGCACGGCCCGCTGGGCTCGCTGCGCTATGACGGCCGGCCGGTCCGCTTCGCAAACGTGCAGGATCACGCGCGCGCGTTCGGCTTCCCCTCCGCGCACCCGGAGATGCAGGCGCTGGTCGGCGTGGCGATCTGGGTGCACGGGAACGTGCGGGGCGCGCTCTACGTCACCGACCGCACCGATGGCAAGCCGTTCGACGACCATGACGAGCGCACGCTGATCACGCTCGCGGAACATGCCTCGAAGGTCATCGAACGGGAGTGGTACTAGCCGGCCGGGGCTAGCGCGGGCGGACCGTGACCGGGACCGCCTCGGCGCGCTCAAGGACTTCCTCGAGCGCCAGTCGGAGCGCGGGGTCCATGCGGCCGGAGAGGCACCGAGGGCAGTTCGGCTGGTCGGGCGCGCCGGTGTCGTGCAGGGTCACGACCACGCCACCCTCGTCTAGCAGGATGCCGCAAATCGTGTCCACGTGTGACGCGTGGAAACGTCGGTCGCCCCGCGGCTCCGCGTCGTGCAGGATCACCCAGTGCCAGTCGTCACCGAAGTCGTTGAGCGCCTTCGCGACGATCTGCATCTCCGCCATGCGGACTCCGCCCCTCGACTGTGCCTACTTGCCCTGCAGGTACTTCCCGAACCACGCGAGCGACTTCGCCCACGAGTCCTCCGCCGCCGAGGGATGGAAGGCGGGGCGGGTCCAGTTGAAGAATCCGTGCGCGGCGCCCTGGTACATCGTGATGTCGTTGGGGACGCCGGCCTTCGTCAGGGTGTCGCGCAGCAGGTTCACCTGCTCCGCCGGGATGCCCGCGTCCTCCGAGCCGTACGAGCCCGCGACCGGCACGTGAATCGTTGCGATCTGCTCCGCGGAGGGCATGCCGCCGCCGTAGTAGACGTGCACCGCGTCCACGTTCGAGGTCGGGCGGATCGCCGCCGCGAGGCTCAGGCCGCCGCCCATGCAGTAGCCCACGCAGCCCACCTTGCCGGCGCCGCGCTCCGTCTTCAGCCAGGCGATCGCGGTGTCCACCTCGCGTGCCGCCACGTCCCGCTCGAAGGACATCGCCAGCTTGCGTGCCTCGTCCGGCTCGGTCGCGACGGTGCCGTGGTAGAGGTCGGGCGCGAAGGCGAGGTAGCCCTCCTTCGCGTAGCGATCGGCGACCTCCTTGATGTCCTGGGTGAGGCCCCACCACTCCTGGATCACGATCAGGCCGGCCTTCACCTCGGATGGCTCGGCCAGGTAGCCGGAGATGCTCATCCCCTGGTGCTGGATCGTCGTGTCAGGCATGGCGTGCTCCTTCGATGCGTCGCCCCCGGTGAGGCGGGAGCAGTATACGACCGGCCCTCGGCCGCCCCTGGCTCAGCGGCCCGCGCCCAGGGCGTCCGGGTCGAAGAGGAACTCCACCGTACCGCCGGCATCAATGCCGTGCTCCGCGTACCACCCGAGCGGCGCCTCGATCGCGGCGAGGTACGGTGCAGGCGCGCGCCGGATCTCCTCGGACTCCGCCTCCAGCTGCAGGATCGCGATGATCTTCAGATCACGGTCGACGAAGGCGATGTCGAGCGGGATGTGCGTGTTCTTCATCCAGAAGCCGGACTCGCTGTCGCCGCTCGGCCAGTAGAAGAGCATTCCGCGCCCGGTCAGTTCGCGGCGCCCGGACAGTCCGATCGCGAACTCGGCGGTGGGGATGACCTCGATCGGCAGCGTCGCCTCCCGACCGGCAGTGGAGGTGAACCGCACCAGCGGCAGGTCGGCGGTGGGGATCGCGTGGGTGGAGGCGACTGGCTCGCCGGTATCGGTGGCGGTGCCTGTCGCGGTCGCGGTTGGGCTCGCGCCGCCTGCGACGCTGGCCGTCGCCATGCTCGTGGCGGCCGCCTCGTTCTCCGCGGTGCAGCCGGCAGCGATGAGGGTGATGAGGACGAGCCCGGCGAGGGCGATCCGGGCGCGGGTGAAGGTCATGCCCCAATCCTCCCCTGCCACCCGCAGGATTGACAACCACGCCTGCTCCGGCGAGCCTCGAACCCCATGACGCAATCAGATGTCCTGACCCTGGCGCTACGCCTCTGGCCGAGCGTGCGCGACACCGGCCAGGTCGCCGACCCGGCCGACCTCGACCGCCTGCTCGCCGCGCAGGGCCAGCCGGGCGCGCTCGGGTATGACCAGGGCGTGCGCGGCACCTTCGCCTGCTTCGCGCCCGACGAGGAGGCGACGCTGACGATGCCGACCGGCGAGCGCGCCGTCTCCGACGGCGAGGCGCGTCTCCTCGGCCACCTGCTCGTGACGCGCGTGCTGATGGGCGCCGGCCTGCACATCGACCGCCGCGTGCAGCGTGCCGTCGGCGACGCCTATGCCGTGACCTGGTGCGTGCGAGGCGGCTACCGCGCCTCGCCGTTGGCGCTTGCCACGAGCCTCTGGCTGGTGGCGCTGGACCCACTGCACCGCAGCGACCGCCCGATCCCGATCGACTGGTCGCCCGACGCGTACCAGGACGCCTCGCTCTGGGACCTCGAGTACCGGCTGTTCTCCCACTACGACATCCGCGAGCGCGCCCTGGACTGGGCGGTCTATGCGAGCATCGCGGACTCTCGCCGCGCCGGCTGCTCGATCTGGACGATCGTGGAGCCGCTCCTCCGCCTGGACGACGACCGCTCATTCCAGGCGCTGTCCGTCTTCGCCGAGGCGTCCGACGAGGAGTCCGACGCCCCGGCCTCCGCCGTCCTCGAACGCGGTCGCATCGCCGCCCTCCTGCGGGCCTTCGCCGCGCAGCACCGCGAGCGCCGCGCGTAATCCCAGGCGACGCGGATCTCCCCACAAACAGCACCCCTCTCCCGAAGGGAGAGGGATACGGGGTGGGGCCGGGTGCGGAACGCCCGTATCAGCCGGTCGGAACGCCTTGTGCGTCTCGCCGCAAGGCGCGCTTGTTAGACGGCGACGTTCTCGCCCGGCTCCTCGACATCGCCGAGAGTGGCCATCTCGTTGATCGCCTCCAGCACGCGGAGCAGGTGCTCGTCGTCCGGCGCGGCCATGTCCGGGATGTGGTAGCCGCCGAAGGCGTCCACCACCGTCTTGTGGTCGTCGATCACGAAGTCCGGGGTGAGCGGCACGCCCAGCGTCACGAGGCGCGCGTGGTGGTCGTCCAGCGGCTTCACGAAGTAGTCCGTGACGAACTCGTCCAGGTTGTGGCGCTTCATGTCCCAGCGGCGGATGCCCACGCCGGACCAGACGTAGATCGTGTGTCCCGCGTCCTTCAGCGACTGGAACACGTCACGCGTGTGGTTCCGGAGTTTGCCGTTCCACATGATGAGCGTGTTGTCGACGTCGAAGAAGACGTTCAACGGGCGGTGCGAGCCGTTCGGCGGCAAAGGCGCGCCCTGTGAGCCCGGGAGTTCCTCGGTCATCAAGCCTCCGACCCGTCCGCGTGGTACCGCGCGAGGAACGCGCCCACGATCTCGTTGAACTGCCCGGGATCCTCGAAGTAGACGGAGTGCCCGAGGCCGGGCAACTCCACGTACTCCGCGTCCGGCAGCAGCGCATGAAACGCGCGAATCAAAGGTGGCGGGGTGACGGCGTCCTCCGCCCCTACCAGGCACAATACCGGTACAGCGAGCGTTCGGACATCCTCCGGGGTCGGACGGCCCGGGAATGGGGCCGCCGGCTCCCTCGGCGGGTTCAACCCCTCGATCTGCCGGTAGAGGAAGGTCTTGCCCGGTTCGCGCTCCTGGAAGGCCACGCCGAGCGCCCGCACGACCAGGGGTGTGCTGGCGGCGGCCTGCTGTGCCGCCAGTGCGCGGGCGCGTTCCTCCTGCTCCGGCCAGTCGAAGAAGCCCCAGGTGTCCGCCATCACCAGCGCCCGCACCCGTTCCGGGTGGCGCAGCGCGAAGCCCAGCGCGGCGCGCCCGCCGAGCGACTGCGCGACGAGCGCGCACCGCTCGACGCCGAGGTGGTCGAGCAGCGCCTCCAGGTCGTCCACGTAGCGCCGCGAGCCTTCGCCCGTGGCGTCCGTGGAGCGGCCGAAGCCCCGCTGGTCGATCGAGATGCAGCGGTAGCGCTGGCGGAAGCTGGGGATCTGCTGCCACCAGGACACGTGGTTGCCGGCCGCACCGTGGATGAACACCACTGGCTCGCCCTCGCCGGCGACCTCGTGGAACAGGCTGATGCCGTTCACCTCCGCGTACGGCATCGCGTGCCCCCTACTTCTTCCGCGTGCCGCCCGCGGGCCGGTCGAGGCGAGACTCGACCGCCGTCAGGCGGTCCTGCAACTTCTGGTTGGTCTGCTGGAGGTCCTCGATCTGCTTCTTCATCGCGGTGGCCTCGGCCGTGCCGCCGGCGCGCTCGCCCAGGCGGCGTGCCGCGACGCGACTGATGCGCCGCACGCGGCCGTCCAGCGCACGTGATGCGGCCGCGCCGAGCGCCGCCACCGCCTTCACGTCTCCACCCTGCTCCAGGGCGGTCGCGGCGGACAGCTGCACGCGTAGCCAGCGGTCGTCCAGCAGGTCCTGGAGCCGCTCACGCGCCACCGTGCGCTGCGGCTCCTCCAGGAACGGGTACAGCGTCCCAAGCGCGAGCGTCGCCGCGCGGCGGGCGTTCTGGTGCACGCCCCACGTGGTGTGGTGCAGCAGGATCGGTAGCGCCGCCGGCTGCCGCGTCATGCCCAGGCCGGTCAGCGCGCCTGCCGTGATCGCATCGTTGTGGGCGGGGCGGCCGAGGACGCCCGCCAACACCTCTACCGCGCGCAGGTCGAGCGTGCGGCCCAGGGCCGTCGCCGCGTTCGCCTGCACGTAGTAGGAGGGGTCACCGTCACCGCTGAGCAGCAACTGCAGAGCGGTCGCGGCCTCCTCGTCGCGGTAAGTGCCCAGCGCCAGCGCGGCGGCGCGGCGCACGCGGGCGACGCGCTCTTTCGTCCCCGCGATCAGGGCGTCTCGCGCCGCCTCCGCGGTCATCGTGCCGAGCGCGGTCGCCACTTCCGCTCGCACGAAGTCGACCTCGCGGCGGTTCAGGAGCGCGGAGCGGAGCGCCTCGACCGCGGGGGCGGTGCCGCCCTTCGCCAGCGCCTTCGCCGCATCGATGCGGCCGATCGCCTCCGGGTTGTTCTTGAGCGACGCGGTCAGGGCGGTCACGCCCGGCGTGTAGTCCAGTGTCTTCAGCACGCGCCCGGCCGGGTCGATCGAGACGAACGATGGCTCGGCGGGCAGTGCGAAGACGAAGGAGTGGTGTGCGTCCGTCACGCGCACCTGCCGCCGCTCGAAGGTGCCGCCGACCATGAACCCGATCTCCAGCGGCACCGAGTAGATCGAGGTCAGCGTCTCGTCCGGCTTCTGCGTCTGCTCCAACGAGACGGTGACGGTCTTCTGCTTGCCGTCCCAGGAGGTGGCGGCCTTGAACTCCGGGTGGCCGCCCTTCCAGACCCACTGCTGGAAGAACGCGTCCACATTGCGGCCGGTGGCCTGCTCAATCGCGCGCTGGAAGTCGTGCGTGAGCACGTCCCCCTCGCTGTGGGCGGTGACGTAGTGGTTGATCGCCCGCCACCAGAGGTCGTCGCCGAGTTCCGTGCGCAGCATGTCCAGGACGACCGAGCCGCGCTCGTACAGGTGCCGGTCGAAGATGTCGATCGGCTCGCTGTAGACGTTCTGGACCAAGGGGCGGCGGTAGTTGCCGCCGTCCTCCGCCAGGTACAGGTCCGAGTTCTGGCGGACGTTGTAGCGGAATGCGTCCCATCCTCGGTGATGTTCGACGAAGAGGGCGTCGAAGTACGTCGCGAAGGATTCGTTCAGCCAGCCGTGCGACCACTCGCGGCAGGTGAGCAGGTCGCCAAACCACTGGTGGGCGAGTTCGTGCGCGGTGATCGAGTCGGCCGCTTCCACGAAGTCCGGGTGCGCGCGCTCGTCGTGGAGCAGCGTGTCGGTCATGGTGGTTGCGGAGGTGTTTTCCATGCCGCCGAAGATGAAGTCGTGCACGGCGACCGTGGCGTACTTCGCCCACGGGTAGGCGACGCCGATCTTCGACTCGAAGAAGTCGATCATCGCGGGCGTCCGGCCGAAGGCGCGCGACAGGTCGCCGCCCGTCCCCAGGGGCCCGTAGTACTGCACCGGCACGCCGCTCTTCGAGGCGTCCCTGACCTCCTCGAACTCCCCGGCGCAGAGCGTCACCAGGTACGCGGGGTGAGGCATGTCCTGCACCCAGTGGAAGACCTTTGCCTTGCGGCGCCGGTCGTCCTTCACGCCCTCCAGCCGTCCGTTCGAGATCGCGGTCCACGTCTCCGGGACGGTCACTAGCATCTCGGTGGTGAACTTCTCGCCCGGGAAGTCGAAGCAGGGGAAGTAGTGCGCGGAGTCCTCCGCCTGTCCCTGCGTCCAGACCTGCGTCGGCCGGTCCGGGTACGCCTTCTCCGGCTGGTTGAAGTAGAGGCCGCGCCGGGGCGTCGCCGAGTAGGTCACGACCGTCGTGATCGAGCGGCTCGCCGGGCGTGCGCGTCCGAGGTCGACGCGGAGCGTGGTGTCGTTGGAGGAGTACGGCAGCGCCTTCCCCGCTTCGTCCGTCACGGACTCGATGGCGAGGTCGACGGCGTCGAAGACGGCTTCGCGCAGGCCATCCACGCGCGGGCGGAAGGTGGTGGTGGTCACCCCGTGCAGCGAGCGCTTCTTCAGGTCGAAGCCCATCTCCAGGCGCAGGTGCTCGACGCGGTAGGGACGGTCCCGCCCCCACACCGGGCGGTCGCCCGGCATCACGAAGGGAGCGCGGTCGGCCGCACCGAGGAGCCCGGAGGCTGACAGGCCGCGGCAGGCCTCGGTGGCCCAGGTCATCGCGTCGAACTCACTCATGCGGTGCGTCTCCTTCGTGCGGGCCGCGGCTACGCCGTGGCGTCGAGGTATTCGAGGATCATCTGCAGGGCGCGCTCAGCGGCCGCCTGCATCGTCTCCAGGCGGTCGCCGGGGAAGATCTGGCGCTCGGTGCGCTCGTAGCCCTCGGCGGCCAGTGCGAGGCAGTACAGGCCGCCTGGGCGGTCCGGGTTGCCGGTGGGTGAGGCGATGCCGGTCTCTGAGACGCCGACAGCGGTGCCGAGCGCCTGGCGGGCGCCCTGGGCCATCGCCAGTGCGGTCTCCTCGCTCACGGAGCCGGCCTGGAGGATGAGCGCGGGATCGATGCCCAGCCAGCCGGTCTTGGGCTTGCGGCCGTAGGCGGCGACCCCGCCCACGAACACCTTCGAGGCGCCCGGCACGGCCACCACCAGGTGGCCGGCGAGGCCGCCGGTGGTTGACTCGGCGGTGGCGAGGGTCAGGCCTCGCTCGGTCATGCGACGGACGACGTTTTCGGCGGTGGTCATGACGGGTATCCCTCCGCGGCCTTGATCCCCTTGATCTGGCCGATATGGTCCAGGTCGTGCAGCCGGACGAATGCGAACCATGCCCGTGCTGGCAGTGGGCCGAACCGCTCGTGCTCCATGGTCGCCGCCTCATCCGGGGGCGACGGCATCCGGCTGGTGACCGAGGCCATGCGCTGGGAGACCTCGATCACCCCGCGTCGGATCTCCGCGAGCGGGGTGTCCTCCGCCACGGGGCTCGGCGGCAGCTCTGCCGTCGCGGCCCGGCCATTCCCGAGCGCCTCGATGTTGGCGAGCGCGTACTCCGACCAGCCGAGAACGTGGCGTGCGACCTGGAGGATGCTCCAGCCGTCTTCGGCACCTTCGACGAGGCCGGCCGGTGGCGTCCAGCGCGCCTGCTCGTCCGAGACGCCGCCGAGTTCCTCGATCAGCGCGATGCGGGTGCCGACCACGCGCGGCCACATTTCGACCCAGTCGTACCGCTCGGCCTGCCCGAGGAGGTAGCGGCGGCCGTCCGGACTGGTCATGACGCGCTCGGGCGTCCGGTCACGCGGGTGGTGGCCTGCCCAAACCGGGTCATATGGTCCGCGCCGCCGCGCAGCAGCAGGTCGGCCTGCAACTCCAGCCCTCGGGCGTCGCCGCCCGAGATGGCCGCGTCGATGGTCGCCTTCGACCAGCGCAGTGCGAGTGGGGAAGCGGCGGCGATGCCGCGCGCGAGTTCGTCGATGGCGCTCGCGAAGTCCTCGTTCGGCACGGTGCGGTTCACCAGGCCAATGCGGGCCGCCTCCGTCGCGTCGACGACGCGACCGGTGAAGATCAACTCCTTCGCCACCGCGCCTCCCACGAGGCGGGGGAGCCCGACGGCGCCGACGACCAGGCCGTACTCGGAGCCGGGGAAGCGGAAGCGCGAGCGCTCCGAGGCGATGCGGATGTCACAGGAGCAGGCGAGCAGCGCGCCCGCCCCGTAGGCCGGGCCGTCGATGGCGGCGATCACCGGCTTCATGGAGGCGCCCACGCGCGTGGCGGCGTCCTGCGAGGGGTTGAAGCGACGGTCGCCCGTCTCGTAGTGGCCCATCGCCTCCGCCATGTCGGCGCCGGCACAGAACGCCCCGTCTGTGCCCTCGATCACGATCGCGACGACGGCGTCGTCCTCGTCCAGGCGCACCATGGCGTCCTGGATGGCGCGCGAGAGTTCAGAGTTGATGGCGTGGCGCTTGTCAGGGCGGTTGAGACGGAGACGCCCGACCCCGTCCGCAACTTCGACCAGGACGAGGTCGGGCATCGATCCGTGCTCCTTCAGTAGCGCGCTAGAGGATCGCCCCCGCGGCGCGCATCGCAGCAATCTGGTCGGCCGAGTATCCCGCACCGGCGAGCACTTCGTCCGTGTGGGCGCCCAGGACCGGGGACGCCGTTTCCGGCGCCGGGGGCGTCTTGCTCATCTTCCACGGGGCGGCCTGCATGCGCACCGGGCCGGCCAGGTCGTGGAACAGGTCCACCACGTAGCCGTTGGCCTGCACCTGCTCCTGGTCCGCCAGTTCCTGCACGAACAGGATCGGCGCCACCGGGACGCCCCCGTCCGTCAGGCGCTTGTCCCAGTACGCCGTCGGCTGCTCCTTGAACATTGCCTCCACCTTCTCGGTGAGGGCGAGGTCGATGGCGCGCTGCGCGGGGTTCAGCGGGTCGTAGCCCGGCTCGTCACGGTTGTGCTCGATGCCCAGCGTCGCCCGCACCTTCGCGCGGAGGCCGGCGGAGAGCGCGCCGATGGCGAGCGCGCCGTCCTGCGTCAGGTAGCAGCGGTAGTACACGTTGCCGGCCTGGCCGGCGCGCAGCATGGCGTCGCGCGTCTTCAGGAACTCAGCGTAGGAAACGCCCGTCGCCCGGGCATCCGCCAGCGCCTTCAGGAAACCCTCGCGCACCGCGCCGTCCGCTGCGGGGATGTCATCGAACTGGCTCATGTGGATCGTGAGCGCGTTGATCAGGAGCGAGGTCTCGACCTTCTGCCCCTCCCCGGTGCGCTGGCGGTGGAAGAGCGCCGCGAGGACGCCCGCGCAGATCGCATAGGCGGTCGTGGTGTCCGCGACGGCGGGGCCGGTCAGTGGGTTGCCGCGCTCGTCGACCTTCGCGACCGCGCCGGTGAGGCCGGAGAAGGCCTGCACCACGATGTCGTAGCCAGGGCGGTCGGCATACGGGCCTTCGCGGCCGAAGGCGGTGTTGTCCATGTAGATGAGGTCGGGCTTGATCGCGCTCAACGTCTCGTAGTCGATCCCGAGGCGGGCGGCGACGTCCGGGCGGTAGTTGATGACGACCACGTCCATGTCCTTCACGAGGCGATGGATCGCCTCCCGGGACTGGGGGTGTGCCAGGTTCACGGCGAACGACTTCTTGCCGCGGTTCAGGCCCATGAAGGTCTTGGATTCCTTCGGCATGAACATCGCGTTGAGGCGCCACGGCTCACCTTCGGGCGGCTCGACCTTGATCACGTCCGCGCCCAGGTCCGCCAGCAACTGGCAGCCCATGGGGCCGGCGATGATCTGGGTGAATTCCAGCAGGCGAATGCCGTTGAGCGGTCCTGAAGCCATGCGCGGCCCCTCCATCTCACGTCAGGTCTGGGGTGGCCGGGAGTGTACGCAAGCCGAAGCGAGGCGTCACCCCGCGCCCCGTCCCTGGCTACCGCACGGGACGCTCAGGCGAGGATGCCCCGAGCCACCAGGTCCGCGATCTGGTCCGCGGTCAGTCCCGCCTCCTGCGCCAGTTCGAAGGAGTGCTGGCCCAGGATCGGGGATGGCCCCTGCACGGACAGCGGCGTCCCGCTCATCTTCAGCACCGGGCCCACCTGCGTCTGCGGGCCGGAGAGCGGGTGCTCCACCTGGACGGGGATGCCGTTCGCGATCGACTGGGGGTCGGCGAGCATGTCCTCCACGAAGTTCACCGGGCCGGCCGGCACGCCGTTCTTCTCCAGGTGCTCGATCCACCACGCGGTCGACTTGCCGCGGACGATTTCCTCGACCTCCGCGACCTTCGCGCGGGCGACGGCCATCCACGCCTCGTCCTGCACGTTGTAGTTCGGGTCCGCCATGCCCAGGAAGTCCGTGCCGAACGCTGCGCGCACCTTCGCCCAGAGGGTGGGCGAGAGCGCGCCGATGGCGATGGCGCCATCCGAGGTCTCATACGTCCGGTAGTAGATGTTCGCGGCGCGCGTGGCGCGCGTCTGGGCGTGGTAGGCGGTACTGATCTCCTCGTAGGAGGCGTGCTGCTCCTGCAGGGCGTGGACGCGCTCCATCTTCTGGTACTTCAGCGCGTCCGCCGCGGGCAAATCCATCGCGCCGGTCGACAGGAAGTAGAGCGCCGTGTTCAGGAGCGTGGTTTCGATCAACTGGCCTTCGCCCGTCTTCTCACGGTGGAAGAGCGCGGCACAGACAGCCCAGGCGATCGCCAGGCCGGTGCCGAAGTCGGCGATGGCGGTAGAGGTGATCTGGCCGGGCGCGCCGTTCGGGTCGATCTTGCCCTCGTTCGCCATCAGGCCGGAGACGGCCTGCGCGACGATGTCGTAGCCGGGGCGCTGCGACCACGGGCCCTGGCGCCCCCATGCGGTGTTGTCGACATAAACAATGTCCGGTCGGAGCTTTCGGACGGTCTCGTAGTCAATGCCGAGCTTCGCCGGCACGTCCGGGCGGTAGTTGCTGACCACCACGTCCATGGAGGGGATCAGGCGGTGGATGATGTCCTGCGCCTCCGGGTCCTGGAGCCGGAGCACCAGCGACTTCTTGCCGCGGTTCAGCGACTGGAAGGTCTTGGACTCACCCGGCATGAACTGGCTGAACAGCCGCCACGGTTCGCCCTCCGGCGGCTCCACCTTGATCACCTCGGCGCCCATGTCGGCGAGGTGCTGGCACCCCACGGGGCCCGCGATGATCTGCGTGAACTCCAGCACTCGGATGCCGGCGAGCGGTCCAGACGCCATGACACTTCTCCTTCACCCTCGGGTCGGGCGCATCCTACGCGCCGCGTGCGGACGCGCCAACAGAACGCGCGGTGACGCGCTGTTGTCCGCTGTCCGGCCCGCCCGTACGCTGGCGCGGCGATGCCCCAGGACGCCGACCCCGCCTTTTCCGCTGCCGCGATCGAGGCGCTCCTGGCGCCCGCTGTCGGCCGCCTTGAGCCGCCGACCTCGCTCTCACCGCTCCCGTACGACCTGAACGCCGGCGTCCCCGACCGCCCCTCGCTACCCGCCGCCGAATTGCAGGCCGCCCTCGAGCGGGCGCTGGCGGCGGATGCGGCCGGGGCGCTCACCTACGGCGGCCAGCAGGGCTACGAGCCGCTGCGCGCCTGGATCGGGGAGCGCCAGTCCGCCGAGACCGGGCTGGAGGTCACCTCCGCCCACGTCACGCTCACGACCGGCAGCGCGCACGCGATCGACAACATCGCCGCCACCTTCATCGGCGAGGGCGATGTGGTCGTGGTCGGCGCGCCCACCTACCCCGGCGCGATCCGCACCTTCCTGGCCCGTGGCGCCTCGATCATCGATGTCCCGCAGGACGACCACGGCCTCATCCCGTCCGCGCTCGCCCGGGTGCTGGACACGCGGCGGATGACCGGCCGGCAGGCGAAGCTGCTGTACGTCCAGGCGAACTACGACAACCCGAGCGGCGCCACGCTGCCGGTGGAACGGCGCGCCGCGATCGCCTCGCTCGCCCGCCAGCACGGGGTCCTGCTGGTCGAGGACGACGCCTACACCGGTATCGACCTGGACGGCCCCCCGCTCACGTCGCTCTACGAACTGGCGGGCGGACGCGGCATCATGCGCGTGGGCACTTTCTCGAAGACGATCGCGACCGGCCTGCGGGTGGGGTACATCACGGCCCAGCCGGAGATCATCCGGCAACTGGTGTTCATGCGGTTTGACAACGGCTCGCCGCCGATCCTCCACCGGATGGTGCACGAGTACGTCCGTTCCGGCGCCTACGACCCGCACGTCCGCCGGCTACAGGAGATCTACCGCGAGCGACGTGACGCGAGCGCGGCGGCCCTCCGAGAGTTCTGTGAGCCCTACATCACCTTCCAGGTGCCCTCCGGCGGCTTCTTCCACTGGCTACGGCTGCGGCCGGGGCTGGACGCGAAGGCCGTCGTGGCCGCCGCAAAGGAGCGCGGCGTCGCCGTGACGCCGGGTACCGGCTACTACTCCACGGGCGGTGGCGAGGACCGGATCCGCCTGGTCTTCTCCGCGCTTCCGCCCGCCGACCTGCACGAGGCGATCCGCCGCTTGGGCGAGGCGATGGAGGCCGTCGCGAACACCTCGATTGGCGGGGCTTGAAGCGGCGGGTTACGCGACATAGCATCAGCGGATTACCGAAACATGACGAACGTGCTTCGCGGGGTGCGCGCTCGATGCGAAGGACTGGACCGTGACGGTGGAATCCGCCCGTTCGCTGGCTGATGAGTTGCGCCGCTCCTGGGCGCAGTTCGACCTGGATGAGCTCACCAGCGACGCCGTGAAGTACCTCACGGCCGGCACCCCCACGGACTGGGGCCTGCCCTCCAACCCGCCGTCCCGAGTCCCCCCGATCACGCTCGGCAGCGGCATTCCCGACCCGGCCTCGCTCCCGCGCGAACCACTCATCGAGGCGATGAAGCGCGCGCTGGACACCGTGGACGATGGTCCCCTCCGCTACGGCGGCGGCGTCGGCTTCGAGCCGCTGCGCGCGGAACTCGCGGCGCGCTATACGCGCGACCGGGGCTTCCCGGTGACGTCCGACCACTTCCTCCTCACGAACGGCTCCGCCGGCGCAATCGACCAGGTCTGCGCGGCGCTGATCTCGCCTGGCGACATCGTGATCACGGAGGCGCCCACCTTCTCCGGCTCCATCCGCACGTTCCGCGGCCACCAGGCCGAGGTACACACCGTGCCCATGGACAACGACGGCATGCAGGTGGAGCACCTGGAGCCGCTGATCAAGCGGCTCCAGGCCGAGGGCCGCAAGGTGAAGGTGATCTACACGATCGCCTCCTACCACAACCCGATGGGCGTCACGCTGGCGTACGAGCGCCGCGTCCAGTTGCTCCAGATCGCCTCGCGCTACGGCATCTTCGTGATCGATGACGACGCTTACGGCGAGCTGTACTTCGACGTCGACAAGAAGCCGACCGCGCTCTCCGCGATGTCCGAGTGCGAGGGCGTGATCACCGTCGGCACTTTCTCGAAGGTGATTGCGACCGGCCTCCGCGTCGGCTGGATCCACGCGACGCCCGAGGTGCTCGACCGCGTGGTGCGCATGCGCTTCGAGATGGGCAACTCGCCGCTGCTGCACGGGATGCTCTACGAGTTCGTGAAGGATGGCGGCCTGGACCGTCACCTGGACCACGTCCGCAAGATCTACCGCCGTAAACTGGAGGCGCTCACGGCCGCCCTCCACGAGTACTGCGAGCCGTACGTGACGTGGCGCCGCCCCGGCGGCGGCTTCTTCCTCTGGGTGAGCCTGATCAACGGCCTGGACGCCCGCAAGGTGCAGGCCGTCGCCATCGAGGAAGGCTTCGTGTTCCCCGGCGGCTTCGCCTTCTTCCCGGACCGCGTCGACACCGGCGAGCACATTCGCCTGGCCTTCTCATGGGCGTCCGAGGACGACCTGCGCGAGGCGGCCCGGCGACTGGCGAAGGCGTGTGAGATCGTCGCGAACGGCGGCGGCTAGCCCTCGCCGTCCGGCCCCTGAACACCGGCGTATCATCCGCACCGCGTCCCCGTACCGGGACGCGGGAGGATGTCACCATGCCGGAGCGCCGTGTTCCTCGCGCCTTCACGTTGCCGTGGGGCAAGGGCCAGATCCTCGAAGAAGCCGCGATCGAGGTGGGCCTGCACCAGCCTGCGGTGCAGTTGCTCCACTACGAACTCGGGGAGAAGCGCGGCCAGCTGGCCGTCCGGTTCGTCGCGTACGATGAGGAGGGCCATCTGGAACAGCGCCCCCTGATCATCAACCAGCGCGAGATCGCCGGTCTGAAGGCGGAGATCGACCGTGCGCCGCGCCTGAAGGCGCTTCTGCGACGACTGGTGGAGGACTGACGCATGACGGCACGGACCGCCCGAACGTTGACCGCGCTCGCCATGGTGGCCGCGTTCATCTTCGGGCTGTCCGTCCACGCTCCATCGGTCGAGGCCGCCGTCAGCGGGGTCGACGATGAAGAGCGGGCCGCGATCCTCTCCCTCAACCAGGAGCGGGCCGCGATCGGGCTGGGTGCGCTGCATGTGTCGCCCACCCTCACCGCCGCCGCTGTCTGGATGGCGGACGACCTGGCCGCCCGCGACCTGCTGAGCCACACCGACTCGCTGGGTCGCGACATGCGCGAGCGCTTCACGGCCTTTGGGTATCCGACGAACTCGGCGATCCGGGAGAACGTCGCGGCCGGATATGAGACCGGCCAGGCGGTGATGCAGGGCTGGATGGACTCATCCGGCCACCGCGCGAACAGCCTCGCCACGGACGTGACTGCGCTTGGGATCGCCCGTGTCTACAGCAGCTCCAGCCAGTTCGGCTGGTTCTGGGTGCTCACCTTCGGGTCCGTCCGGGACACTGGCACGGTGCCCATCGCCGAGGTGACCGGGGCGACGCCCACGCCGACGCCGTCCCCATCCACACCGGTCCTGCCCGCGGGCACACCGGGCACTGGCACGTTCGCGGGGGACTTCCCGCAGCAGGGCGTTGGCCTGCTGGTGTGGAACGGCGGCAACCTGCAGCAACTGGTGGCTGCCACCCAGGCTGGCGGCGCGGCCTCCGTGTGGGCGGGCGCGGGTGGCCGCCTCGTCGGCTACACGATCGGCGCACCGGCATTCGTGAACGCGAGCTTCATCGCTGTGTTCCCGGATGGCAACGTCCCGAAGGACACGGCGCTGCTGGTGGTGGCGAAGTAGTCCCCGAAGCCCGCGCTCTGTCCTTCAGGATGCGCTGACGGCGCAGGGCCTTCAGGACGCGCTGACCGCGCCGGGCTCCGGCCCGGGGAGGTTCACGATCGTCCCGGTGATGGCCGCCGTGCGACACAGCCACGCGATCGCCTCTGCCACGTCCACCTGCGTCGGCGGTCGCATGCCCTCGGTGCCCGCTCGCCCGAGCACGGTGTCCACGAGGCGTTCGAGGGGGATGCGGGTGACGGGGCCGGGCGCGACGGCGTTCACGGTGACCCCGCTCGCCGCCTCCTGCCGCGCCAGCGTCTGCACCATCCAGTGGCGGGTCGCCTTCCCGAGTCCGTAGTCGAACGGTACCTCCGAGGGCGGCCGGTGCCACGCCTCCGCATCGAATCCACCGACCGCGATGATGCGTCCCCATCCGGCCGCGCGCATGGCGGGGAGGGCCTCGCGGGCCGCGAGATAGAACGCGTCCGTCTCCTCCGCCAGCGCCTCGCGCCAGTCTGCCGGCGGGATCGCGTCGAGGGTGCGCGGCACCCACCGCGCGCCGGAGGAGACGACCACGATCGCGGGCTCACCCAGTGTGGCGCGAGCGGCCGCGAAGATGCGCGCCACGCTGTCCGGGTCGCTGCTGTCGCCCAGCACGACCTGCGCGCGACGCCCCATGCCGCGGATCGCCGTGGCGACCTCCTCGGCGGCCTCCGCGTTGCGGTGGGTGTTCACGAGTACGTCCGCGCCCTCGCGCGCGAGCACGAGCGCGGTTGCACGGCCAATGCCACGCCCAGCCGCGCCGGTGACGACGGCCACGCGGCCGGTCAGGGGGCCAGCCAGGGGGAGGGTCGACGCTTCGTCCATGGGCCGTATCGTATGCGGCGCACCCCCGCGGGGCATCGGAGGGCGATCATGGTCAAGGCCGTCACGCCGCAGATCGACGCGCTCCGGGCTGAGCTGGAGGTTGCACGCGCCGACCTGCTCGCGGCCGTCGAGGGCACCTCGGCGGAGGCGTTCGTCCGGGCTGGCGAGGCAGGTGACCTTCGGTCGGTGCGGGATCTGCTGTGGGAGGCGGGGCAAGTGGAGGACTGGTACCGGCGCACCATCGACCAGGCGGTCGGCGGGCGCGCGGTGGACGCCTTCGTCCTGCATCCGCGACCGGAGCGACTGGCGACGCCAGACTACCTGCTCGCGTGGGTGGATCAGACCCGGCGACCGCTGTTGTCGCTGCTCCGGCGCCTGGATGATGCCGACCTGGCAGTGGAGGTGAGAGCACCGGACGCCGCGCCAGCGACCGTCCGGGTGCTGCTTGAGCGGCTGGCCGCGGACGAGCGGGACTACGCGGGGCGGGTGCGGGCGCTGCGCGCATTCACGAATACTGAAGGACGGTAGGAGACTAGCCATGTCGAAGAAGCGACCCGAAGGCACGATGCCGTGGATGCCGGGGTTCCGCTATGGGGCGTTGCTCCCGGCGCTCTCGCTCAACCTCATCGTGCGCGACACCGAGCGCTCCGCCGCGTTCTACCGCGATGTGTTCCTCGCGGAGGTGCATTACCGGGACATTGACTTCGCGGCCGTCCGTGTCGCGAACGTTGAGGTGATGCTGCACGCCGACCACACGCACGAGGATCACCCCTGGCATGCGGCGCTCGAGGACGGCACACCTCGCGGCGTCGGGGCACAACTCCGCGTCCTGGGCGTCATCGACCCGGACGAGTTGCATGCGCGCGCGTTGGAGTACGGCGCGAACATGGTGGCTGCACCGGTGAACAAGGGCCACGGCTGGCGCGAGGTGCTGGTGCAGGACCCGGACGGTTACGAGTGGGCGTGCGGCATCCTGGTCCCACCGGCCGCCGGCCCCTTTGGCCTGCAGCCGATGCCCGCGCCCGCCTCGTGACGTCTCAGGGCCCGCCCTCCTGGCTCGCGGAGGTCGACCGGTACCGGGAGGACCTGGAGTTCCGCGCCATGCTGCGCGGTCGCGAGTTCGCCTTCCGCACGACCTGGGGCCTGTTCTCGCCTCGGGAGGTGGACTTGGGCACGGTGGAGTTGCTCGAGGAGATGCGGGTCGAGTCGGCGGACGATTGCCTGGACCTGGGGTGCGGCTACGGGCCGATCGCGCTCACCATGGCCCACCTGGCGCCGCAGGGCGAGACGTGGGCGGTGGACAAGGACTTCGTCGCCGTCGAGTACACCCGCCGGAATGCGGAGGCGAACGGCCTGTCGAACGTGCACGCGTCGCTCTCGAACGGCCTCGATGTCGTGCCTGCGGAACGGCGGTTCGATGTCATCGCCACGAACCTGC
Source organism: Chloroflexi bacterium HGW-Chloroflexi-9 (assembly GCA_002840675.1). Lineage (GTDB taxonomy): Bacteria > Chloroflexota > Dehalococcoidia > UBA2979 > UBA2979 > W-Chloroflexi-9. The sequence continues at coordinate 19,913 of PHBR01000014.1, forward strand.
CGGCGAAGGTCGGCAACGAACTCACGACGCTGCTGTTCGCGGACGCCTACCTGCACCTGAACCCGGGTGGCCGCCTGTATGTGGTCACGCTCTCCGGCATGCGAAAGTTCATCCAGCGCACCCTGGAGGAGTTGTTCGGGAACTACGACAAACTCCACCAGGGCCGCCAGCACACGGTCCACCTCGCGGTGCGCGAGGCGTAACGCGCCCGCGCTACGGGAACGTGAAGCCGGGTGGCGGTGTCGCGAATCCGGGCGGGGGCGTGGCGAAGCCGGGAGGCGGTGTCGCAAAGCCCGGCGGGGGCGTGGCGAAGCCGGGAGGCGGTGTCGCCCCCGGGGTTGGGCCGGTGGGGATCGTCGGGATCGTCGGCTTCGTGAGCCGCATCTGACCCACCGTGAATGCGGGCTGCCTGATGGTCCCGACCCTGACGGTGGTCCCGATGGCGCCCGCCTCCGCATCGATCGGGCTCAGGGAGACATCCAGCGCGGCGACCTCAATGGCAATGCCGTCCATCGGTTGAATGCTGGCGCCGACCGCCGCGTCCAGCGCGGGCAGCGTGGTGGGTAGGGTGGTCGCGAGTTGCCCGGCGGAGGGGCCCGCAGCGGTCGACGATGGTGAGGCGGAGGCCTGCGCCGTCGCCTCCGACGAGTCGTCGTCATCACCACCGCTGCAGGCGGCCGCCAGCAGGGCCGTGACCAGCGCCGCCAGCCAGAGTGCTCGTCGCATTGCTAGTTCCCTTCGCCGATCGCGCGGGCGATCTCGGATGCGCTTTCCACGGCCAGCCGGACCTCCACCTGCTCCGCCCGTAGGCCGTCCAGCATCGCGATCAACTCGCGTGCCTCGCCGTCACCGGCGCTGCTGCAGGCGGCGTTGACCCCTCGCAGCGAGTCGATGTAGTCCACGAGGCGGCTGTCCGCGTTGGCCAGCGCCGTGCGCAGCGCCTGGCCATCATCGCCGGAGCCGACGAAGCCGGTGCCCGCCCCCTGAATCTGCTGGAGGGCACTCTCCGCCTCAGACAGCCCAGAGGTCACGGCGGGGAGGGCCTGCTCGCAGACGCGGCTCGCCGTCCAGACGCCGGTGGCGCCGTTCACGTCTGCGGCCATTTGCTCCCAGTACGCCTGGAACGCGGTGCTGGCCGCCGCGAACGCGGTTTCGTCTCCGACCTGGGCCGCGGCGCGGAAGTCCGCCTCCAGCCGGTTCCGACGCTCCGTCATGGCAGCGAGGATCTCGTCAGCGTCCGGGAGCGCCGCGTTGGCGGCGGCACGCGAGGCGAGTTCGGCGCGAGCGGCTTCCACCAGGGGCCGCGCCAGCGCCAGGCGGCCATCCACCGCCTTCATCGCCAGCCGGACGCGCGTCTCCACGGCCGCCCGCTTCTCCGGCGAGTCGGCGGTACGCGCCGCCGCCACGGCGGCGTTTACCCGCGCGAGCATGGCGTCGAACGGCGCCTGGAGGGCGCGAAGCGTGGAGGCGTCTCGCCCGGCGAGTTGCTCCGCCATCGTCTCGGCCTCGGCGCGGATGCGCGCCTCCGCCGCTGCGATCCGGCCTGCCAGCGCCTCCTGGACACGCGCCGTGATCACGGCGTTGGCGGAGGCCTGCAGCGCGGCGATCTCCTGGTTGACGGCGGCAGTGACCTCCGCCTCACCGGCACCGCCTGCTACCAGAGATTCCGCCATCGCCTCGATCCGCGCCTGGGCGGCGGCCTGTTCCTGGGCCAGGTACTGGTCGGCGATCGCCTGTCCCTCGGGCTGGAGTTCGGCCTCGACCTCCGCACGCTGCTGAGCGGCCCACGCGTCCAGTTGCGGGCGGATGTTCTGCTCGATCACGTCGACGCGCGCTTCGATCTCGCCGCCCAGTGCCTCGCTCAGCGCGCCGTAGCGCGCCTCCATGTCCACGTTGATGGCGAACAGCGCGTCCACGCCTGCAACCGCCTGGTCTACCGTGGGCGCGGAGCAGATGGAGGCCATGGTCGCCTGGGCCTGCGTGCGGTACGCCTCCGGGTCGGGCAGGGCGTAGTTGATGCTGGCGGCGTTCAGGGCGGCCTGTGCCGCCGGCTGCGTCTCTCGCAGCGCGTCGATCACGGCGAACAGCTCCAGCGCACGCCACCGCGTGGTGGCGCACACGGACTCCACCAGTTCCGCCTGCGAGAGGAACTCCCGCGCGATGTCCGGGATGATCACCCCGGCGCTCTGCGCCTGTGCCTCGTCGTTTCGCCCGACGGCGAATCCGATCACGAGCGCGACCGCGAGCGCGCCCACCGCCACGATTCCAGCCCGGGTACCTCGTTGCATGAGTCCTCCAGCGATCCAGCGATACCCGATGATCGTGCCCGGGGGCCGTCGTGTCGGCTACCCCCGTCGGGGTAGCCTGGAGGGGACCAACGTCCCCTTGTGGGTTGCAGGCTCTGATGGCTGCGGCATACTCGTGGCATGGCCGCATCGAACGCTTCCGACCCTATGTACCCCAGCCTTCGAGGCAAGCGCGCGATCCTCCTCGGTGGATCGCGCGGGATCGGGCGCGCGATCGCGCTGCGCCTGGCGCGCGAGGGCGTCCATGTGCTCGTGAACTATGCGCGCTCCGCGGAGGCGGCGGAACAGACCGCGGCGGACTGCCGCGCGTTCGGCGTGGAGTCGGAGGCAGTGCCGGCGGACGTGGGCGTGCCCGAAGAACTGGACGAGGCGTTCCGCCGGGCAGAGGCCTGGGGTGGCCTGGACATCCTGGTGAACAACGCCGCACGTGGCCTGGAGCGCCCCCGGAACGCCTTTGAGCAGCGCCCGAAGCACCTTCACCGGACCATGGACGTGAACCTGTTCGGCCCATGGCAGGCCTCGCAACTGGCGGTGCCGATGATGGAGGCACGGGGCGGTGGCTCGATCGTGAACCTGCTCTCGCCTGGCTCCGACCACTGGATGCCGGACTACTCGGCGGTGGGGATCACCAAGGCCGCGCTGGAGTCGCTGACGCTCTACCTGTCCGTGGAACTCGCGCCGCGCGGTATCCGCGTGAACGGGCTCTCGGCCGGCTGGGTGGAGGGGTCAGAGGGCGAGCACTCGTACCGCTCGGACGTGAGTGACCGCGTGCGCCCGTTCGTCCCGGCCGGGCGCAACGTGCACCCGGACGATATTGCGGCGGCGCTGGCGTGGATGGTCTCGGACGAGGCGTCCATGCTGGTGGGCCACACGCTGCACCTGGACGGCGGCTTCGGGCACGGTGCGTGGCGCGCCGTGCTGGGCAACTAACTCAACAACACCTCGCCCTGAGGCGGCTTACGCCCCGGTCCCACCGCCGCGAGGCGGGCGGCAACTGTTGGTGCGGCGGTGGGACCGGGAACGCCTGAACGTGGGGCGGAGCGCGCTACTGACGCGCGCCAACGGGGACGCCGCCCGCGTCCTCCGTGAGGTGTGCTGCCGGCTGGCTGGTCTCGCCGTCTGTGCTCGTGGCGCCGCCGAAGTGCAGCAGCGAACCGAGGTCGGCCTCAACGAGGATGGGCGATGAGGGCGTGCGGGAGCCGCCGTCCAGTACGGCGTTTCCTGCGAAGACAGCGCTGAGCGCGAAGCCGCCGGCGGCGGCCAGGGTGAGGATCCGGTGTGACGCTGCGTGCGTGACCGCTGAGGTGAACATCGTCTGACCTCCCGTCTTCACCCCTTCAAACGGGAGGCAGCGTGCAGCGTTCGCCCCGCGCGGGCGTCTGCCCGGGAGATTTGATGAGGTTCAGGAGTGGGCGCGGCGCTGAATCGCCTCGGCGATCGCGGCGTCGAGGTCGAGCGGCCGCCGGTCGAGCGGGAACCGCCGGGAGGGGTCCGGGCACACCTGGCGCTCGCGGAGCGTCTCCAGCAGGAGCCGTGTCTCACGCCTCGGCAGGCGCGCGAGGCTCCACGCGAGCTGCTCGCCGAGGCGTTCACCCCAGCCGGGGAGCGGCAGGTACAGCCGGTGTGCGCCGCTGGCGCGGCCCCAGGCACGCACCAGCGCGCCGAAGGTCGTGCGCGTGCTGCCGGAAATGTCGAACGTACGGTCGAGCCACTCCGGCGTGTCGATGGAGATGCAGAGCGCCTCCACGACGTCGGACAGGGCGACCGGTTCCACTTCGGTGCGTCGCCAGCGCCAGAGCGGCACCACCGGGGAGCGGGCGACGATGCGGCGCATCGACTCGAAGAGCGTGCCGCCGGGCCCCAGGATGATCGGCGCGCGGAGCACCACCCAGCCGAGCCCGGACTGGCGTACCGCCAGTTCGGTCGCCCACCGCGCAACGAGGTGCTGCGAGAAGGTGCCGTCCGCCGCCGCGATGTGGCCGAGGTAGACGACGCGCTGGACGCCCGCGGCCCGCGCCGCGATCAGCGTGTTCTGCACGGCCTCCAGGTCGTTCGATACGGCGTCGCCGCTGCGGTCCAGCGTGTCCACGAGGTAGACGAGCGTGCGCACGCCGCGCATGGCGGTGTCGAGGCCGCGGCCGGTGACGGCGTCCCCGGTCACCGCCTCGATCCCGCGGTCGCGGAGGCGCAGGGCGTCGAACTCGCGTCGGACGAAGGCGCGGATCGCGCGGGGGCTGCCGTCCGGCGCGGAGGAGCCTTCGAGGGCGGCGATCAACGCCGACCCGACGGAGCCGCCCGCGCCGGCGACCAGGATCACGGCCGGCAGGTCACCGCGTGATCGCGCCGCGGTCCGCCTGCGTCACGGTGCGCGCGTACTTGGCGAACACACCGTGCGTGTACCGGGGCGGCAGCGGCTGGCGCGTGGCGAGCCGGCGCTCGATCTCGTCTGCCGGGACGTCGAGGTCGAGACGGCGGGTGGGGACATCGATCACGATCGTGTCCCCCTCTTTCACGGCGCCGATCGGCCCGCCCACGGCGGCCTCCGGTGCGACGTGGCCGGCCATGAGGCCGTGCGTGGCCCCCGAGAAGCGGCCGTCCGTCAGGAGGGCGACCTGGTCGCCAAGGCCCGCGCCGACCAGGGCGGCGGTGACGCCGAGCATTTCCCGCATGCCGGGGCCGCCGACGGGCCCTTCGTTGCGGATCACCAGCACGTCGCCCGCCTTGATCCGGTGGTCCATCACGGCAGCCATCGCGTCCTGCTCGGACTCGAAGACGCGGGCGGGCCCGCTGTGGTGCGTGCGCTCCTCGCCGGCGACCTTCATTACGGCGCCCGCTGGCGCCAGCGAGCCCTTCAGGATCACGAGCCCGCCGGTTGGCTTCAGCGCGCGGTCGACCGGCAGGATCACGTCCTGGCCGGGGGTCTCGACGGCGCCCGCCGCCTCTTCCGCGATCGTCCGGCCGGTCACGGTCATGACGTCGCCGTGGAGTTTCCCGGCCTCGAGGAGTCGCTTCGCCAGCAGCGGCGTGCCGCCGGCGCGGTCCCAGTCCAGCGCCACGTAGCGACCGCCGGGACGCAGGTCGCCGATCAGCGGCGTCTGCTCCGAGATGCGGTCGAAGTCATCAATGTCCAACTCCACGCCCGCTTCCGCAGCGATCGCGAGGAGATGCAGGACCACGTTGGTGGAGCCGCCGGTGGAGGCGGCGCACATGATGCCGTTCTCCAGCGCCTGGCGCGTCAGGATGTCGCGCGGGAGCACGCCCCGCTTCAGCACGTCCATCACCAGGGCGCCCGCGCGCTCGCCAATGTCGTCCTTCGCCGGGTCGGTCGCGCCGGGCGTGGCGGAGCCCATGGGTGAGATGCCGATGAACTCCATGACGGTGGCCATGGTGTTGGCGGTGTACTGCGCGCCGCAGGCGCCGGCACCGGGGCAGGCCGCCGCCTCGAGGGCCGCGAGGCGCTCATCGGACAGGTTGCCGGCGGAGTGCTGGCCCACGCCCTCGAAGACGTCCTGGATGGTGACGTCGTGCCCCTCCCACCGGCCGGGGGCGATGGAGCCGGAGTAGAGCACGATGCCCGGGATGTTCAGCCGTGCCAGCGCCATGGCGCCGGCAGGGATCGTCTTGTCGCAGCCGACAATCACGACCGCCGCGTCGAACGAGTAGCCGATGCCGCAGAGTTCGATGGAGTCCGTGATGATCTCGCGGGAGATGAGTGAGGCCTTCATCCCCTCCGTACCCATGGAGATGCCGTCCGAGATCGAGATCGTGTTGACCTCCATCGGCGTGCCGCCGGCGGCGCGGATGCCGGCCATCACCCGCTGCGCCAGGATGCGCTGCGAGAAGTTGCACGGCATGGTGCCGATCCACTCGTGCGCGACCATGATCAGCGGCTTCTTGAGGTCCTCCGCGGAGTAGCCGACGGAGTGGAAGTAGGAGCGCGCGGCGGCCCGTTCAGGCCCGTCGACAAGCGTGTGGCTGCGGTGACGCGGGTCGAAGGCCATGGGGTACTCCTCGCAGGGCGCGGCGGCTCAGGCGCCGGGGTCGGTGAGAAGGGCATGGTATCGCGGTCCCGCCGAGGGGGCACCGGCCATTCCCCGTCATGGTGCCCGACGCGGCAGGTCACGGTCGCCGGGTGACTTGCGGCCCCTCGGGTTCAGACCCCGGCGGCGATAGCATCGGCCCCTGGAGGCAACGATGACCGAACCCGACAGCGCACCCCCGAGTGGACGCCGAGGCGGGCGCAACCTGGGCCCCACCTTCCGGATACTGCTCGGGATCCTGGTGATGGGTGGACTCGCCGTCTACCTAACCTCGGACCGCGGCGCAGATGAGGGCGCCGTGGAGGTGGCCGCGCTGCTGTTCGAACCGGCGCGGGCAACCGAGGCGGCGCACGCCGCGCTCATCGGGCTCGCCGATCTGCCGGGCTCCGGGTGGACCGTCACCGCCACCGATGACTTCGAGCCGAGTCCCCCGAGTGACGTCGAGTCGTGTGGCGCGTCCGAGGCGAGGGAGGCTGAGATCGACGCGCGCTACGAGCCGGGGCGGGTGGCTCGTGCGAACGTCACCTTCGTCCAGATCGCTGCCGACGCCCTGCTGCCGACGACCGTGGAGGTGGAGGTGCGCGTCTACGGGAGCGCGGCCGACGCACAGGGGGTAGTGGCGACGTACGCGGAGTTCGAGGGGTCCTCCACGGCCGCGCAGTGCCTGGCGGACACGGTCCAACTGGAGGTGGTCACCGGCGAGTCGCTGGCGCCGATCCCCGCGGGCGGTGCTGCTGTGGCCTACCGGGTGGTCGCGCCGGCGGGGGCGCCGTTTGGTGATATCCGCTTCGAGCACTACCTCTGGCCGGTCGGGAACGGCGCCGTCTCGGTGGTCCTCACGGGCGTCGCGGACCAACTGGACATGGCCCTGGTGCAACCGGTCGTTGAGGGCGCCGTCCGCGCGGCATCCGCTGCGGGCGCCGCAGCACCGACCGAGGGCGCGCGTCGATACGTCCCCAACATGACGGCCGCGGTCAGCGCGATCCAGAATGAACTCGCGGAGGTAGAAGTCGCGAAGCGGCTCGGCGACGACCTCGCGGTCGGCGCGGCGGCCGGCACCCTCGCCGACGTGCGCGCAGCGGCGGCCGGAGCGCTGGAGCGCCTCGATCAGCAGTCACCGCCCGAGGAGTTGCGCGCGTACCACGAGGCCGCGCGCGCATGGGCGAGCGACATCGTCGCCGCGGCCGAGGGCGGTACGGCGGTCTGGCCGGCACGGCCGGATGCGCCGGCCCCTTCCGCGCCAGCCGTGGCGGTGGAGCAGCAGCACGAACTGGTCGACCTCACCCTGCGTCGGCTGGCGCCGGCGTCCGAGTTCGGCGCGCTCGCGCTGGCGCGCGAGGACCGCACGGCGGCACGGTTCGTCGCCTCCCGTGCCGCGGTGCAGGCGCGGTTCCTGCAAGGGCTGGTGGAGGTCTCGGAGGCGTCCACCTGCACGCAGAGTGGCTGTCTCGCGGCGGCGCTCCCGGCCGCCTCCGCGATCGCGCAGGCGACGGCCTCGCTGGCCGCGCCGGGGAGCATCGATGCAGCCTCCTGGGGCGTGGTGTGGGACGAGGCGAGCCTGGCGATCACGCCGGGAGGCGCGCCGATCCCGGAGGCCGGCATCGCCATCGGCGAGGGTGATGCGGCGCCGATTTCTGAGACGGTTCGCCTCTACGCGGAGGCCTGTCGCGCCGGCGGCGGGCTGGTGGACGACACGGGCGGGGTGACCGCACTGCCCACCACCGAGGGCGGCTGGACCTGCTGGTCAGCGGACCGGGCCTGCTACCACCACCTGACGGTTTCCGGCTGGCTCTACGCCAACGGCGGCACCGGCCAGGGCTGCCCGCCGGTCACCGGGTTCCTCGACCGGGTCGGCTTCCAGCAGATGGCGGCGCCCGACGTGGCGCGCGCTGTCGTGCCGGTCGGTGGCGGCGCGCCTCCAGCGAACGGGGACGCGCCCGCAGTGAACGCCTGGGACGGCACGTACCAGGTGCTGGCCGTGAGCCCCTTCGTCTGTGACGACGGGGACAGCGGCGAGGTTGTCGACTGGGAGGGGGCGATCGTCGTCATCGACGGGATAATCGAGCGCCTGTCGCCGACTATTGGCGCTGACGGACGCGTGACAGTGGTCTGGAGCGCCGATGGACTCTGGCTCTCGGAGCAAACATTCACCTTCACGATCGGCGCGGACGGTGTTCCCTCGTTCACCTCGGAGATACGCGTGCAACAGCCGTTCGTGCCGCCGCCGGACTACACCGGGCCGGCGCGACAGGTGACGGTTTGCACCTGGACGAGCACGGGTGTGCGGGAGAACGTGCGGGTGGACTAGCGGCGGGGCGCTACGGGCAAAAGCGCGCGCGAGAGGACGGCCAGCGCCTCCGGGCGGAGCCGGTAGTAGGCCCAGGAGCCGCGACGCTCGCGCTCCAGCAGGCCGGCGTCCTTCAGCACTTTCAGGTGGTGGCTGATCGTCGGCTGCGACAAGTCGAGCGAGCCTGTCAGGTCGCACACGCACGCCTCGCGGCCGGCCGAGGCGGCGACCATCGACAGCAATCGCACGCGCGTGGGGTCGGCGAGCGCCTTGAAGACGCGCGCGGCCTGCTCCGCCTCGTCCTCGGACAGCACGCCGCCCAGGATTGGCGGGCAGCATGCCTCGGCCGCCGCGTCGTCGATGTGGTCGAGCAGTGGCAGGGTGTGAGTCGTGCGGGCGTCCATGCTCGAAGAATATCATGACTTCGATGGATGTCGATATTGACAGACATCGATTCCGTCTGGCATCCTCTGCATCGACGATTATCAATACCGTGCACCGGGGTTACCCCGGGGCGCGTGCAGGAGGTACGGCCATGACAGAGCAGACAGAGCACACCGCCCGCGAAGTGAAGCAGGCAGTCGTCGAACAGTACGGCGCGCGCGCCCGCCGCGCGATGGAGGTGGCGGGCCAGTCGCCGGCGGCCGCAGCGTGTTGCGCCCCGGCCGCTCCGGCCGGTACGGCCGCCCCGCTGGAGTTCGTCTCCATCGCGCCAGGCACGGACGCGGCGGCCTGCGGCGACGACTGCTGCTCCGCGGACTCCGTCGGGAACGAACTGACCGCAGCGCAGCGCTACTACGCCGCCGCGGACGTGGACACGCTCCCGGACAGCGTGACGCTGGCCTCCGCCGGTTGCGGGAACCCGATCGCCGTGGCCGAACTGGCTGAGGGTGAGCACGTCCTGGACCTGGGCTCGGGCGGCGGCATCGACTGCTTCCTGGCCGCGCGCCGCGTGGGCGACACGGGTGCGGTCTGGGGCCTGGACATGACCCCGGACATGATCGCGCTGGCGCGCCACAACGCCTCGGAACTCGCGCTCGCGAACGTCCACTTCCGCCTGGGGGAGATCGAGGACATCCCGTTCGCGGACGCGCACTTCGACGTGATCATGTCGAACTGCGTGATCAACCTCTCGCCCGACAAGCCGCGCGTGTTCGCGGAGTCGTTCCGGGTGCTGCGGCCGGGCGGTCGCTTCCGCGTCTCGGACATGGTGTGGACGCGCGAGATCCCCGCGGATGTCCGCGCCAGCATCGGTGAGTGGGCCGCCTGCGTCGCGGGCGCGCCACAGGTGGAGGACTACCTGGGCGGGCTGCGCGCGGCCGGATTCGTGGACGTGGCCGCGGACTACACCGACACCGAGCAGGGCATCGTCAGCGCGTACATCACCGCGACGAAGCCGGAGTAGCGGCGATGCGCTTCGGCCTGTTCATGGAGTGGGCGAACCGCGCGCGCCGGCCCTGGCGCGAGATGTTCGAGGAAGGCGTGCGCGAGGCGGTGGCGGCGGAGGAGGCGGGCTTCGACTTCGTCCTCCTCGCTGAACACCATTTCTCCAACTACAGCGAGGACCCGGCGCCGCTGATGGCCGCGCTGGCGATCGCGCGGGAGACCTCGCGCATCCGCATCGGCACGGGCGTGGCGGTGCTGCCGGAATGGCAGCCGCTGCGGCTCGCCGAGGAGATGGCGGTTGTGGACCAGTTGAGCGGCGGCCGCTTCATCGCGGGCGTCGGTCGTGGCTTCGTGCCGTTCGAGCAGGAGCGGTTCGGCGTGGACGCATCGCACAGCCGTGCGTCCTTCAACGAGTCGCTGGAGGTGCTCCTGAAGGCGTGGACGGCAACCGACTTCACCTACGCCGGGGAGCATGTGCGCGTGCCGCGGCCTACCACGGTGGTGCCGCGTCCGCTCCAGCAGCCGCACCCGCCGCTCTGGCTCGCCGGGTCGAGCGCGGAGTCGTTCGCCCTCGCCGCGCTCCACCGCATGACGCCGATCATCTCCTCGGGCGGCGGTTTGGCCGGCGTCGCCAGGCAGATCGAGGCCTACCGCGCGGCGCTGGCGCAGCACGGCCGCGCGGGTGAGACACCGGAGGTGGTGGTCCAGTGCAACACGCTGGTTACCCCCACGGACGTCGAGGCGGCAGCGGCCATTGGGCCGGTCCGCTGGCAGCGGGCCGGCGCGGGTGCGCTGCTCTCCGGCAGCGTCGCCGGTGGCGTGATCGATCCGGCCGTCGACGGCTCGGCCCCGGACGCCGCGTTCCTCGAGACGCTCTTCGCCGGGAGCCCCGCGAAGGTGCGCGACCAGTTCGCCGCGCTGGGGGAGATCGGCGCGACGCATATCAGCGCGCCCATGGCCGTGGGCGGGATCGACCACGACCTCGTGCTGCGGTCGATCCGTCTCATGGGCGCCGAGGTGATCCCGGCACTGCGAGGGTTGCCCGCGCCCGCCGCGGTCTAGATCAGGCGATACTCCGCCCCCGAGGACAGGACGGCCCGTGGCGGCGCGCTTCAGTCTCTGGTGGGCAGCGGTGCTGATGGGCTTCGTGACCATCGGCGCGTATGGCGTTGCCTACTACTCGATCGGCGTCCTGATCCCGGTGATCAGCGAGGACACGGGCTGGCGGACGAGCACGGTCGCCGGTGGGTTCTCGCTGAGCGTGATCGGGTCGGGGGTGGTGGCGTTGCTGGCGGGGCGGCGGTTTGACCGCCACGGCTCGGGCTGGCTGCTGGCCCCCGGGCTCGCCGTCGGCTCGGTGGGATTCCTCGCGGCGTCGTGGGCGCAGGAGCCGTGGCAGTTCGTCCTCGGGTGGTCGGTCGGCGGAGCGGCGGTCGCCGGCACGCTCTACTACAGCGTCACGATGCCGGTGGTGTCGCGCCTCTACCCGGACCGGCGGCCCGGTGCGCTGTCCGTGCTCACGCTCCTCGGCGCGGTCGCCAGCCCGATCTTCTATCCGTTGGCGGGCTTCCTGATCGAGGAGTTCGGCTGGCGTGGCGCGCTCCGCGCCCTCGTCGGCGCCATGGTGCTCT
>PHBR01000015.1 GCA_002840675.1 Chloroflexi bacterium HGW-Chloroflexi-9
GGGCGACCTGCGCGCGCAACTCGCCGCGACCGCGCTCGGCGCGCGGCGGGTGGAGGCACTTGCGGCGCGCTTCGGCGTGGACGGGCTGCACGAGCGGTTCGATGCGCTGCTCGCGCACGGCGAGCGGGTCATCCGCGCCGTCATCGCCGAGATCCCGGACGGCTCCTACGTCTTCGAGGACCGGCTGGAGGTGGGCCCGGACGGCGCCGCGATCCGCCTCGCGCTCACCATCGAGGGCGAGACAGCGCACTTCGATTTCACCGGCACGGACCCTGAGACCTCGATCGCCTCCGTGAACGCGGTCGCCGCCGTCACGCGGTCGGCCTGCTACTACACGATCCGCTGCCTGGCCGGCGCCGACGCCCCCGCGAACGAGGGCTGCTACCGCCCGATCTCGTTCACGCTGCCGGAGCGCACGCTGGTCAACACCGGGCCGCCTCGGGCAGTGTCTGCGGGCAACGTGGAGACGAGCCAGCGCGTGACGGACGTGGCGCTCGGCGCGCTCGCGCTCGCGCTACCCGGGCGCATCCCCGCCGCCTCCCAGGGCACGATGAACAACATCACGATCGGTGGCTACGACCGCGCGCGAGGCCGTGCGTACGCCTACTACGAGACAATCGCGGGCGGCGCGGGCGGTGGCCCGCTGCGTGCCGGGCGCTCCGGCGTCCACACCCATATGACAAACACGATGAACACGCCGGTCGAGGCGCTACCCCTCGCCTACCCGTTCACCGTCGAGCGGTACGAGTTGCGTGTGGGCTCCGGCGGCGCGGGACTGCACCCGGGCGGCGAGGGGCTGGTGCGCGAGTACCGCTTCCAGGATCAGGCCACCGTGACGCTCGTCACAGAGCGGCGCACGCTCGCCCCGTGGGGCCTAGCGGGGGGCGAGCCCGGCGCTACCGGCCGCAACACGCTGATCCGTGCGGACGGCGCCACCAGCGACCTCGGCGCTCGCGCGCAGGTGGAGGTGTACCCCGGCGACCGCATCCGCATCGAGACGCCGGGCGGCGGCGGCTGGGGGCCCCCAAGCGCGTAATGCCCTCGAACATCGCGCGGCGCATGCTCCCGCCGCGTCCGCGCAGCACCTATACTGGGTTCTCGGGAGACCCACCTCCCGTAATCGGTCGAGGCGACCCCATGCCTGACAACGAGCGGCTCGAACGAGAGATCGAAGAGATCCTCGGCAAGATCGAGAACTTCCCGGAACCCCAGGCGCGTGCCCGCCGGGCGCGGAAGCGTCGGTTTGTGCGCGTCAGCGAGGCGTTCACTCGCCGTCAGCGCCAGGTAGCGCAGCAGTTGAGCCGCATTGCCGTCTCTCAGATCATGCTGGCGTCGTTCCTGCTGATCCTCTTCTCCTTCTTCTTCCGCCGCGCCAACCCGGTCCTGATGAACTGGGTGATGTACGCCGGGATCATCCTGTTCGTGAGCAGCTTCGCGATCATGATGTTCAGCGGCCGTCGTGGCGGCGGCACGGTGCGCCAGAACTGGCGCGGACGCCCGACCGAGTACCGCACCACCCCCAGCCTGGCGGACCGGGTCCGTCGCTGGTGGCAGGAACGCAACGTCCCTCGCCGCTAACACGGCCACCAGCGCTCCCACCGCGCAGGAGTGAAGATGTCGGCGACCACCGTCGCGAGCGTTTCGGCGTGCTGACGCTGCCCGTGCATTACCCGGGATCCCTGCGTCGCCTCGGCATCGCGACGGTCGCGGTGGCCCTGCTGGCCGCCTGCGGGGGTGCTGAGCCACCCGCAGTCCTGGCCGGTTCCGCCACGACTGCCACGGTGGCCGCCCCGCAGCCCACGATCAAGGTCGCACCGCTCGACGCGGCCGTGCCAGGCGCGTCCGCGACTGCTGTCGAAGCGGCTGCGGCCGCGCTGGTGCTCGAGCCGCGGCTGGCGCTGGAGCACGTCCGTGTGCTCTCCCAGGAGATCGGCAGCCGTCCGGCCGGCACCACGCAGGAGCGTGCGGCCGCGGACTACATCGCTGAGACCCTCCGGGCCGCCGGGTACGACGTGACGATCGAGGAGTTCCCCTTCGAGGAGGACTTCGACCGCTCGTCGGTCACGGTGGCCGGGGTGTCCGCCCCCGCGCTGGCAATGCGCGGCGGCGCGGACGGGACCGCGAACGGCATGCTGGTGTTCGCCGGTGTCGGCGAGACGGCCGAGCTCGCCGGGGTGGAGATGCGTGGGCGAGTCGTGCTGTTCGACCGCGGCGTGGTCCCCTTCTCAGAGAAGGCCCGGGCGGCGGAGGCGGCCGGCGCCGTTGCGGTGATCGTCGTCAACCATGAGGCCGGCCCGTTCCGCGGCAATCTGGGCGACCTCCGGGCCTCGATCCCCGTCGTCGCGGTCGCCGGGGATCTGCGCCCATCGCTCGTAAACGACCTCGGCCAGTCCGTGACGGTGTCCGCGGACGGCGGGATGAAGTCCGGCGTCTCCCAGAACGTGGTGGCGAAGGCTGGCGGCGAGTGCCGTGCCTACCTCGGCGCCCACTACGACTCCGTGCCGGAGGGGCCGGGCGCCAACGACAACGCCACGGGGGTTGCCGTGATCCTGGAGGTCGCCCGCGTGAACCGGGTCCCGGGGCTCTGCGTGGTCGCGTTCGGCGCGGAAGAGACGGGCCTCTGGGGGTCGCGCGCCTACGTGTCCGACCACCTGGCGGGAACGGCGCGCTTCATGCTCAACGTGGACATGGCGGGCATCCTGGGCGGCCCGGTCATCGTCGGCGACCGGGTGCTCACCGACGACATCCTGAAGCACGTAGAGGCCGCCGGCATCGCCTCGCCGCTGCGCGCCGGCTCGTTCCCCCCGTTCAGTTCCTCCGATCACGTCTCCTTCAGCGCCGTGGGCGTGCCCGCGGTCACCTTCAACTCCGGCGACGACCCGGCGATCCACACTCCGGAGGATGCCTTCGAGCGCGTGGAGCCGGCGACGCTGACGATGTTCGTCCAGGCCGTGGATGCGGCGCTGCGGGGCCTGCTGCAGTAGATCGCCCGCGGGCGGCTCACCGCATTGGTTTGTCCCGACCGAGAGCGCTCGGCTACGATGGATCGGCAATACGGATCACGCCATGCGCATACGCATCTTCACCATTCTGCTCACAGCCGTCGCCATCACCCTCACCGCCTGCGGCAGCGAGGACGGCGAAGCCACGCCGCAGAGTGGCGGAGCGACGGCCATCCCCACCGCCACCCCGTTCGCGACGCTGCCCGAACCGACCATCGTCACCGGGCCCGGCGGGGCCGTAGGTGGCCCCGTCGCGAGCGACGTGACGTACGTGGTGGAACCCGGCGACGCCGTCTCGATCATCGCGGAGCGTTTCGGCGTGCCCGCAGACGTCATCCGCGAGGCGAACGGCATCACGAACGACGATATCTTCGTCGGCCAGGTGTTACGCATCCCGCGCAGCACCGGCGGCTCCGCCGCCACCCCGACCCCGACCACGACGCCTTCGACGGGCACCCCGGGCACCTACACCGTCCAGGCGGGTGACACCGCCTTCGGCATCGCCCTGCAGTTCGATGTCACCCTCGAGGCGCTTGAGACCGTCAACGGCGTCGGCCCGGGCGGGCTGGACGACCTGTCGCTCGGCCAGGTGCTGCAGATTCCACAGCCCTAGCAGCACTCGGTCGCCACCCCGCCGCGGGTGGCGGTCTCGCAGTCCAGCGGGGATACTGACTGCCACCCTCCGGGGGGCCGCTGGCGCCCCGGACGACCCTGACCACGCACCACCGACGGAGGGCCTGCGCATGTCGATCGAGGAGAGCCTCGAACAGCTGGTCGCGCTGAAAGAGCGCGCGAAGCTGGGTGGCGGGCAGGACCGGATCGACGCGCAGCACCAGCGCGGCAAGCTCACGTCCCGCGAGCGCATCTCCATCCTCCTGGACCCCGGCACCTTCGAGGAACTCGACGCCCTGGCCCACGACTGGGAAGAGGACGGCGAGCACTTCTACGGCGACGCCGTGGTCACCGGCTGGGGCAAGGTGGACGGCCGCACGGTCTGCGTCTACGCGCAGGACTTCACCGTCTTCGGCGGCTCGCTGGGCGAGGTCGTTGGGACGAAGGTCTACAAGATCATGGAACTCGCCATGAAAACCGGTGTCCCGGTCATTGGCCTGAATGACTCGGGTGGAGCGCGCATCCAGGAGGGTGTCGCCGCGCTGGCCGGCTACGGCGAGATCTTCCACGCGAACGTGAAGGCCTCCGGCGTCATCCCGCAGATCAGCGTGATCATGGGCCCCTGCGCCGGCGGCGCGGTCTACTCCCCCGCCCTCACCGACTTCATCTTCATGGTCGAGAAGACCAGCCAGATGTTCCTGACGGGGCCGGACGTCATCGCCTCCGTGACCGGCGAGGTCACCACCATGGAGGAACTCGGCGGCGCCGCCTCGCATGTCTCGAAGTCGGGCGTGGCCCACTTCGCCTCCAAGACGGAGGAGGAGTGCCTGGACGAGGTCCGGCGGCTGCTCTCTTACGTCCCCAGCAACAACATGGACGATGCTCCCCACCTGGACGGCGGCGACCCGATCGACCGGCGCCTGGACGACATCCTGACCGTCGTCCCGGGCGAGGCGGACATGCAGTACGACGTCCGCGATGTCATCGAGCGCGTCGTCGACAACGGCGAGTTCATGGAAGTGCACGAGTACTTCGCGCCGAACATCGTCGTGGGCTTCGGCCGCATCGGCGGACAGGCGATCGGCGTGGTCGCGAACCAGCCGCTGTACCTCGCCGGCGTGCTCGACATCGACTCGTCCCGGAAGGCGGCACGCTTCGTCCGCTTCTGCGACTCCTTCAACATCCCGATCGTGACGCTGGTGGACGTACCGGGCTTCCTGCCGGGCGTGTCGCAGGAGTACGGCGGGATCATCGCCCACGGCGCGAAGCTGGTGTACGCCTACGCCGCCGCGACCGTGCCGAAGATCACCGTCATCCTGCGCAAGGCGTTCGGTGGCGCGTACGACGCGATGGGCTCGAAGCACCTCGGCGCGGACGTGAACTACGCCTGGCCCACGGCGGCGATCGCGGTCATGGCCGGCTCGCAGGCGGTGAACATCATCAGCCGCCGCGAGATCACCGGCGCGGAGGACCCGGACGCCGAGCGCAAGCGCCTGATCGAGGACTACCGCGAGCGCCTGGAGCACCCGTACATCGCCGCCGCCAAGGGGTACATCGACGACGTGATCGACCCGCGCGACACGCGCGTGAAGATCGCGCACGCGCTGGACATGCTGCGGACAAAGTCTGTCCAGGTCGCCCCGAAGAAGCACGGGAACATGCCGCTGTAGGCAGCGCCTGCGGCTGCCAGCGGGCCTGCCGGTACTTCCCGGAGCGGATATACTCGGCGCGCCGCTGAGAGGACACGCCCCACGCCCGGGCCCAACGGGCCCCTCCTCTGTTATGTCGAGGGGCAGTCGCGGGATGGGGTGGCTGCGCCCGTGCAGCCTCCGCCCAACGGCACTCCGAGGGCCTGCGTACACCCGTCCGCGTGCGCGGAGCAGGTAGCGAGGAGCGTCCCCATGGCGAAGATCCCGGTTAAGAACGCGGTCGCCGAACTCGACGGCGACGAGATGACCCGCATCATCTGGGGGTTCATCAAGGACCGCCTGATCCTGCCGTATCTCGACCTCAAGCTCGAGTACTACGACCTCGGCATCGAGAACCGCGACGCGACCAACGACCAGGTCACGATCGACTCCGCGAAGGCGATCCAGCGGCTGGGTGTGGGCGTGAAGTGCGCCACCATCACCCCGGACGAGCAGCGCGTGGAGGAGTTTGGCCTCAAGCAGATGTGGAAGTCCCCCAACGGGACGATCCGGAACATCCTGGGCGGCACCGTCTTCCGCGAGCCGATCATCTGCGCCAACATCCCGCGCGTGGTCCCCAACTGGGAGCAGCCGATCATCATCGGCCGCCACGCCTTCGGCGATCAGTACCGCGCCACCGACTTCCGCACGAGCGGCCCCGGCACGCTGACCATGACCTTCACGCCGGCCGGCGGCGAGCCGGTCACGCGCGAGGTCTTCAAGTTCGAGGGCGACGGCATCGCCATGGGCATGTTCAACACCGACGAGTCGATCACCGGCTTCGCGGAGTCCTGCTTCAACTACGCCCTGCAGCGCAACTACCCGCTCTACCTCTCCACGAAGAACACGATCCTGAAGGCCTACGACGGCCGCTTCAAGGACATCTTTGAGGAGACCTACCAGACCAAGTTCAAGGCGAAGTTCGACGCCGCCGGCCTGACCTACGAGCACCGGCTGATCGACGACCTCGTCGCGCAGGTGCTGAAGTGGAACGGCGGCATCGTCTGGGCCGCGAAGAACTACGACGGCGACGTGCAGTCGGACATCGTTGCGCAGGGCTTCGGCTCGCTCGGCCTCATGTCCTCCGTCCTGCTCACGCCGGATGGCTCGATCGTGGAGGCGGAGGCGGCCCACGGCACGGTCACGCGGCACTACCGCCAGCACCAGGCCGGCCAGGAGACCTCCACCAACCCGATCGCCTCGATCTTCGCGTGGACGCGTGGCCTCCAGCACCGCGCCAAGCTGGACGACAACAAGGACCTCGCCACCTTCGCCAGCACGCTGGAGAAGGTCTGCGTCGACACCGTCGAGGGCGGCCAGATGACGAAGGACCTGGCAATCCTGGTGGGCCCGGACCAGCCGTGGCTGACCACCAACCAGTTCCTCGCCGCGCTGGACACCAACCTCCAGGCGGCCATGAAGTAGATCACGCTCGGGCCGCCGCCCCTCGCGGGACGGCGGCCCGGCGGCTTGCAGCAAGACGACGGTTCCTGGCGGGCAGACATCCGTGCGGGGACCGAAGGACAGGAGACTCCCCTGCGACAGAAGGTAACGATCGTCGGTGCCGGTAACACCGGCGCGACCATGGCCCAGATCCTCGCCGCCCGCGGTTATGCGGACGTGGTGCTGATCGACATCGTGGAGGGCCTGCCGCAGGGCAAGGCGCTGGACATCGCGGAGGCCGCCCCGTGGTCCCGCACCTCCTCCTCCCTGCTGGGCACGAACAACTGGGATGACACCGCCAACTCGGACGTGGTCGTCATCACCTCCGGCGTCGCCCGCAAGCCCGGCATGACGCGCGAGGACCTGCTGAGCGTGAACGCCGGCATCGTCCGCAGCGTCGTTGGCCAGGCCGCGAAGCAGTCGCCGAACGCCGTCCTCGTGATCTTCGCGAACCCGATGGACGCCATGTGCCATGTGGCGCTGGAGGCCTCTGGCTTCCCGAAGGAGCGCGTGGTCGGCCAGGGCGGGATGCTCGACACCGCCCGCTACCGCACCTTCATCGCGATGGAGACCGGCACCTCCGTGAAGGACGTCTCCGCGTGGGTGCTCGGCGGCCACACCGAGGCCACCATGGTCCCGTTGTCCTCCAACGCCACCGTTGGCGGCGTACCGCTGACGCAGCTGCTCCCGGCCGCGCAGGTCGAGGCGGTGGTGAACCGCGCGAAGCGCGGCGGCGCCGAGATCGTTGACCTGCTCAAGACCGGCAGCGCCTTCGTGGCCCCCGCCGTCGCGACGATCGAGATGGTGGACGCGATCCTCCTCGACGAGCGCCGCATCCTCCCCTGCTGCACGCTGCTGGACGGCCAGTGGGGCATCACGGACGCCTACGTGGGCGCGCCGGTCGTGCTCGGCAAGGGCGGCATCCAGTACGTCTACGAAATCCCCGTCAGCGACGCAGAGCGCGACGCGATCCGCGCCGCCGGCGACGCCGTGAAGGAACTCGTCGCGGCGACGCCTCGCTAGTAACGAGCATCGAAGGGCCACGCGCATGACCGGGACTCGCATCGAGTCCGACACGATGGGCACCATCGAGGTCGCCTCGGACCGTTACTGGGGGGCACAGACCCAGCGGTCGCTGCAGAACTTCAAGATCGGCACGGAGCGCATGCCCCGGCCGTTGATCCGCGGCCTGGCGATCGTGAAGTACGCCTCTGCCGAGGTGAACCACGACCTCGGCAAGCTCGATGTCGACCTGACCGAGGCGATCAAGCACGCCGCGCAGGAGGTCATCGACGGCAAGCTGGAGGACCACTTCCCGCTGGTCGTCTGGCAGACCGGCTCCGGCACCCAGACGAACATGAACGTGAACGAGGTCATCTCCAACCGCGCGATCGAAATGCTCGGCGGCGAGATGGGGTCGAAGAAGCCCGTCCACCCCAACGACCACGTGAACATGTCGCAGTCGTCCAACGACACCTTCCCCGGTGCGATGAGCATCGCCACCGCGGAGGAGGCCGTGCGGAGCCTGGTGCCGGCGCTCCAGTACCTGCACGACGCGCTCGACACGAAGGCGAAGGCGTTCGACTCGATCGTGAAGATCGGCCGCACGCACTTGATGGACGCCGTCCCGATGACCCTCGGGCAGGAGTTCTCTGGTTATGTCCAGCAGGTCGCCTACGGCATCAAGCGCGTAGAGGCGGTCCTGCCCCGGCTGTACGAGCTGGCGCTGGGCGGCACGGCGGTCGGCACCGGGCTGAACACGCACCCGGAGTACGCGGAGCGCGTGGCGGCGAAGATCGCTGCCTACACCGGCCTGCCCTTCGTGACGGCGCCGAACAAGTTCGAGTCGCTCGCCGCGCACGACGCGCAGGTGGAGCTGGCGGGGATGCTCAACACCATCGCCGCGTCGCTGATGAAGATCGCGAACGACATCCGTCTGCTCGGCTCCGGCCCCCGCGCCGGCCTGGGCGAGTTGCGGCTGCCGGAGAACGAGCCGGGCTCGTCGATCATGCCCGGCAAGGTGAACCCGACCCAGTCCGAGGCGGTGACGATGGTCTGCGCCCAGGTGATGGGCAACGCCGTGGCGGTCTCCGTGGGCGGCGCCACGGGGCACTTCGAACTGAACGTGTTCAAGCCGGTCATCGCCTACAACAACCTCCAGAGCATCCGGCTGCTGGCGGACGCGGCGCGCTCCTTCACGGACAACTGCGTCGTGGGCATCGAACCGAACCGGGCGCGCATCCAGGAGTTGATGGAGTCGTCGCTGATGCTGGTGACGGCGCTGAACTCCTACATCGGCTACGACAACGCGGCGAAGATCGCGAAGAAGGCCCACGCGGAGGGCACCTCGCTGAAGGAGTCCGGCCTCGCGCTCGGCCTCTTCACGGAGGCGCAGTTCGCCGAGTGGGTGAAGCCCGAGGAGATGACGCACCCGTAGGGTGTGTGCTCCTCAACTGTCGCACAAAGAGAGCGGCCCGCCGGTGACGGCGGGCCGGTTTCGTTGCTCCGCGGGCTGTCCGAGGACGTGCGAGAGGCCGTAGCGGGCGCTGCGCGCCCGCCCCACTCCCCCTGCCCCCTCGCCCCGCGGGGCGAGGGGGATGAATTGCGATGGGGGCTCCGCCCCATCGCGGCGGAGCCCCGGTCGCTGCCGCGACGGGCCGGAGCGGCAACGCGCTGCGCGCGTGCCGCGGGACTGGCGCTCTTCCTCCGTTCGCGGTGAGCCTGTCGAACCGCCATCGCCCACCGGCCACGCCCCGAGGCGCCCGGACGGGCGTCAGTCTCTCGCCCGATCGCGGCGGCCCGCCCGTACCATCGTGCTCGAAACCATCCGACCGCATGTGGAGCATTGACCCTGTGTGGACGTCACGGAGGCACCGGACCGTTGCCGCAGTCGCCGCGTGGCTGATGGTGCTGGCGGTGGACCTGTTCGTGAACGCCGGCCTCCTCGTGAACGTGTATGACGGGGAGGACTCGGCCCTGCTCTCCAACGTCGAGGCGGCGAAGCGCATCCCCGTCGCCTACGCCGTCTGGGCGGTCCAGATGGCGGCGCTCCAGTGGCTGCTCACCCGGCTCGATGTGCGTCGGCTGGCGAGCGCGGCGGCGTACGGTGCGACCGCGAGCCTGCTGTCCGGCGGCCTCTCACTGGTGGCCCTCTGGACGATCGTGCGGCTGGATCCCCTGCTCACGGTCGCCTGGATCGTGGCCGCGGTGGTCGAGGGTGCGGTGGCGGGCGCGACGCTCGCCCACCTGTCACAGGCCGGAGCGCGGGGCCTGCGCTCGATCGCACCACTTGTGCTCGTCGTGGTCATCGCCGCGTTCGTCTTACAGAACGTCCTCAAGGCGGGCTGATCGGCACCCGTATACGCTCTGCGCCAGCACACGCGCCCTCGGATGCTCAATACTGGCGAGTGCCGCCGGATCGAGCGCGAGGATCGAGGGGTGCCGTGCCGAAGTTCACCAGCGTCGACGAGTACATGGAGGCGCTGCCCGAAGACGCCCGGACAGTCCTGACGAAGGTGCGGCAGACGCTCCTGAAGGCGGTGCCCGGCACCGAGGAAGTCATCAGTTACCAGATTCCGGCGATCAAGTCGCACGGCCCCGTCTTCTTTTTCGCCGCCTGGAAGCAGCACTACTCCCTCTACCCGCTGACGGAATCGCTCCTCGAGGCGTTCGGGGAGGAACTGGCGGCGTACGAGGTGAAGAAGGGGACGATCCGCTTCCCCTACGCCGCCCGGTACCGGTGAAGTTCATTACCGCGATGGCGAAGTTCCGCGCGAAAGAGAACGCGCAGGCCGCCGCCTCGAAGCCGTCGAAGGCAACGGCGCGGGCGAAGGCGAAGCAGTAAGCGCGTCGCCCCGACACACATCGAGACGGCCCGCCTTGCGGCGGGCCGTCGTCGTGTCTGCGAGAAACCTCGAGGGCTACTTGGCGAGGCCCTGGCCGCCGAGGCGGCGGTTGATGGACTTGCCCTTGATGAAGTCGCGGTTCATATAGGAGATGAAGTCGATCGAGATGCCCTTCGGGCACGCGACCTGGCATTCGCCGTGGTTCGTGCAGCCGCCGAAGTACTCCTCCATCGTCTCGACCATCGCCACGGTGCGCTGCCAGCGCTCGGCCTGGCCCTGCGGGAGCAGGTTCAGGTGCTGGAGCTTGGCGGAGGTGAAGAGCTGCGCCGCGCCGTTCGGGCAGGCGGCGACGCAGGCGCCGCAGCCGATGCACTCTGCGGCGTCCATCGCGGCGTCGGAGACTTCCTTCGGGATCGGGAGCATGTTCGCTTCCGGCGCGGAGCCGGTGTTGATGCTGATGAAGCCGCCGACCTCGATGATCCGGTCGAGGGCGGAGCGGTTCACGACCAGGTCGCGGATCACCGGGAACGCACCGGCGCGCCACGGCTCCACGACGATGGTGTCGCCGTCCTTGAACGTGCGCATGTGCAGCTGGCAGGTGGCGGTGCGCTCGTGCCCGCCGTGGGCCTTGCCGTTGATCATGACGCCGCAGGAGCCGCAGATGCCCTCGCGGCAGTCGTGCTCGAACTGGATCGGCTCCACGCCTTCCGTGATCAGCCGCTCGTTCACGATGTCGAGCATCTCGAGGAACGACATATCCGCGGAGATGCCCGGCACGGGGTAGGTCTCGAAGCGTCCACGTGCCTGAGGGCCGTCCTGGCGCCACACCTTCAGCGTGAGGTCCATTACTTGTAGCTCCTCTGCGCCACGTGGATGTTCTCGAACGTCAGCGCCTCCTTGTGGAGCGTCTGAGGCTGTCCGTCGCCGGTCCACTCCCATGCTCCGACGTACGAGAAGTTCTCGTCGTCGCGCATCGCCTCGCCGTCCTCGGTCTGCGACTCGATGCGCAGGTGGCCGCCGCACGACTCCTCCCGGTGGAGCGCGTCGCGGACGAGCAGTTCGCCGAGTTCGAAGAAGTCGGCGACGCGACCGGCCTTCTCCAGCGAGTCGTTCAGGCTATCGCCAGTGCCGAGGATGCGGAGGTCGCGATCAAACTCGGCGCGCAGCGCTGGGATGTCGCGAAGGGCCTGCTCCAGGCCGGCCTTCGAACGCTCCATGCCCGCGTGCTCCCAGAGGAGCTTTCCGAGTTCGCGGTGGAAGTGGTCGGGAGACTTCGTGCCCTTCGTGCCCAGGAAGCGCTTCGTCTGCTCCTCGACGGCTCGCTTCGCCTCGGCGAACGCCGGGTGGTCAGTGCCGGGCGCCTGCTGCCCGAGCAGGCCGGCGAGGTAGTCGCCCACGGTGTACGGCAGGATGAAGTAGCCGTCCGCCAGGCCCTGCATCAGCGCGGACGCACCCAGGCGGTTCGCGCCGTGGTCGGAGAAGTTCGCCTCCCCGCCCACGAACAGGCCGGGGATGCTGCTCATCAGGTTGTAGTCCACCCACAGGCCACCCATCGCGTAATGGATAGCCGGGTAGATGCGCATCGGCGTCTCGTACGGGTCCTCGTCCGTGATGCGGTCGTACATCTCGAACAGGTTGCCGTAGCGCTCTTCGACCTCCTTGCGGCCGAGCCGCTGGATCGCCTCTGCGAAGTCCAGGTAGACGCCGTTGCGCTTCGGCCCGACGCCGCGGCCCTGGTCCACCTGCCGCTTCGCGGCGCGGGACGCCACGTCACGCGGGACGAGGTTGCCGAAGGAGGGGTACATCCGCTCCAGGTAATAGTCGCGGTCTGCCTCGGGGATCTGGTTCGGCGGACGCGTGTCCGCCGGATCCTTCGGCACCCAGATGCGACCGTCGTTGCGGAGCGACTCGCTCATCAGCGTCAACTTCGACTGGAAGTCGTCGCTGGCGGGGATGCAGGTCGGGTGGATCTGCGTGTAGCAGGGGTTCGCGAAGAGCGCGCCCTTCTTGTGCGCGCGCCACGCAGCCGTCGCGTTGCTCTTCTTCGCATTCGTGGAGAGGTAGTAGACGTTGCCGTAGCCGCCGGTCGCCAGCACCACCGCGTGCGCGGCGTGGCTGGAGACCTCGCCGGTCACGAGGTCACGGACGATGACGCCGGCGGCGCGGCCGTCCACCGTCACCACGTCCAACATCTCCTGGCGCGGGAATAACTCCACCGTGCCCAGGCCCACCTGGCGCATGAGCGTGGAGTACGCACCGAGCAGCAACTGCTGGCCGGTCTGGCCTCGGGCGTAGAAGGTGCGGGAGACCTGCACGCCGCCGAAGGAGCGATTGTCCAGCAGGCCGCCGTACTCGCGCGCGAACGGGACGCCCTGCGCGACGCACTGGTCGATGATGTTCACGCTCAGCTCGGCCAGGCGGTGCACGTTCGCCTCGCGGGAGCGGAAGTCACCGCCCTTGATGGTGTCGTAGAAGAGGCGGAAGACGGAGTCGCCGTCGTTCTGGTAGTTCTTCGCGGCGTTGATGCCGCCCTGCGCAGCGATCGAGTGCGCGCGCCTCGGCGAGTCGTGGTAGGTGAAGACCTTCACGTTGTAGCCGAGTTCGGCGAGGCTGGCCGCGCCGGAGGCGCCGGCGAGGCCGCTGCCGATCATGATCACGGTGAAGCGGCGCTTGTTGGCCGGGTTCACCAGCCGCATGTTGAAGCGGTGGCTCTCCCACTTCTCGCCGATCGGGCCGTCCGGGATACGGGCGTCTAGCGTCACCATCAGGCCGCTCCTAACCCACGATGCCGGTGAGTACCGCGATCGGGAACGAAATGTTCCCGCCCACGATCACCGCCGTGAACAGCGCAGCGAAACCGCGACGCAGCCAGTTGATGCTCGGGTTGTTCACCCCCAGCGATTGGAAGAGGCTCCACGCGCCGTGGTACAGGTGCACGCCCAGCGCGAGGTTGGCGACGATGTAGAGGATCGACACGGGCACGCGCTCGAACGAGGCGACCACGTTGTTGTAGACCGCGCCGTGCTCAAAGTCCGGGTTCGCAAAGCCCCACGTCAGGTCAGACAGGTGGAATGCCAGGAACAGCAGGATGATCGGCCCGGTCCACTTCATGGTCCGGGAGGCCCAGTTCGCCGCGATGTAGTCGCGCTTCGACTGGTAGCCCATGGGGCGCGCTCGACGGTTCATCGCCCAGAGCGAGAACGCCGAGTGGACGTGCAACACGAGCGAGACCAGGAGCAGGCCGCGCATCAGCCAGAGCGCGTTCTCCTTCGGCAGGATCGGGTAGGCGATCTCGCGGAGGCCCACCGCGTAGTGATCCAGTTCCGCGGCGCCCAGGTAGATCTTCAGGTTGCCGAACATGTGCAGGGCAATGAAGCCCATGCCGATCACGCCCGTGATCGCCATGACCCACTTCTTGCCGACTGCCGTCTGGTAGAGGTTGAGCGGCCAGGGCATCTGCCGCTTTGGCCTGCGGTTCACCGGTGTGACGGCGGCCTCCACCGTCGACCGTGGCTTCGCCTGCACCATGTGCCCGCCCCTCGACTGCTGTCCCCGTTGCCGGCGCTCCCCCGAGGGCGCCCCGGCTCACCCGTACCCTACTGCCGCTCGCGGTTCCCGGCGAGCCTACCCGCCCGCGCCCGGTGACGGGCCAGCAGGCTCAGCGCGATGAGGGTCTTGCTGTCCTCGATCTCGCCCGCGTCGATCGCCGCCTCGATCTGGCCGACGGTCATGCGGATCGGCTCGGCGATGTACTCGTCGTGGTCCTGAGGGAGGGGGTCGTGGCGGAGGTCGGTGGCGAGGTAGTAGTGGATGTACTCGGAGCAGAAGCCCGGCGCCATCCACGCCCCGCCCAGGCGGACGAGCGTGCCGGCGGCATAGCCGGTCTCCTCCCGCACCTCGCGCGCGGCGGTGACATCCGGGTCTTCGCCCGCCTCACGGGTGCCGGCGGGGATCTCGACCAGTTCGCGGCCCACGGCGTGCCGGTACTGGCTCACCATCAGCCAGCGCCCATCCGCGTCCTCCACCACCAGCGCCACGGCGCCGGGGTGCCAGACGATCGCCCGGTCCACCTCGTGCCCGTTCGGGAAGCGGATCACGTCACGGGTGACGTTGAGGTAGCCGGCGGCGGCCAGCGGCTCGGAGGAGACCAGCGTCGGGAGTGGTCGGGCCGCCTCGGGGGTCACGAGGTGGCGTCCGCCGGCTCGAGGTCGAGGACCATCGCGATCTCGTCGCAGCCCGGGAACTTCGGGCAGCGGTAGCACTCGTTCCAGACCTTGCGAGGCAGATTCATCACGTCCGCCTGTTGCCAGTCCAGCCGCTCGAAAAAGCCCGGCCGGTAGGTCAGCGCGAACAGTCGGGAGAGGCCCAGCGCTCGTCCCTCGGCGACGCAGGCGCGCACGAGGGCGGCGCCGATGCCGCGGGAGTGCTCCGACTCCTCCACGGCGAGCGACTTGAGTTCAGCCAGGTCCGCCCAGGTGATGTGCAGCGCGGCACAGCCGACGACGCGGCCGTTCTCACGCACGACGAAAAAGTCGCGCAGGTTCTCGTACGTCTCGCCCAGGGTGCGCGGGAGCATCTGTCCCTGCGCGGCCCAGTAGTTGATGAGCTGGGCGATGCCCTCCCCGTCGCGCGTGGTGGCGCGTTCGACGCGGACCTCGGTGCTCGGGCGGGCGGTATCGGTGGTCATGGTGCCTACAGGATAGACAACCCGCGGCAGAGGCGCGCGGGGCTCAGGACGGCCGCCCGGGCGCTACGGGCCCGGCTCGTCCAGCACGTGGTCCAGGCGCAGCCAGCCGAGGCGGACCGCCAGGTTCTGGTAGAACTCCGTCTCCGGCCCGAGGCGGACAAAATCGACCGTCCGGGGCGAGCGCGTGATCTCCACGACCGACCCGGAGTCGACCGGACGATGGTGGAGGCCATCCACGCCCAGCATCGCCTCGTAGCCGCGCTCCACGGAGAGCCGCAGCCGTGCCGTGCCGGGCAGCACCAGGGCGTTCGCACGCGTCAGGTGCGGCGCCACGGGCACCAGGATCATCTCGCCCGAACTCGGGTGCAGGATCGGCCCGCCCACGGACAGCGCGTACCCGGTCGAGCCGGTCGCGGTCGCGACAACGATGGCGTCCGCGCGGTACTCCGCCAGCAGCACGCCATCGATGCGGGCCTCGACCGAGATCGTCCGCCCGAGGGTGGCCCGGCCGATGACGATGTCGTTCAGCGCGTGGAGCGGCTCCGACTCCCCGGTCTGCACCTGCACCATCGCCCGGGTCTCCAGCCGGGCGTCGCCGGCCAGCACCCGCGCGAAGTCGGCGGTCACGTTCGCCTCGACCGACTCGGTGAGGAAGCCCAGCCGTCCCATGCGGACGCCGAAGACGGGAATACCCACGCGGGAGGCGTATGCGGAGGCGTGGAGCATGGTGCCGTCACCGCCCACGCACACCAGCAGCCCGCACCCGCGGAGGCGGGACAGGAACGCCTCGCCGTCGTGCACGGACGGCTCCGCCAGCGGCATGACGTGCGCGCTCGCGCCGGCCGCCACCGCCTGCGTCGCCAGCGCCGTCGCCAGCTCCTCGGCACGCGCGAGTGAGGGGTGAAAGGCGACCAGTACCGACCGAGGGGTAACGAAGTCGCTCACGAGGCGCGCTCCAGTCCGGGCGCTCCGCCTGCCGGGACGCGCAGCCAGAGGAAGAACTCGCGGTTGCCGGCCGGGCCCAGCAGCGGCGATCGGATCACGCCCGCCACCCGCAACCCAAGATCGATGGCGGCCAGCGCGACCTTGCCGATGCACGCCGCGTGGACAACGGGGTCGTGCACCACACCGCCCTTCTGCACCTGCTCCCGGCCCGCCTCGAACTGCGGCTTCACCAGGATCAGCAGGTGCCCACCGGGGCGCACGGAACGGGCCACGGCCGGGAGGACGGTGGCGGCGGAGATGAAGGAGACGTCCATGACCAGCAGGTCCACCGGCGGGCCGATCGGCTCCATCGAGCGGGCGTTGACGCGCTCGATCAGGGTCACCCGCGCGTCGTCGCGCAACTTCGCGGCGAACTCGCCGTAGGCCACGTCCACGGCGACCACGTGCGCCGCGCCGTGCTGCAGGAGGCAGTCCGTGAAGCCGCCCGTGGAGGCGCCCACGTCCAGGCAACGCAGCCCGGCCGGGGCGATCCCGGAGGCGTCCAGCGCGTGCGCGAGCTTCTCGCCACCGCGGCTGACGAACGGGGGTGCCGTCTTCACCTCGATCACCGCGTCCGCCGCGACGGGGGCGGCGGCGCGGAGGGCGACCTGGCCGTCCACCAGCACCTCGCGCGCGAGGATGAGTGCGCGGGCGCGGTCACGGCCGGAGGCAAGGCCGCGCTCGACCAGCAACTGGTCCAGGCGCTGCTTCCCGGCGCGGGTGGGGGTGGTGGCGGTCATGAGGGCTCCGTGCGCGCGTGGATCATACGTCCCTCACCGCGTCCGAGGCGCGGCGAGGGCCGGGCACGGACGGGAGCGGGTCAGGCGGAGCGGGCGGTGTCCTGCTCGAACTCGATCGGGCCACCGGCCGCGGTCAGCAGGAGCGGACGCTGGCGGTTGTGGACGGTCTCCGCGGAAACCACGCACTTCTTGATGTCGGACCGGGACGGGATCTCGAACATCACGTCCATCAGCGTCTCTTCCAGCACCGTGCGGAGGCCGCGGGCGCCGGTCTTCTGGGTGATCGCACGCTCCGCGATGGCGCGGAGGGCGTCGTCCGTGAAGGAGAGCTCCACGTCGTCCAGGGCGAACAGGCGCTGGAACTGGCGGGCCACGGCGCTCTTCGGCTGGGTGAGGATCGCGATCATCATGTCCACGTCCAGCGGGTCGAGCGTGGAGACGACGGGCAGACGGCCCACGAACTCCGGGATCAGGCCGAACTGGAGCAGGTCGTCGTGGGAGACGTGGCGCAGGATCTGCGCGCGCTCCGCCTCGATCTCCTCGCGCGGGCGCGGGTCCGGCTGGAAGCCGAGCGAGCGCACGCCGAAGCCGGTGCGCTTCGAAATGATCTTCTCGAGGCCCTCGAAGGCGCCGCCGCAGATGAAGAGGATGTTGGCGGTGTTGATCTGGATGAAGTCCTGGTGCGGGTGCTTCCGGCCGCCCTGAGGCGGCACCGAGGCGACCGTGCCCTCGATGATCTTCAGCAGCGCCTGCTGCACGCCTTCGCCGGACACATCGCGCGTGATCGACGGGTTGTCGCTCTTGCGGGCGATCTTGTCGATCTCGTCGATGTAGACGATGCCGCGCTCCGCCTTCTGGATGTCGAAGTCAGCGGACTGGATGAGGTGCAGGAGGATGTTCTCCACGTCCTCACCCACGTAGCCGGCCTCGGTGAGGGCGGTCGCGTCCGCGATGGAGAACGGGACGTCCAGCATGCGGGCGAGGGTGCGGGCGAACTCGGTCTTGCCGGTGCCCGTGGACCCGATCAGAAGGATGTTGGACTTCTCAAGGTCCAGATCCGCCTGGGGCGGCGCGTCGATGCGCTTGTAGTGGTTGTAGACGGCGACGGCGAGCGTCCGCTTGGTGCGGTCCTGCCCGACGATGTACTCCTCGAGGTGGTTGACGATCTCCTGAGGGGTGCGGAGGCGGCTCTTGCCGCCCTTGGCGGACGTCTTGGCGCCGCTCCCGGCTTCCTCGTTGATGATCTCCTGGCAGAGCTCGACGCACTCGTCACAAATGTAGACAGCACCAGGCCCGGCGATGAGCCGCTTTACCTGATCCTGGTTCTTGCCGCAGAAGGAGCAGTTGTACTGCACCCGGCTGCCGCGCGTCGTGCTCCCGGCCATCGGCTCCTCCGCGGGCTACGCCCGCCTCGCCGCTACGCTGCTACTGGTTCACCGGCGGCTTGGACAGGATCTCGTCCACCAGGCCGTAGTCCTTCGCCTGCTCCGCGGTCATGTACACGTCACGGTCGGTGTCGTGCTTGATCCGCTCAAGCGTCTGGCCGGTGCTGTCCGCCAGGATCTGGCGGATCTTCTCGTTGTTGCGCAGCAGTTCGCGCGCCTGGATCTCCACGTCGCTGGCCTGGCCGGAGCCACCGCCCAGCGCCTGGTGCATGTGGATGGTCGTGTTCGGCAGCGAGAACCGCTTGCCCTTCTGACCGGCAGCCAGCAGCACGGTGCCCATGGACGCGGTCACGCCCACGGCGATGGTGCTGACGTCCGCACGCACGAGGTTCATCGTGTCGAAGATCGCCAATCCGGCGTAAATCATGCCGCCCGGGGAGTTCACGTAGATCGAGATGTCCCGCTCCGGGTCTTCCCGGTCCAGGAACAGCAACTGGGCGACGATGGAGTTCGCCACCTGGTCGTCGATCGGCGTGCCGAGGAAGATGATCCGTTCCTTCAGCAGCAGCGAGTAGATGTCGTAGGCACGCTCACCGCGCGCCGTCGTCTCTACCACCATCGGCACAATGTTCTGTGGCTTGAGGAACCCGGGGGAGAAGTCCTCCGGGCGCGGCTGGCGGTAGGTCATCCAGGAGTCCGTTCCGTCGCGTGTGACGTTCGTTAGATTAATCGTACTCCGGCTTTCGCCGGATGCGGGTTACCCCTCGGCGGTGGCCTCCGGCGCCTCGTCGGTCGCCTCGGCCGCCGGCTCGTCGCCGCCGGCGCGGCGCCGCCGGCTGGTGCGGCGCGGCTCGTCGCCCGCCTCACCGTCCGCCTGCGCCGTGATCTCTTCCAGCCGCTCCACGGCGAACCGCGTGAGCAACTGCGAGTGGATCGAGTTGCGCCCCTCCGCCGTGTCGATGAGGCCACGGATCGCCTGCTGGTTCGCAGGGTTCCCGCCGGTCATCTGGGAGATCAGGCTATCGATCTCCTCGTCGATCTGCGGGTCACCGACCTCGATCTCTTCCTTCGCGATCAACTCGCCGAGGGCGAGCGCGCGACGGACGACCAGGTCGGCCTCAGGGCGGAAGCCTTCGCGCACTTCCTCCTCGCTCCGGCCGACGGAGCGGAGCCAGTTCTCAAACCCCTCCCGGGAGTGGGAGGCGTGGTTGGACTCGCGGTCGATGATCCGGTCAACCTCGCGGTTCACCAGCACGTCCGGGTAGTCCAGCTTCGCCTGGGCGATCAGGAGGTCGATGATCTCGTTGTGGTACTGCTCCCGCACGGCGCGGTCGGCCTGCACCTGCAGGTCGGTGCGCAGGCGCGCGTCCAGTTCCGCCACGGTGGTGACGCCGTCCTCGTCGAGGGAGGCGACGAACTCGTCGTCGAGCTCGGGCAGGACCTCCTGCTTCACCTCCGAGATCTTGATCTGGTAGGTGGCCTTCTTGCCACGGAGCGTCTCCGAGGGCAGGTCGTCCGGCAGCGTGAACTCGATCGTGTGCTCGCCGGCCTCGAGGCCCACGAGGCGGTCGACGAATCCGGGGAGCGAGACCACGGTGCCCTCGCGCACGGGGAACTCGGCGTCCTCCTCCGTGTACGGCTCCTGGTCCTCGACGGTCACGGTCACGTCCGCGCGGACGTGGTCGTCCCACGCCACGGCGCGCTCGACGGGCTCCAGGACGGCGTACTGGCGGCGGAGGGCGAGCTTGGTGTCCTCGACCTGCTGCTCCGTCACCGGGGCTTCCGGCTTCGGCACGCGCAGGGCGCGGTAGTCGCCCAGGTCAACAACCGGGCGCACCGGCACCGTGGCCATGACGACCAGCGGCTCGGTGGACTTCAGGTCGAACTCCGGCTGGTCGATCGCGTCGATGTCCAGCTCGGCGATGGCCTCGTTGTAGACCTCCGGGATCAACTCCTCCAGCGCCTCCTGCAGGATGGCGCCGGAGCCGACGTGGCGCTCCACCATGTTGCGGGGGGCCTTGCCGGGGCGGAACCCGGGGATGCGCACCTGGCGCGAAATCCGCTGTGCGGCGCGCTCCGTGTGCTTCTCGACGCGCTCCGCGTCCACCTCGATTTCGAGGCTGACGCGCGCGTTTTCCAGACGTTCAACGGTGGTGCCCAAGGAGCCGTACCTTCGCCTGCGATCTCGTCCATTTGTGCCGTGACGCGCACAGTTTCGTCGCCGGGCACAGAGGGATCCGGCGTGCTCCGGGCCGTAACTGACGTGAAATGACTATAGCACGCGACCCGTTTCGGGCCGCCCTCGGGGTTTCCCCACGTTCGAGGCTGGACAGGCGCCCGCGAGCGCCCTCAGCGCGCCCGGATCGCGTCGTTCAGGGCGTCGCCCAGGAGGTTGAACGCGAAGAGCAGCGCCGTCACCACCGCGCCGGGGACCAGCAGCAGGTGCGGGTTGGCCTGAAACGTCCGCGGCCCGGAGCCCTCGAACAGCATCGCCCCGAAGGACGCCGCCGGAGGCTGCACCCCTACCCCGAACCAGGTCAGCACGATCTCCGACCCGGCGATCCCGCCCAGGGTGGCGGAGACGGACAGGATGATGAGGAAGGAGACGTTGGGCAGCAGGTGGTAGCGGATGATCCGCCACGGGCCGGCGCCGCTGGACTCGGCCGCCAGGACAAAGTCGTTCTCGCGGAGCGTCAGCACCTGCGCCCGGATGATCCGGGCCGTCCCGACCCAGAAGAAGAGCGACAGCGCGCCGAACACGAGCATGTAGGAGGCGAACCCGGACGCGACGAGCCCGTCGATGAAGGTGTGGTCCTCCACCCACCGCATCGCCTCCGTGACCCGCGGGCCCAGCGTCACGTTGATGAGGATCAGCATGATCAGGCTGGGGAGGCCGGAGAAGATGTCGCCGAGCCGCATCACCAGCGTGTCCACCCACCCGCCCCGATACCCGGCGAGGAGCCCGAGGACGTTGCCGATGATGAGCGAGCCGCTCAGCACCACGGCCGTGGTGACGATAATGGTGGTGCGCGCCGAATACATCGTGCGGCTCAGCATGTCCCGGCCCAGGCGGTCCGTCCCCAGCAGGTGGTCGCGGCTGGGGCCCTCCAGGCTCCGGTCCAGGTTGATCTCGTTGTAGGAGTACGGCGCGAGCAACGGCGCGAAGAGGCCGAGGCCGTAGATCAGACCGATCACCCCCAGCGCTATCATCGCCAGCCGCTTCCGGCGCAGCCGGCGCCAGACGATCGACCACTCGCTCTCACCCTCGCGACGAGCGAGCGGGCCCGGGCTCGTCGCCGGATCCGGAAGGGTGGTGGCGGTCATCCTCGCGACGCCCCGATCCGCACACGGGGGTCCACGAAGCCGTAGCAGATCTCCGCGAGCAGGTTGGTGAGCACGAACACCGTCGCGAAGATCACCGTGGTCGCAAGGATGATGTCGTAGTCGCGACTCGTCACCGCTTCGAAGGTGAACCGGCCGATGCCGTTGATGCCCAGCAGCGTCTCTACGAACAGCGCGCCTTCGATGATCCCCGCCAGCGCAAACCCGACGACCGTGATCAGCGGCAGGAGCGAGTTCGGCAGGACGTGCCGGAACTGCACGGCCGTCTCCGAGAGCCCCTTGGCGCGCGCCGTGCGGACGTAGTCGGACAGGTTCACCTCCAGCGCGGAGACCCGCACGAGGCGCGCAACGCCGACGAATCCGGGCAGGGTGAAGGCGACCAGCGGGATGTAGAGATGCGGGTCCGGGACGGGGATGGCGATCACGCCGCCGATCCACCAGACGTGGAAGATGCCATCCCACCCGCCGACCGGCAGCCACCCGAGTTCCACGGCGAACAGCCAGGTGAGCGGCGGGATCACCACCAGCACCGGGATCGCCTGCAGGAAGAGCAGCGTCCCGATGATCATCGGGTCCATCCACGTCCCCGCCAGCCTCGCGGCGAGAAGCCCGAGGGGGATCCCGACGGCGAACACGATGATGAGCGCCACGAACCCCAGCTGGGCGGAGATCCACATGCGCGGGAAGATGAGCTCGGAGACGGAGAACCCCTGCTGCAGGTAGGACTCGCCGAAGTCGCCCTGGATCGCCTTCGTCACCCACGTGACGTACTGCTGCGGGATCGGCCGGTCCAGGCCGCGCTCCGCCCGCACCCGTTCCAGCACCTCCGGATCGCGGATCTGCCCGGCAGCCACGGAGATGGGGTCGCCCGGCCCGTAGCGGGCGAGCGTGAACGTGGCGAAGGACACCACGAACAGGATCAGTGGGAGCCAGGCCAGGCGACGGACGATGTACGCGCCCACGCGACGCCTCCCCCGCTCTCCGACGGCTTAGCGCGACACCTCGATGAAACGGAGACGCGGCACCACCATCGGCGGGTCGAACCAGCCGATCACTTCCTTCTGCACCACGGTGTGGCCAAGAGAGAAGTAGAGCGGC
Organism: Chloroflexi bacterium HGW-Chloroflexi-9; assembly: GCA_002840675.1. Classification (GTDB taxonomy): domain Bacteria; phylum Chloroflexota; class Dehalococcoidia; order UBA2979; family UBA2979; genus W-Chloroflexi-9. The sequence continues at coordinate 22,827 of PHBR01000015.1, forward strand.
AGCCACGCGGCCTCGCTCACGATCAGCCGCTCCGCCTGCTGGTACAGCCCGAGGCGCGCTGCCGGGTCACCCTCGACACGCGCGCGGTCCAGGAGGTTATCCACTTCGGGGTTGGCGTACGCCACGTCGTTCAGCGAGGAGCCGGAGTGGAACTTCAGGTCCAGGATGTCCTCCGGGTCCGGGTAGTCCATGATCCAACCCGCGTTGAACGCCTGCAGCCGCCCCGCGTCCTGGTCCGCGAGGAACGTCGCGAAGTCCGTCTGCCGGACCTCCACGTTGATGCCGAGGATCGTCCGCCACTGCTCCAGGAACGCCTGCGTGTCGGTCCGTGCCTCCGCGCCCGCGCCGACCTCCGTGATCACGATCGGCGGCATGGCGTCCGCATACTTGGAGAGCGCCAGTTCCGCCTTCGCGGCCTCCGGGTCGAACGGCAGCGTGAGGTCGTCGTCCAGGTAGCCCGGCATGCCGGGCATCAGGATGCCGGTAGCGGGGGCGAGCATGTTCGAGAAGGTGACCTCTGCGATCCGCTTGCGGTCGATCGCCAGTCCCATCGCACGCCGCACATGCACGTCGTCGAACGGCGGCACGTTCGTGTTGAAGGCGATGTAGGAGATCGAGAACTCCTGCGAGGTCTGGTAGAAGGGCCCGAGGTTGGAATTCGGGTCGCGGGCGCGCTCGATGTCCGCGATCGAGACGGGCGCCACGTCCAGTTCGCCGTTCTCGAAGCGGGTCAGCAGGGAGCCGCCGGAGAGGAGGTAGACGACCTCCGACAGTTTCGGCGCGCCCAGCACGTAGTCCCGATTCGCCTGTAGCACGATGCGCTCGCCCAGCCGCCACTCGGCGAGGGTGAACGGGCCGGTACCGTTCGGACGGCGGGTCCAGTTGCGGGGGTTGCTCTCCACCTGCTGGCGGTCGACCACGAACGCGGTGGGGTAGGTCAGTTTCGCGAGGAAGTACGGCTTCGGCGCGTCGATCGTGATCCGCACCGTGCGCTCGTCCACCACCTCGACGCCGGGGATGCCCCCCTCCGCCAGGCCGAAGAAGTGCTCCCGCACCCCCACGATGTCACCGAGGTAGGCGATTGCGGTGGGCGAGGAGAGCTGGCGCGAGGCGGCACGCTCGATCGACCACTTCACGTCCTCCGCCTTCACCTGGCGGCCGGTATGGAACTTCGCGTTCTCGCGCAGGGTGAAGGTGTAAGTCAGCCCGTCCGGGCTCACGTCGAACGACTCCGCCAGGTCCGGAACGATCTCCAGGTCCGGTGTGAGCGTCACGAGGCCGCTGAAGATCTCCACGATGTACTCGGCGGAACCGGCATCACCCGCCACATGCGGGTCCAGCGTGACGGGGTCGCTGCCGCCCAGGCGCAGCCGCCCGCTCGCCGCCTCCGCCGGGTTGCCGCCGATCGAGGTCGACGTACCGGTGCCGTCCCCGCCGCCGGCGGTGTCGTCACCGCCGGAGAGCAGGAGGACGGCCGAGAGGCCTCCGACCACGAGCACGAGGCCCGCGAGCACGGAGAGCATCATCGCGAGAATGCGGTTCTGACTCATCGGGAAAGGCTCATCTCACCAGCGGTGGGCAGCGCCGGAATGTCAGGTTTGGAGCATACCGTAGAACGGCGGAGGTCATGCGAGCCCCGGTCAGGTACCCGGCGCGTCCGCCGCTCCGGGCGTCGCGTCCAGGGTCGCCGCCGCGGCACGGAGGGTCTCCTCCGCCACCTCATCGAGGCGGATGTGCACGTCGCGCAACTGACGCTCCGCCACCGGCGCCGGCGCGCCCGTCATCGGGTCACCCGCCGACTTCGTCTTCGGGAACGCGATCACCTCGCGGATGTCGCGTTCACCGGCGAAGAGGGCGACCGTACGGTCGATGCCCGGAGCGATGCCGCCGTGCGGGGGCGCACCGTACCGGAACGCCTCCAGCATGTGGCCGAACTTCTCGCTCGCCTCGTCCAGCGTCAGGCCCAGCGTCTCCAGCACCTGGATCTGCACGTCGCGCGAGTGGATCCGGATGGAACCGGAGGCGATCTCCTGGCCGTTGCAGACCAGGTCATACGCGTGCGATCGGACAGAGCCGGGGTCGCTCGCCAGCAGCGGCAGGTCCTCGAGGAACGGCGAGGTGAACAGGTGGTGCACCGCGCTCCACCGCCCGTCCTCCGCGTCCCATTCGAACGCCGGGAACTCCGTGATGAACGCGAACGCCAGGGTGTTCGGGTCGGCCAGCCCGCGCTCGTCGGCGACCTGGCGCCGGAGCGTGTCCAGCACCTTCGAGGTCAACTCGTCGGCGCCGGCGGCGATCAGCAACAGGTCGCCGCGGTTCGCGCCGCACTCCATGCCGATGGCGGCCCACACGTCCGGGGTGAAGAAGCGGGCGGCGGGCGACTTGATCTCCTCGGCGGTGAGGGCGTCCAGCGGGCCCTCGCCGGCGAACTGCACCCACACCAGGCCGGAGGCGCCGGCGGCCTTCGCCACCTCGGTCAGCGCGTCCAGGCCGCGGCGCGCAATGTCCGCACCGCCCGGCACGGCAAAGCCGCGGACGCGCCCGCGATCTTCCACGGCCTGCGTGAAGACGCGGAACTCGCCCTGCGCGGCGAACTTCGAGAGGTCGTGGAGCTCCAGCCCGTAACGGAGGTCCGGCTTGTCGGAGCCGTACCGCTCCATCGCCGCGCTGTAGGTCAGCCGCGGGAACGGGCTTGGCAGGGTGAACTGCGGCCCGACCTCGGACGCCATCTCGGTGTAGAGGCGTTCCGTGAGGTCCAGGATGTCCTGCTCCTCCACGAACGCCATCTCAATGTCCAGCTGCGTGAACTCCGGCTGGCGGTCGCCGCGGAGGTCCTCGTCGCGGTAGCAGCGAGCGATCTGGAAGTAGCGGTCCACCCCGGCGACCATCAGCAACTGCTTCCACTGCTGCGGCGACTGCGGCAGCGCGTAGAAGGAGCCCGGGTGCACGCGGCTGGGCACCAGGTAGTCGCGCGCGCCCTCCGGCGTGGCGAGGTTGAGGACCGGCGTCTCGACCTCGATGAAGCGCTCGGCGTCCATGAAGTCGCGCATGAACTTCACCACGCGGTGACGCAGGCGCAAGTTCCGCGCCATGCGCTCGCGGCGCAGGTCGAGGTAGCGGTAGCGGAGGCGCGTCAGCTCGTCGACGTTCGAGTCGATGTTGATCGGGAACGGCGGCGTCTCGCTGGCGTTGAGGACGTCGGCGCGGCTCGCCTGCACCTCGATCGCCCCGGTCGGGAGTTCGGCGTTCTCCGTGCCGTCCCGCCGAGGCTGCACGACGCCGACGATCTGCAGCACGTACTCCGACCGGGCCTCCGAAGCGATGGCGAAGGCGACGGGGGCGCGGTCCGGGTGGAAGACGACCTGCACGAGGCCGGTCGAGTCGCGCAGGTCGATGAAGACGAGGCCGCCGTGATCGCGGCGGCGGTGTACCCACCCGGCCAGCGTCACCTGCTGGTCCGCGTGCTCCGCGCGCAGATCACCGCAACCATGGGTCTTCAACACCTCGACACCTCGCGTCCACAAACCGGGAACGCCGAGTGTCGCACGCCTGCCTCAATCGTTCGAGAACGCCCGCTCCGGCGTCACCCGGATGACGATCCGCCGGAGTTCGTCCAGCCGCCGGCCGAACCGCTCCAGGTCGTAGTCCGCGGGCAGCGGGTCGCCCTGGTGGGCGCGGATTGCGATGATCGCGGCGTCCCGCTCCTTGCCTTCCAGGATCTCGGCGGTGCCGTAGACAACCACCTGCTTCCGGCCGTCCGGCACCAGCACGGCGACGCTGGGCTGGTGCCGGGCGTTGGCGTACTTCGCGCTGGCCCTCGTGGTCGAGATCAACAGGTACATGCCGTCGTACAGGTAGGTCACCATCGAGAGTTGCGGGGAGCCGTCGCGCTTGCCGGTGCCCAGGACGCAGACCTGCCGGGCGCGGACGTACTCCTCCTGCTCCGGGGTGAAGACGGCCATCGAGGTGCTCCGCTCAGTCGTTCGAGAAGGCGCGCTCCGGCGTGAACCGGAGCACGACGCGCTTCGCCTCGTCGAGTTCCTTCGTGAAGGCGACCGGGTCGTACCCCTCGGGCACCGGGCGGCCCCACCGCGCGCGGATGCCGACGATCCGCTGGTCGCGCTCCGGCGCGTCCGGGATGCCAGAGGCCTTCCCGTACAGCACGAGTTGCTTCCGCCCGTCCGGGATCAGCACGGCGATGTTCGGGTTGCGCATGGCGTTCTGCCACTTCGCGCGGTCGCTGACGACGGAGATGTAGAGGTGCTCGCCGTCCCAGTCGTAGTAGACCGAGGATATCTGCGGGGAGCCGTCCCGCTTCCCCGTGGCGAGAATGCACAGGTTGTGCGCGTCGATGTAGGCCTGCTGCTCGTCCGTGAGCGCCACTGGCGCCCTCCCCTCTGTTCGCTGCTGACCGAGAATTCTACGGTGTGCCGGCGCGCCTCAGCGGAAGTGCGGCACGAAGCGGTCCGCAAGGCCGCGCTGCACCAGCGTCCCGCCGATCGCCGTGCCGAGACCGACGAGCGCGAGGATGATGATCGCGGCCACGGCACCGTCGAAGGTGCGGAACACCACCACGCCGACGTACTCGTACAGGGTGATGGCGGCGAAGACGAGGATCACGCGGCTGCGGAGCCCGAGCGCGGCGACACCGAGGCCGAGCGCGTACGCCAGCAGCAACCCCTCGAACACCCCGCCATCGCCCACGGCGATGATGAACCCGGCGATGTTCGCCCCGCCGAGCGCACCCACGAGCAACCACGTCCGTGCGCGCTCATCGATGCCGATCACCTTCGGCGCGATCGCGCCGATGAGCGCGAGCCCGAAGCCGACGATGACCGCGACCTGACCGCCGACGGTGCCGGGGCCTTCCCGCTCGGGCGCGGCGAATATCCAGATCGCCGCGGCCGCCGTCCACACAGTGGCGGCAGACGCCGCCAGGGCCGCCATCGGCGAGAAGCGGCGCGCGAGCAGCCAGCCGACGGCGGCGACGGCGACGCCGGTGAGCATCCAGGCCATCCGCATCTGGCGGACGTCCTCGTCCACGTTCCGGTCGTCCAGCCACCCCGCCACGTCGAACGTCTGCATCGCGGCCCAGCCCACGAGCACCGCCGTGGCGAAGCCGAGCGCGTCCGTCATCGCCGCCCCCGCGGGCAGGCGCGAGGCGCCGAACGTAAGGCCGAGGCCGACCGCGACGATCAACCAGGAGATGCCCAGTTGCACGCTCGGGGACGCCTCGGACAGCACGGTCACATACAGCCCCAGGACGGCGCCCAGCGCCACGAGGACGCCCGCGTAGGCCAGCATGCTGCCCGCGGCCAGGCCGGGGCGCTCCTCTCGCGGGGCGTCCTCAGACTCGCCGCGCTCGGCCGCCTCGAAGACGGCGATCGCGTGCGCCTGCTCCTCGGAGAGCAGGTCGTGGTCGCGCCAGCGCGAGAGCGCCCGGTCGAGATCGCGTCGGTTCATGGGGCCAGTGTAGCCAGCACGCGCGCACCCGACGCCACCCGCGGGGGCGGCCGTGTACGAGCGCCCCGGTGTACCCTTGCCGCCATGACCACTGAGCCTGCCGCCCCCGTCACGGACGCGCCGAGCGAGGCGAAACCGCCGCTCGCGCTCTACCTCCACACCCCGTTCTGCACCTCGAAGTGCGGCTACTGCGACTTCAACTCGTACGAGGGACTCGAGCACCTGGTGCCGGACTACACCCCGGCCCTGGTGCACGAGATGGAACTCTGGGCGCCCGCGGCGCGACGCTTCCGCGTCGAGACGATCTTCTTCGGGGGCGGCACGCCCAGCCTCACCTCCCTCGACGACCTCGCTGCGATCTTCGACGGCCTGAAGGCGAACTTCGACATCAGCCCCACCGTCGAGTGGTCGCTGGAGGCGAACCCGACCGAACTGACGCTGGAGCACCTCCAGGGCCTCCGCGCGCTGGGCGTGAACCGCCTCTCGATGGGCGTGCAGTCGATGCACGAGGACGAACTGAAGCTCCTGGAACGCCAGCACTCCCCGGAGCGCGTCGCGCAGGCCGTCGCGGACGCGCGCGCCGCCGGGTTCGAGAACCTGAACCTGGACCTGATCTTTGGGCTCATCGACCAGCCGCTGGAGCGCTGGCAGCAGACGCTGGAGCACATCCTGGAGTTCGAGCCGGAGCACCTCTCCTGCTACGCGCTCACCGTGGAGCCGGGGACGGCGCTGTTCTACCAGGTCTCGAAGGGCCTCTTACCCGCCCCCGACCCGGACGTAGCCGCCGACCAGTACGAGTGGACGCGCGAGCGCCTGGCCGCCGCGGGCTACGAGCAGTACGAGATCTCCAACTGGGCGAAGCCGGGCCGCCAGTGCCGGCACAACCTGGTCTACTGGCGCGCGGAGCCATACTTGGGCATGGGCGCCGGGGCGCACTCCTTCTTCGCCGGTCGCCGCTTCGCCAACGTCGATGCACCAAACCGGTACGAGGAACTCGTGAACGCGTCCTACGAGGAGCGCACCGCCACCGGCCGTACAGAACTGCGACAGATCGCCGGGGGCGAAACCCCGGACGAAGCGACGCTCCGCGCGGACGCGATGATCCTGGGGCTGCGGCTGATGGAGGGCGTCTCCCTGCCCGAGTTTGCGGAGCGCTTCGGCGTGACAGTGCAGGACGCCTTCGGCCCGGCCATTGATCGACACACGCGCCTCGGGCTGATCGAGGTCGCGGGCGACCGCTTGCGCCTCACCGACCGAGGACTGCTGCTCTCGAACGAGGTCTTCACCGACCTCCTCCCCGACCCGGACGAGGGCTGACCGCCGTGGCGGTGCAGGTGTACCGCTGCTCCCACTGTGGCCGTGAAGTGCTGGTGCGCGTCGTCGCCCCCATGACGGAGGCGGAGGTCAGCCGCCGCCTCGCGGAGGAGATGCGGCCCGACGCCGTGGGCCCCGCGCACCGCCCGCTCGGCGCCGACCGCCTGCGCGATGACATCTGGCTGGGCGTCGCAAACGACCGCCAGAGCGTCCCGCGCGAGGAAGCCCCGGACCGCTGTCCCGCCTGCGGCCGCGACACGCTCGCGGTCGCGCGGGTGATCGAGTAGCGGGCCGCTGTGTTCGTCTTGGGCACCGCCGGGCACGTTGACCACGGCAAGTCCTCCCTGATCCAGGCGCTCACGGGCATCCACCCCGACCGGCTCCGCGAGGAGCAGGAGCGGGGCATGACGATCGAACTCGGCTTCGCGTGGATGACGCTACCGAGCGGACGTGAGATCTCGATCGTGGACGTCCCCGGCCACGTCCGCTTCGTCCGCCACATGCTCGCCGGCATCGGCGCCGTGGACCTCGCGCTGCTCGTGGTCGCGGCGGACGAAGGTGTGATGCCGCAGACACGCGAACACCTCGCCATCCTCGATCTGCTGGACGTGCGCCACGCCGTGGTGGCACTGACGAAGGTCGACCTGGTCGAGCCGGACTGGGCCGACCTGGTCGCCGAGGAGGTGCGCGAGGCGCTCGCGCCCACCTCCCTGGCCGGCGCACCGGTCGTCCCGGTCTCCAGCATCACCGGCGAGGGGCTGGAGGCGCTCCGCGCCACCCTCGACGGTGCCCTGGAGGCCGTGCCGGAGCCGCCTGACATCGGCCGGCCGCGCCTCGGCATCGACCGCGCGTTCACCATGCCGGGGTTCGGGACGGTGGTGACCGGCACACTGCTGGACGGCCGCCTGGCGGTGGGCGACACGGTCGAACTGACGCCGGGCAGGCGCACCGCACGCGTGCGCGGCCTGCAGACCCACCGCCGCGAGGTGGCCGAGGCGCAGCCCGGTACGCGCGTGGCCGTGAACCTCGCCGGCGTCGACACCGACGAGGTCGCGCGGGGACAGGTGCTGGCCCGGCCCGGCCGCATGACGGAGGTGCGCGCGTTCGACGCGCGCGTCCGCGTGCTGGAGGGGCAGTCGCTCCGCCACAACCTGCGCGTCGCCGTGCATGTCGGTTCCACGGAGGTGCACGCGCGGGCGCGCATCCTCGGCGGCGACTCCCCCGTCGATCGCGGAGCGGTACGCCTGAAATGCCAAGGAACACGCGTCGAGATATGCGTCACGCTGCGATGGGTCTGCCGCGATACCGGGCGGGACGATGAACTCCGGATCCTGCGAGTAGCTCACGTAGCG
>PHBR01000016.1 GCA_002840675.1 Chloroflexi bacterium HGW-Chloroflexi-9
GAGGCGCTGCGCGGCGACACGCTGGCGGCGGCGCTGACGGAGCGGATCGGCGCTGGTGGGACGGTGGCGGAGTGGGTCGGGCGGCTGGTCGCCGCCGGCATCGGCGCGCACGCGGTGGTGAACGATACGCGCGTGCTGATGGACGACCCGTGGGTGCAGGCGCACGGCCTGAGCCTGACGCGCGAGCACCCCGGCCTGGGCATGGTCACGACCACCGGCCCCGCGCCGAGGCTGTCACGGACGCCCGTGCGTGCCGGTAACCCCGCGCGCGCCCTCGGTCAGGACACGCGCGCGATCCTCGCCGATGCCGGCCTCGCGCCACGCGCCGATGCACTCATCGGCGCGGGCGGCGTCCGCGAGGCAATGGCACTCAGGTAGGGGGCGAGCCCGTCGCCTACCTCGGGCCGATCGCCTTCGCGATGAAGATCACGAGGATGGCGCCAGCGGTGGCGATCAGCACGCTGCGCAGGTCGAAGCCGGCGACGTCGCCGTAGCCCAGGCGCGTGCTGATGAAGCCGCCGATGAGCGCGCCGACCACACCGAGGACGATCGTCCAGATCAGCCCAATCGGGCCGATGCCGCCGGGGCCGCCGCGGACGACCAGTTTGGCGAGGAAGCCAGCCACGAGGCCGACGGCGATCCAGGTAAGAATTCCCATGTGAGCGTCCTTCGTGCTGCGCCGGGACGTGAACCGCCCTCCAGCGCGGAGGTCAGCCGTCCCATGACAGTGCAACGGTACTCCGGGTGCCGTTGTTCGGCCGTCACAGGGTGTGGGTGCCCGAGAACGGGAGACGCCGCCCTCGGCAGTGGGGGCGGCGTCTCGGCCCTGGGCGGGCCCGGCAGCGTTGCGGAACACCTCGCGGCGGCGGCGCGAGGCGCGGCTTACCTCACTTCGAGGAAGTTGAGGACGGCGCTGGCCCCGCGGGTGCGGCGGGCGGCGTCCTCGGCGGCCTTCGCGATCTCCTTCGAGGCGACCGAACCGCGCAGCGCGACGCTGCCGTTCAGCCCGTCCGCGTGGATGCCGGCAGCATCCGCGCCCAGGGACTGCCGCAGGCGACGGTTGGCACGGGCAGTCAGCCCGATGTCGCCACCACGGAAGCCCATCACCATCGACCAGAGGTTGGAGAGCGGGTTGCCCCCGCTGCTGGCCTTCCCCGCCGAGCCCATCGTCTGCTGTGTCATCGTGGCCCCCTCTCACACAGCGAATCTGCTGATGGCTCCAGTGTCGGCGTGCCCGTCTGAGGGGTTCCTGAGCGCACCATTCGAGTTTCCTGAGAGCCCCCTCCGGGCGGCGCCAGCGGAGATACGCTAGGCACATCATGGGAATGCGGATCCTGCTCGTCGATGACGACCAGAGCCTTGTACGGGTGCTCCGACAGGGGCTCGTCTCGGAGGGCTGCGTGGTTTCGGCCGCGCATGACGGTGCTGAGGGTGTCCGCCTCGCCATGTCCACGGACGTGGACGTGATCGTGCTGGACGTGATGCTCCCGGAGATGGACGGGCACGAGGTCCTGAAGTCGCTCCGTGACGCCGGCGTAGCGACACCGGTGCTCTTGCTGACCGCGCGCGACGCCGTCTCAGACCGCGTCTCCGGCCTGGAAGCAGGCGCCGACGACTACCTCACGAAGCCGTTCGCGTTCGACGAGTTACTCGCGCGCATCCGCGCGCTGCACCGGCGGGCGCGTCGAGGCGAACCGGAACTGCTGGTCGCCGGCGCTGTGACGATGGATCGGACGAGCCACGAGGTGCGAATCGACGGAACCAGCGTCGACCTGACGCCGACGGAGTACCGGCTGCTGGAGCTCCTACTACAGAACCCCGGGCGCCTCCTCACCCGCCAGGCGATCCTCTCGCGCGTGTGGGGCTACGACATCGACGTCGCACCGAACGCGGTGGAGCAGTACATCCACTACCTCCGCACGAAGCTGGGGCAGACGCTGACGATCGCCACGGTCCGCGGGGCAGGCTATCGCCTCGACGTCCCCGCCGCGTAGATGTTCAGCCGCGCGCGCCGCCAGCTCACCGTCATCTCCGCCGCCTCCGGCGCGGCGCTGTTCGTGCTGATGGCGATCTTCATCTTCTTCACCGTCGTGGCGGTGATGGACCGAGAGATCGATGCGGACATCCAGGAGGTGGTCGCCGAGTCGGTCCCGATGCTGGCCCTGGGTGCGGGGGAACAGGAGGTCGCGGCGCCGGTCGCATTCGGGCCGGTGTTCGTGTTCGCGTTCTCTGCGGACGGGGCGCTGATCGGCAACCCTCGTGACCTGCCGGCCGGTGACATGGTCCCGCCAGGACTGGTGCGCTCTGCCGCCCGAGGCGATGAGATCCGCACGACCCGCACCGTGGATGACGAGCGCTTCCGCCTGCACTTCCATCCGGTCGCCGGCGGGGACGGTGAGGTCGGTGGCGTGATCGTCGCGGGGCGCAGCCTCGCGCGGCGCGACCAGGAAGTACGGGTCGTCGGCGCAACGCTGGCGGGCGGTGCGATCGTGTGGTCCGTGCTCGTGTCCGCGCTGGCGTACGTCGTCGCGGGACGCGCACTCGCCCCGGTGCGAGAGGCGTACGTCCGCCAGGAGGCGTTCGTGGCGGGCGCCGCGCACGAACTGCGCTCGCCGATCGCCGTCATCCGCGCCGCCTCGGAGGTAGGCCTGCGCGGCTCGCCCCCGCCCGCCACGCGTGACCTGCTGCTGGAGATTGAGACCGTCGCCACGGAGGCGTCCATGCTGGTGGACACGCTGCTCGACCTCGCACGCCTGGCGCCGGCGGACGGGCAGGAGGCGGTCACCACCGACCTGGCAGTGGTCGTGGGGCGCGAACTGGCGCGGATGCGACCACTGCTGGAGGACCACCAGGTCCGGGTGGTGGACGACCTCGAGCAGGCGCCGGTGCTCGCCTCCGCGACCGCGATCGGCCGGGTGACGCGCGCGATCCTGGAAAACGTGATCGCGCACACGCCGCCCGGGACATCGGTCGTGGTCCGTACGCGCGACGCCGGGGTCTACGGCGAACTGTCGGTGGAGGACGACGGGCCGGGGTTACCCCCCGAGCGGCTAGAGGCGGTCTTCGAGCCCTTCTCGCGCGGCGACACGGCGCGCCGCCGCGACCGGGGCGCGGGGATGGGCCTGTCGATCGTCCGCAATATCGCCTGGCACCACAGCGGCTGGGTGCGTGCGCGCCAGGCGCCGTCCGGGGCGGGCCTGGTGGTGGAGGTCGGTCTCCCCGCCTCGCGCCAACGCCCGACCGAGGGCACTGCTGCCGGCGCCTGAAGGCGCGGTGCGCACGCCACCACGCGCGTTGTTAGACTGGCGCTGCGATGCCGCCCTCGCCCGCCTTCGGCGGGGACCACGCTGAGGCGGCGCGCCGAGGACAGCGGGGGGACCCTATGAGCAACGCCACGCCGAGCGACACGATGCGCGCCTACGCGCAGGCCACGCTGGCCGTGGACACGGCGGCGATCAAAGCAATCACTACGGACGGGTTCACCTACACCCACAGCAGCGCACTGCGCGAAACGCAGCAGCAGTTGATGGACGCGTTCGCCGGGGGCCGCCGTTACACCGGCTGGGAGATCCAGGAGCTCGCCGAGCAGTCCTATCCGGGGTGCACCATCGTCACCGGGGCTGCGGCGCTCGGCGTGAAGCGTGCCGATGGTCCGGGTGTCCTCAACATCAAGTTCACCGCCACGATGGTCCCGGCCGCCGCCGGTGGCTGGCAACTGGCGGCGCTCCACACCACGAGGATCCCCGACTAGACATGTCACTTCTGTAACCTGTCGGCGGTCCCTGCTCGATACGCTCTGATCTCAGGTCGTCCCGCATCGCGGGGCATGAGGGGAGCGCTGTGGCGACACGGATCCGCGGGTGGGACTCGGCCGCCGGGCTGCTCGCGGCGGCGGTGGCGCTCGGCGTCGGAGAACTGGTCGCGGGTATCCTCCGCCAGGTGTCGCTGGTCGTCTCCGTCGGCGATGCCGTCATTGACGTGCTGCCCTCTGCCGTTGTGAAACTGGCGATCGAGGTCTTCGGTACCAGCGACAAGCTGGCGCTGCTCGTCACGATCGTGCTGGGATCGCTGGGTCTGGGCGCGCTCCTCGGGCCTGCCGTCGCCAGGCGGCCACGGGCCGGGGTCGTCGCGTTCGCCGGCTTCGCGCTGGTCGGGACGCTGGCGGGAGCGCGCGACCCGCGCACGCTCGGGATCGTCGCATTTGCGATCGCCGCCGTAGCGGCCGGGGCCGGCTGGTTCACGCTTCGTCGCCTCCTCGAAGCGGCCACCCCGACGGAGCCTGCCGTGACCATGCCTGGCCGAGGGCTGGCGGACCGTCGCCGCTTCCTGCGGTTCGCCGGAGCGGCCACCGGCGCCGCCGTGACCTCGGCGTTCGTCGGCCGGCAGATCATCGGTGCGCCCGTTGATGTCGACGCCCAGCGGGACGCGCTCGTCCTGCCCACAGTCGAGGGCGCTCCCACACCCGCCGTGGACGCACTCGACGTGCCCGGCATCACCCCGCTGATCACGCCGAACGGCGAGTTCTACCGGATCGACACGGCGCTGGTGGTGCCGCGCGTGGATGTGAACTCGTGGCGCCTGCGCGTCACCGGCATGGTCGACACGCCATACGAGATCACCTTCGACGAACTCTCCGCGCTGGCGAGCTTGAGCGAGCCGGTCACGCTGGTCTGTGTCTCTAACGAGGTCGGCGGCGGCCTCGCCGGCACCGCCGTCTGGCTGGGCGTGCCGCTGGTCGCGCTACTGGAGCGCGCCGGCGTGCACGCGGACGCGACACAGATCGTCGGGCGTTCCGTCGACGGCTTCACGGTGGGGTTCCCGACCGAAGTGCTGCTGGACGGGCGCGCCGCGATGGTGGCGATCGCGATGAACGGTGAGCCGCTGCCCGCGGAGCACGGCTTCCCCGCGCGCCTCGTCGTGCCGGGCCTGTACGGGTACGTCTCCGCAACGAAGTGGCTGGAGGAGATCGAACTCACCACCCTCGATGCGTTCGATGCGTACTGGATCCCGCGCGGCTGGGCGAAGGAAGCGCCGATCAAGACGCAGTCGCGGATCGATGTGCCCCGGAACCGTCGCGCGCTCGATGCCGGGCGGCAGGCTGTCGCCGGCGTCGCCTGGGGCGGCCTGCGCAGCATCAGCCGTGTGGAGGTGCGTATCCGCCCGCAGGGTGACGAGGGGGGCGAGTGGCGCGAGGCGACGATGGGCGGGGCGCTGTCGCAGAGCACCTGGCGCCAGTGGGTGTACGAGTGGGACGCCTCGGCGCCCGGGGACTACGAGATCGCGGTACGCGCGACGGATGGCGAGGGTAACGTCCAGACCGAGGTCGAGCGGCGGCCTGACCCGGACGGCGCGACGGGCCATCACTTGGTCCGGGTGAGCGTGAAACAGGCCTGAGTCCGAGTGTCGCTAAGCGACCGGGGTGCGGCGCTGAGCAGGGGTCTGCGGCGGCGGCAGCAGGAACAGGAAGATGCAGCCGAGGCCGCTGAGCACCGCGAGGATCGCGAACGCGACCGTGTAGGTGCCCGTCGCGTCGTAGGCGAGGCCCGCCGCGATCGGCGCGACCACGCCGCCCAGCGTCACAACCAGCGACGAGATGCCCATGATCGCGCCGAACGAGCGCGACCCGAAGTACTCGGCACGCATCGAGACCACCACCGGGACGCGCGCGCCCCATGCCAGGCCGTTCAGCAGCGCGAACGCGCCCACCATCCAGGTGGAGGTGGCGAAGGCGAGGAGCAGCAGCGCCACCATGTGGCCGAGCATGGCGACGATCGTGACGAGCCGGGAGCTCGTGCGGTCCGCCATCCAGCCGCCCAGCGGGCGACCGGCGAAGTTCGTGACCTGCTGCATCACGCCGAACAGGGCCGCCTGCGCCAGCGTGTAGCCCAGCGTGGTCGTCGCGTAGAGCACGAAGTGCGCCATCACCACGGACACCACCAGCACCGAGGCGGTGTGCGCGAGGGAGATGTACCAGAACGCGCGGGTGCGTATCGCCTGGCGGGTGGTCAGGGAGATCTCCTCGTCGTCGGCGGGCATCGGACGTCCAACGATGCGGTCGGTGGAGGGGCCGTCCGGCTCTACTGCCACCCGGCCGTCCGGCAGCATGCCGTACTGCTCCGGCCGGTGGCGGACCACCTGCACGGTCGGGAAGCCAACCAGCAGCACGATGAGCCCGGAGATGTTGGCCATCGCCCGCCAGCCCCAGGCCTCCATGCCCATGACCACGAACGGCACCAGCAGTCCGCCGACCGCGGTCCCGAGCAGCGCGATGCCCATCGCGAGCGACCGCTTCCGCTCGAACCAGTTCACGATCGCCGTGGTGACGGAGAGGAAGCCCGCGAGCGAGGCGCCGATCGCGAGGATCAGCGCCGCCGCGTAGAACTGGAAGACGGAGTCGACGCGGGCGAAGACGAAGAACCCGGCGGCGAAGACGGCCACGCCGGCGCGCATCACCGCCCGCGGGCCGAACCTGTCCAGCATCCAGCCCTGCGCCGGGCCCAGGAGGCCCTCCTCCAGCCGGATCGCCGAGAACGCGCCCGAGAGGGTGGTGCGGCTCCAGCCGAAGTCCCGTTCGAGGAGCACGACATAAGAGCCGAATGCCTGTCCCATGAGGGCGGTGGGTAGCGCCTGCAAGACGATCGCCGCGCCGACGATCCACCATCCGTAGAACGGTTGCGTCAGGCGGCGGCGCACGAAGGACCTCGATGCTTGCGGGACCGGGGACGCGATGCGCCGAGTCTACGTCCGCGTTCCGTTGCGAGCGAGGCCGCGGAGCAGAGGCAGCGTCAGCCGCAGCTCACGAGCACCGGGGTGTTGGCCGGCAGGCCGTCCGGGAAGAGCGCCAGCCACCCCGCGTTCACCGCCTCGAATGGCGCGGTTGGGAGGTACCCGATCAGCCGGCCGCCGCTGCTGGCCCAGTAGGTCGCCTGCGGGGCGGTGCACCCGCCGGCCAGCACCAGTTCCTCACTGGTGCCACCACCGAAGACGACGAGCGAGAGGCCGTGTGGCCAGACGGAACCAGCCACGAGCGTGCCGCGTTCCGGACCGAGCGCGGCGCGGGTGGTGACGCGGACTTCGTCTGAGGCCACACCCAGCGGGCCACCGCCGAAGATCTGAAGGGTGACGACGGTGCCCACGTCGGCCGGTGCGACGAAGGTCGTGGAGACCCCGTTTGTCAGCAGCGTCAGCAGCGGGCCTTCGGTCTGGATCCACGCGTACTCGTCGATGTTCTGGCCGGTCGCTGTGAGGGTCACCAGTGACCCCGCCTCCACGCTGTGGTCGATGCCGGCGAAGACGCTCGCGACCGCCAGCGCCGGGTCGTTCGTGGAGGTGAACCGGGTGCCGGCGTAGCCGT
This sequence comes from Chloroflexi bacterium HGW-Chloroflexi-9, assembly GCA_002840675.1. Lineage (GTDB taxonomy): Bacteria > Chloroflexota > Dehalococcoidia > UBA2979 > UBA2979 > W-Chloroflexi-9. The sequence goes on from PHBR01000016.1 coordinate 7,355, forward strand.
TGAACGTGCTGATCGCGGGGAGGGAGACGCCGTCCAGGCGGTACGCGTCGGCGAACGGGAGTGATGCCCCGGTGCTCTGGCCACTGCGGGCGTTCAACTGCAGGTGGATGTGCGCAGTGCCGCCATTCCCCGCCTCACCGTCGTCTGCGACGGTGCCGAGGCGCTGGCCGGTAATGATCGCGGCGCCGCGCTGCAAGCCGGGCAGGGCGTGCACGTGGCACATCAGCAGATTCACCTCCACCGTACGGACGGAGATGCAGGTGTCAGACATGTATCCCAGGGTGCCGCTGATCGGGGAGAGGAGGGGAGTCCCGGCGGTGGGCCCATCGAGCCGCCACAGGTCCAACGCATACGAGTCGACGCCCTCATGGGTCGACGTGTTGTAGCCAGCGAGGACCTCCCACCGGGTGCCGATCGGCGCCGGAAACGCGAGTTCGCCCGGCGCCGCGGCTGTGGCCACGGACCCGGTGACGAACTCGGTCGCGAGGAGGGCAATGAGGCCCGCGAAGATGACTCGACTGAGAGCGGGCATAGGCACCGTCCGAACGCGCGACACTGGCCGCTCCCCGATCGAGAGCGGCCACGATAGAGATCTGTGCAAAGAGAACGGCGGCCCGCCGGGATACGTTCGGTGGAACGGCACCGCGTCCGCGCTCGTTCGGTTTGACCCGAGCAATGCAGAACGCCGTCCGGGGGGACGGACGGCGTTCCGGTTTCGCAGCACCCGGGGGGCGCGTGCGCGCTAGAGGCGGTCGACGACTTCGTGCGTCTCGACCACCGACGTGCGTCGGCCGCTCCAGAAGAGCAGCGACAGGGCCACGCCGATGACCCCGACGACCATCAGGATCACTCCAATGACCATGATGTCCATCCCGGCAACGGTGGCCGAGATACCCCATGTGAGGATCGCGCCGACCGCAATCAGGAAGAGGCTGAATCCGATGTTCATGTTGACTGGCATGGATGCTCTCTTTCGATCCTCACCGCCGCAGGCAGTCTGAGGTGTGAGCATCGTCTGCGCGAGTGCGTCACGCGCCCGTTACGGGTTCGACACGCCACCGCCGCATCTGCACAGGCGGGTGAGGATCGTGCCGGCGCTGTAACGGCAGCATGACGACCGCGTGATGGGTAGGGCCGCAGGGTGAAGCGTGCTGTTCGCCCCTGGCGGTCGCTGGTGACCATCGAGCGGTCACCAGCGACCGCCCAACACGACGAACACGCGCGCATGTGGGAATGGCCTCGGGTGCACCCGTCATCCGGCGACCGTCCACTTGGTGCACCATGCGCCGGAAGGATTGAGCAATGGCATACGGAGTCCTCGCAAGAGGTCCGGTGAAGTACGCCCTCGGCCTGGCGGTCGGCGCGTTGATGAGTGTCCTGATCTTCGGGGCCGCATCTGCACAGACCGTCCCGCTGACGGTCACGCTGCCTGCCGGCCCCGTGGGCACGGTGGCGGCCACCGTGAATGGTGTTGCGTGTGGAACTGCCACCACGTCAACTACCGCCCCCACGATCCTCGTACTCGCCGTCGGATGCCAGACGCCCGGCGCGGCGATCGTGCTAACCAGTAACGGCGTGGCGGTTGCGTCGTCGCTGACCGTACCGGCGCTTGGCGTCGGTGCCCTCACCCAGACGACGATGCTCCCCGTGAACCCGGTGACGATCACCGTTCCGGCCGTGCCCGGTGGCAGCGGTATCATCAACGCCGTTGTCGGCGGGCAGGTCTGCGCGACGGCAGCCGTCTCCGCCTCGACCACCGCGGTACTGTCGCTCCCGGCGGCATGTGCTGTGCCGAACTCGGTCATCTCGTTCACGGGCGCCGGCGGCGCGGCGCTCGCGTCCACGCTGACCGTCCCCGCGGCGGGCGGCGGCACCCTGACCCTTCCGAGTCTGAACGCCGCCACTCCGATCACCGTGACACTGCCGGCCGGCACCGGCACGCTGACCGCCTACGTCAACGGTGCCGCGTGCGGCACCGTGGTGCTGAGCGGTGCGACGACGGTACTGACGCTTCCGGCGACGTGTGCGACGCCTGGCGGGACGCTGATATTCCTGACCACTGCGGGCGTACAGATCGCGACACTGACGACCCTGCCGCTGACCGGCGGCGGAGCGTTGACGGTGGCGAGCCTGACCCCGGCCGTGACTCAGGTGAGCCTGCCTGCCGGCCCGGCCGGCATCATCACAGCGAGCGTGAACGGCGTGGTCTGCGGCACGATCTCCACGACGGCGACCGGCACGCAGGTGCTGACGCTGCTCGGCGACTGCAGCATCCCCGGCGCCACGATTAACTTCGAGACCAGCTACGGGGTCGAGCTCGCCTCCACCGTGCTCATCCCGGGCACGATCTCGGGGACGCTCACGCTCACGAGCCTGACAGCCCTGAACCCGCTGCGCATCACGCTTCCGGTGGGTTCCGGCACGGTCAACGTCATGGTCGGGACGAACGTCTGCGCGACGCTCAACCTGTCCGCGACGGTGACCACCACCGTCACCCTGCCGGCGACCTGCGTGGTCCCGGGCGGCGTGATCTCCTTCACGCTGAACGGCACGACGGCGCCCCAGATGCTGACGACCCCCGTTTCCGGGACTGGCACCCTGGTGCTGACCCAGATCGGCATCGTCCCGACGCCGGCAGCGACCGGCTTCGACATGTCGGCGATGCAGGATGAGCGGTCCGGTTGGCCGATGATCCTGCTGGCCCTCGCCACCGTCGGCGGTCTCGTCGTCGCGGGTGGTGTGTTGCGACGGCGCAGCCACTAGCCCCGGTTTGCTCGAGGCGACGCGAGTCCCGAGGAGGGCGGCGCCACGGCCGCCCTCCTTCGTGTGCATCCAGGGCGGCTAGGCGGTGATTGCGGCGGCGCGCCGGGTGGCGGCAGCAGCGCGGGCGGCGAGGTGCCGACGCGCCCACGCCAGCCACTCCGGCAGGCCACGGTTCACGGCCGTGTCGAAGACCTGCAGCGCGTCCAGGTCGCGGTAGCACTGCGCGCGCACCATGAAGTCCGCATCCACCGGGCCGCCGTACTGGTGGAGGACATCCGAGGCGAAGGCGTGATCCCAGTGCTGGATCAGGCGGGCGAAGTCCAACGCCGGGTCGGTGACCTGCACGCCGTCGAAATCCAGCACCGCGGCGATGTCTCCCTCGGGGTTCAGCAGGAGGTGTTCCGGCTTCAGGTCCGCATGCACCAGCACGAGCGGCGGCAGCGCCAAAGACGCACGCTCGAGGCGGCGTCCTATCTCGATCAACCATGTGCGCGTCGCCGGCGCGAGCAGCCCGGCATGCTGCGCGATCATCGGCGCGAAGACGTCACGCGACGGTTCGTAGCGCCGGGGACCGCAGGAGGCGGCGCTCGCCGGATCGAGTGCATGTAGCGCGGTCAGGAAGCGCGCGACCGACGCCGCGAGGCGGGCTCGGTCGCGGCGGCCGGAGACCTGCGCCAGTTCGCCCTCCACGTACCGGTATCGCCCACCGAGGATCTCGCCGCCCGCACCCCGTAGGAGCGCGGACTCGCGCGGCACCGGCAACCCCGCGCGTTCGAGGATCGCGGCGAAGCGCTGCTGTGACTCGATGACCGCGCGCGCCTCCGGGTGTCGGGGCACGCGCACCAGCCAGTCGCCGTCCGGCGCCGGCACGCGCCACGCGACGGCGTCGAACCCGTGGCCCACGACCACCGCGCGCGCGACATCGGCGTCCGGTGTCGCCTCGCGCAGCATGTGCACGAGGTCGAGGGGGAGCGGCTCGTCGGTGTGATCCTGCATGCGGGACATCTTCGGGCACCGCGTCCAGCGCCGGGACGTTGCGTGCCGGTGATGGGGCGGCTGGAACCGGGAGCCACGGGTGGCTTGCCGGAGGGCGCATAATCGCCCGAGGTACACCGGTCATAGCAAGGGGAGGCACGGCCATGCCGACCGTTCCGATCAACGGCACCGAGATCTACTACGAGACGTACGGCACCGGGTTCCCGCTCGTGTTCGCGCACGGCGGCTTTGGCGGGCTGGGCACCGGCGCGGGCGGCAACGTCCCGGCATGGGTGGAGCGGTTCAGCGAGCACTTTCAGGTGATCCTGCCGGACCGACGTTCCTCTGGCCGTTCGGGCTTCCCTGACATGCCACACACCATGTCGCTCTTCGCCAGCGACATCCGCGAGTTGCTCCGGCACCTCGGTCACGAGCGCGCCTTTGTCTGGGGCACCTCGGCGGGCGGCCCCATCGCCACCACGTTTGGCCTCGACCATCCCGACGCGGCGGCCGGCCTCGTGATTGCCGAGACGGCCCCGTGGCTGTCGCAGGACCCGACGCTCCTGGACAAACTGCGCGAGCGCATCCAGGTGCTCGCCACGCAGGGCGTGGACGCGGCGTACGAGGCGCGACGCGAGGGCGGCACGGTGGGCCTCAACCTCTTCGCCGCGCAGCGCCCGGCGGCCTCGGAAGAGGAGCAGCAGCAGCGCGACGCGCGGCGCGCCGCGATCCAGGCGCAACTCGCGCAGGTGCCGAAGGAGGAGCGCATCTACAAGTACGGGGCGGAACTGCGGACGTACGCCGCGCACCTGGACTTCGACGCCACTTCGCGCTTCCACGAGCTGAAGATGCCCGTCCTCATCGTCTACGGCACCGGCGACACCGTGTACCCGGACGTGCCGTGGACGAAGCTCGCCGAGGGCATGCCGAACGTGGAGGTCCGCCTGTTCGAGGGCCAGGAGCACGGTGCCGCCAGCAACACGCCCGAGGGCGAAACGGCGATCCTCGACTTCCTCCGCCGCCACACCCCGAAGCCGTAGCGCAGCACCTCGGAGCCGCCGACAGCAACGCCGTCCGCGAGGGCGGCGTTCGCGTGTGCGCCGTGTCGAGGGGGCGTCAGGGCTGTGTGGCGGCCGTCGTCGGTGTCGTCGTGACCGGGGTGCGGCTGGAGCCGACCCACTTCGCGACCAGCACGTCGCGCGCGAGGTAGTCACCGAAGCCGCTCGCGCCGTACACGATCTCCCCGCCGCAGGTGTAGAGCGTCAGCCACTCCTCGTGCTTCGGGCGGTCGCTCGGCCAGAGCACTTCCCTCATCGGCATCTCGGTCACCAGGTAACGGGTCACGCGGGCGACCTGGTAGTGGCGGCGCTCGCCGCCCTCCATGTCCAGGTAGATGTCATCACCGATGTGGGCCGCGTGGAGCAGGTAGAAGGGGCCCTGCTCGTGGTTCCAGGATTCGTGCGCGGCGAAGACGGAGTTCTCCGCCTCGCCCGGCGTCCCGAACTCGTAGCCACCGCTGCCCGGGATGTACCACCCAACCCCGTGCGTGCTCTCTTCGGCGCCAGGCGCGTCCATCATGCCGTCGGTCACGCCGAGGGCGGTGATGGGGTGGTCGAGTCCCAGCGACGGCGCGACGATCCGCACGATGCGCCCCTCGTTCGGTGCCGAGGTCTCCGTGGTCGGAGCGGGTCGGGGGAACCCCTCGGACGCCGGGTTGGACAGGCCGGCGCTGCCGCCGGGCGCGATGCGCTCAGCGGGGATCGGCCACGGGACCTCGGTGGGCTCGGGTGTGGGGGTGGCCGTCGGCGATGGTGTCGGCGTGGCGGTCTCGACCGTGACCTGGATGGCGCCGGAGGCTTGCGCCTGGCCGCACGCAATCAGGACCGCCGTGGACGCGCACAGCGCGAGGACAGCGCTCCGCCGCACCCAGGGGTGCAGGCGCGCGGTTCGCCCGAGGGGTGACGGAACTGGGGACTCCGACGTCACGTTGCTGCCCTGCCGCGACGATCGCAATGTCCTCGGTCGCGCGGTCCGCAACGAACGCGCTCAGAGGAAGGCTCGGTGCTCCCCAACCACCTGCAACCTACGGTGTGCTCGCGACAGATGCAAGGTCGAAGGCCGGGCTAACTCGCCTCCGCCCGACGCTTCACGCCGGCCGCCTCCATCTCCATGAAGCGCCGGCCGGTGCCGGCCATCATCCAGCCGAACAGCGTCACCGCCAGCCCCGTCGAGTCCATGATCAGCGCGAGCGTGCTCCCGCCCTCGCGGGGCGTCACGGCGTGCGTCGCCACCATGCGCGCACCGCCGCCGCTGGTCTCCCAGGTGAACGACTTCCCCGGCTCAACCGCCGTCACGCGCCAGACGCGCGTGCCGAACTTCGGCTGCGAGATGCGGGCCTCGCTGCCCACCGCGAGCGGGCCCGGCTTGAGGAGCTCGACGGAGTTCACCGACTCCGTGATCTCCGGCCATTTCTCGATGTCGCTGATGATGGAGTAGACGCGCTCGGGCGCGGCGTTGATGTCCAGGTGGTGTTCGACGTGCATGAGGGAGCCTCCGTTCGACCGTGCTCACGCGGCGATCGTAAAGAGCGCTCCCCCTACCGGGCAACGGGGAAGGGCCGCCGGCTACGGGCGCCGGGAGGCCTCCCACGCGAGGCGCGCGGCCTCGGTGGCCGCCTTGAGGCGCTCAAACTCCGCCATGACCTCGGGGGTCACGACCTCGGCGGCGCGGGCTCCGAGGACGTGCAGGGGGTAGTAGCGCTCGGAGTAGGCGCGCTCGTGCGTCCGTGCCGCCTCGTACGCTCGGCGCTTCGCCAGTCGGTCTTCTTCGGTCATCTCGCACCTCTTGATCGAGACGGTACCCGATCTCCCGTCACAGGCTCGGACACAGGAACGCCGCCCACACCGGGCGGCGTTCCTGTGTTCTGTGGCTCGGTCGCCGTCGCTACGGCTTGACGATGATGTCAGGTCGCGGCGGCGCTACCTTCGCGGCCTTCTGGGCCGCAGCCTTCTTCTTACGCTTCTCAGAATCCTTCGGGCTCTTATCGCCCATGACGAACCTCCTGTGTGGTCGGGGATCCACCGTACCACCGCGCGGTGCGCCCCGTTCACAGACTCCCCGCGAGGCGAGGTGGATCGGCGTACCGTGGGAGCAGCGCGAATGGAGGCCACATGCCGAGCAAGGTCCGGACTCAGCAGGAGATCGACCGCGAGGTGCAGCGCGGCGTGGAGGAGGATGCGCGCAAGGCGCCCACCGAGCAGCGCCGCGTGACGGTCGTCCTCGCCCTCAACGCCGCCGAGTTCCAGCAGTGGTGCACTGACAACGGCAAGAACCCGCGCGACCGCAACTTCCTGATGGCGACGCCCGCCGTCACGCGCGGCCTGAAGGACGCCCACCTGGAGATCACCGCCCGAGGCATGTGGCGCGCGGACATCCACGTCCTGATGCAGGCGCTTGTCCCCGTGCTCGACCACCCCTCGCAGCGCCGCCTCGCCGCGATGGGCTGGGGGCAGCCGGTCCCTTAGCGTGGCGCGGAGGTGCGCTCCGTGAACGTGGTCCGGCACGACAACGCCGCCCCCGAAGGGGCGGCGTTTCAGTTCTTGCTGGCGACCCTGATCGGATTCGAACCGACGGTCTCCACCGTGACAGGGTGGCGTGTTAGGCCGCTACACCACAGGGCCGCAGAAACCGGACGCATGTAACGGTACGGGCGGTGGGGAGATTCGGTCAACGTGCCGCCGGCCCTGTCCCGCGCCTCGCGCGGCATCTAGACTGGGACGCAACGCACTGGAGGTTTCGATATGTCCGAGGCACCCCGACGCCCTCGACGGATCGCGCGCACCACGACGTCCGGCAGCACCGTCGCGCCGCGCGCGCGCGAACTGCGCTCGCCGGCGAGCCTGGCGCGGGAGTCCGCGTACATGGTCACGGAACTGAAGCGCGTCGTCGGCGTGACCGCGCTCTGCTTCGGCATGCTGGCCGTCTTGGTGGTGGTCGACCGCCTCCAGTAGCCCTCGGGCACGCCTCGGGTGTGTCCGCGCTAGCGGAGGCGGTTCGAGGCGGCGGCGATGCCGAAGCCGACGATCGCGAAGCCCACCAGGTCGCGCACCGCGACCTCCCACGACGCCCCTGACAGCACCACGCGCACACCCCAGGCGGCGATCAGCGCCGCCACCGCGACGCCGATCATCACCGGGCCGCGCTTGCCGCCGCTGGCGCGCGTGATCGCCTCGGCGACCAGCGTGCCGGCGCCGGTGCCCATGAACAGCGCGAAGAACAGCATGAAGAACGACGACCGCCCGGTCGGCGGCAGGATCAGCGCGCCGAGGAAGCCGAGCGGCAGCGCCACGGCGACGCCGCCTGCCACCGCCCTCGCGATGTGCGAGAAGCCCATCGTGTACATCGGCAGGCGCTTCATCTGCGCGCAGTCCGGGCAGCGGATGCCGCCGGGCGAGTGCACCATGCACTGCGGGCAGATCGGCGTCTCGCAGCGGCCGCAGGTGAGCGCCGTCTCCACCGCGGGGTGACGCGGGCACGCGACGATCGGGCTCGGCACGCTCGGGCTGGGCGAGGTCATCGGGCGGCCTCCGGGATGGTGCAGCCGCGCTCGCCGGCGAACGCGAGGATGCGCTCGACGCCGTCCGCAGTCAGGGGGTGGTCGCCGGGCTCGTGCTCGTGCTCGCGGTCGAGGCCGTGAAAGTCGGAGCCGCCCGTCGGGAGCAGCCCGAGGCGGTCGGCGAGCGCGCGCAGCGAGGCGACCTGCGCCTCGTCGTAGTGGCGGTAGTACACCTCGAGCCCGTCGAGGCCAGCGCTCGCCAGTGATTCCGCTACCGCCTCGTAGCGGTCGGTGAACGGCGGGTGGGCGAACACGGCCAGGCCGCCGGCCTCGTGCACCAGCGCCACGGCGTCGGCGGGCGAGAGCCGCGCGCGCTCCACGTAGGCGGGCGAGTTCCGGTCCAGGTAGCGCGCGAACGCCTCGTCGATGTCGGCGACGTGCCCGGCCTCGATCAGCGCGCGGGCGATGTGCGGGCGGCCGATCGAGGCCTCACCGGCGATCTCGCGCACGCGCTCCCACGAGATCGGCGCGCCCAGGCCCGCGAGCGCCGCGACGATGCGTTCACCGCGGCTGACGCGCCCGGTGCGCATCCGGTCCAGTTCCGCGCGGAAGTGCTCCCGCGTCGGGTCGATGAACAGGCCGAGCAGGTGCACCTCCGTGCCGGGGACATCGCAGGAGAGTTCCACGCCGGTGACCAGCCGCATGCCGGGGTGGCGGGCGACGGCGGCGCGCGCCTCATCGAGTCCGTCGATGGTGTCGTGGTCGGTGAGGGCGAAGACGCGGACGCCGTTCGCGGCAGCGAGGTCGACGAGGTCGGCGGGGCTCCTCGTCCCGTCCGAGCGGGACGAGTGGCAGTGGAAGTCGCCCGTGCTGCGGCGCGTCACGCGCGTCCCTTCGCGGCCCGACTCGCCGAGGTGGCTAGTGGGCGACTGCGGAGGCGCGGGTCTCCCGCACCACCGTCACCTTGATCTCGCCGGGGTACTGGAGCGTCTCTTCGATCTTCTTGGAGATGTCCCGCGCCATCCGGCTCGCGCCCAGGTCGTCGACGCGGTCGGGCCGCACGATGATGCGGATCTCGCGGCCCGCCTGTACGGCGAAGGACTGGTCGACCCCCTCGAAGGAGTTGGCGATCGCCTCCAGCGCCTCCAGGCGCTTCACGTACTCGTGGGTGGACTCGCGGCGCGCGCCCGGGCGGGAGCCCGAGATCGCGTCCGCGATGATCACGATCAGCGACTCCACCGTCTCCGGGGCGACTTCTTCGTGGTGGGCCTCCACGCAATGGACGACCTCACGCGGCACGCCGAAGCGCTTGGCGATGTCCGCGCCCAGGCGGGCGTGCGTGCCCTCCATCTCGCGGTCGACGGCCTTGCCCAGGTCGTGGAGCAGGCCGCCCATGCGGGCGACCTCCACGTTCGCGCCCAGTTCGTGTGCGAGGGCGGCGGCGAGCCAGGAGGTCTCGATGCAGTGGCGCAGCTGGTTCTGGCCGTAGGAGAAGCGGAACCGGAGCTTGCCCAGGGTCTTCACGACCTCCGGGTGGAGGCCCGTGACCTCAGCGTCCACCAGCGCCTGGCGGCCCGCCTGGTCCACCATCTGGTCGACCTCGCGCTTCGCCTTCTCGACGGCCTCCTCGATGCGGGTCGGCTGGATGCGGCCGTCCTGGATGAGGCGGGCGAGGGCGACGCGGGCGATCTCCCGGCGGACCGGGTCGAAGCCGGAGACGGTCACCACCTCCGGCGTGTCGTCGATGATCAGGTCGCAGCCGGTCGCCGCCTCGAAGGCGCGGATGTTGCGCCCCTCGCGGCCGATGATGCGGCCCTTTACCTCGTCGGACGGGATCGGGACCACGGAGACGGTCGTTTCGGCGGTGACGTCGGAGGTCATGCGCTGCATGACCGTGGCGAGGATCTTGCGGGAGCGGGTGTCAGCCTCGGCGCGGGATGCCTGCTCCATGGAGCGGACGCGGCGGGCGGATTCCTCGCGCAGTTCGTCGTCCAGGCGGCGGAGGAGCTCCTGGCGGGCCTCCTCGGCGGTGAGGCCGGCGACGCGCTCGATCTCCGTGCGGGCACGGGTGCGTGCCTCTTCCAGCTCGCGCTCGGCACGCTCCAGGGCGGCGGTGCGGTCACGGACGGCCTGCTCGCCCTGCTCCAGGCTCGCGCCCCGGCGCTCGAGGCCTTCCTCGCGCTGCTCCAGGCGGCGCTCCGTGCGGGTGATCTCGCTGCGGCGCTCGCGGACCTCGGCCTCCAGCTGCTCGCGGCGTTCCAGGATGCGCTGCTCGGCATCCAGTTCCACCTTGCGAGCGCGGTTTTCGGCCTCGTCGACCGCGATCCGGGCCTCTTCACGGGCCTGGCGGATGACGTTATTGGCGCCGGTGCGGGTGTAGAGAAATACGCCGCCCGCGCCGAGCACGAATGCTGCGACGCCGACGAGCGCGAGAATGACGGGTTCCATCGGGGACTCCGATTCAGGAATAGAACCCCGCGCCGCACCGTCAGAAGTGTCAGAGACAGTGGTCGCGTTGGGCGTATGTCAGATTGGACGCCAGACGAGTCCAGCGTGGCCCCATCGTAACACGGGCGAGACTTCGCCTCAGTTCCGCGGGAGGTGGCCTGAGGGCCGCCGGTGGCCGGGCGTGACCGGCGCCTATTCAGCGTCCAGGCCGGTCGCCGGGCCGCCGCCGAGCTCCGCGAGGGCCTGGCGGGAAGCCTCGCGCGCGACGGAGTCGCCGAAGCCGCGGCGTCGGAGGAAGTCGTGCAGGCGGCGGGAGCGCTTCGGCTCCTCCAGGTCGCGGAGGCTGCGGGCGCGCTTGCGGGCGGCTTCCAGCGCGGCGGCCGTCTCGTCGTGCGCCTCGATCGCCTCGCGGGCGATCGGGTCGGCGACGCCTCGCTGCTGCAGCTCCATGCGGATCAGGGCGCGGCCGCGGTCGCGGGCACGCCCGCTGCCGACATAATTCCGTGCCCACGCCGCGTCGTCGAGGTAGCCGAGCGTCCGCATCCGCTCGACCGCGTGGTCGATGACGGCGGGGTCCTCGATCTTCGTGGCCAGGGCGGTGCGGAGTTCGCGCTCGGTGCGGTGGCGGCGGGCGAGGAAGGTGAGTGCCTCTCGCACGGCCAGCAGCCGCTGGCCTTCGCCGGTGAGCGTGGCCCAGTCGGCGTCCTCGAACTCCGCGCCCGCGCGGACGCGGTGCATGACGACGGTTTCGAGGGGAAGGAGGAGCGGCAGGTCGCCGCCGTCCAGGGTGACGGCGGCGACCCCGCTCTTACGAGGTTCAACGGCGGTGACGACCGGGCTCATCGCCGGGAGCCCTGGCTACGCGTCGATCGAGAGGGCGGCCGGGTCTTCGACGTCGACCTCCGCGTCGTCCGATGTCATCGCCGCGGCGGGCGCGCCCTTCAGGCCGGCGAGCCCTCGGACGCGGGTCTCGATCTCATCGCCGATCGGCAGGTTCTCGCGGAGGAACATGACGGCGGCCATGCGGCCCTGGCCCAGGCGGAGGTCACCGTAGGAGAAGAAGGCACCGGCCTTCTTCACGACCTCGTACTCGACCGCGAGGTCGATGACGTCGCCCCAGTGGTTGATGCCGTGGAGGTCGCCCGTGAACATAATGTCGAACTCGGCCTGTCGGAACGGCGGAGCGACCTTGTTCTTCACGACCTTGCAGCGGACGCGGTTGCCGATGAAGGTCTGGCCGTCCTTGAGCGACTCGACGCGGCGGATGTCGATGCGGACGGAGGAGTAGAACTTCAGCGCGCGGCCACCGGGCGTGGTCTCCGGCGAGCCGAAGATCACGCCGATCTTCTCGCGCAACTGGTTGATGAAGACGAGTGAGGTGTTGGTGCGGGAGACCGTGGAAGTCAGTTTCCGCATCGCCTGGGACATCAGGCGCGCCTGCAGGCCGGGCAGGGAGTCGCCCATGTCGCCGTCCAGCTCGGCGCGCGGCACGAGGGCGGCGACCGAGTCGACGACGACGATGTCCACGGCGCCCGAGCGGATCAGCGCTTCGCAGATCTCCATCGCCTGCTCGCCGGTGTCCGGTTGCGAGATCAGGAGTTCGTCCACGTTGATGCCGCACTTGGCGGCGTACTCCGGGTCCAGCGCGTGCTCGACGTCGATGTAGGCGGCGGTGCCGCCCTTCTTCTGGGCCTCGGCGATGATGTGCTGTGCGAGGGTGGACTTACCGGCCGACTCGGGGCCGTAGATCTCCGTGATCCGGCCGCGCGGAATGCCGCCGATGCCGAGCGCGATATCGAGCGAGAGGGAGCCGGTGGGGATGGAGGAGACGTTCATGGCGGCGGTGGAGTCGCCCAGCCGCATGATCGCGCCCTTGCCGTGCTCCTTGGTGATCCCCTCGATCGCCTTGGCGAGCAGTTCGGCCTTGGTGCCCCCGGTGTCCTTGCTGTGCTTTTCGGCGCTGTGCTTCTCGGCGGCCATGGCGCGCTCTCCTGTTCCCGTGGTCCGGGCATCAGGCCCGGGGAGTTGTGGCAGCCCCCGCCGCCGTTCGGAACAGTAGTAGAACGCGTGTTCGATGTCAACGAGTCCTGTCAACAGATCGTTGACCGCGTTCGACCTCTCCTTGCCGTGCGTTCAGGATAGTCCCATGCCGACCGCCCCGGAGCCCCCGCCGCACACGAGGATCACCGTCCGCCTCACCCCCCGCGCCTCGCGCGAGGAGGTCGTTGGCTTCCGCGATGACGTCCTGGTCGTGCGCGTGAGCGCGCCGCCGGTGGAGGGCGCGGCGAACGAGGCGCTGGTGCGGCTGCTGGCGAAACGCCTGCGCGTGGCGAAGGGGGTGGTGCGGATCACCTCCGGCGACACGTCACGCACCAAGGTCGTGGAGGTCGAAGGCCTGGACGACGCGACCGTGCGGGCTCGCCTCGGTACGGCCGGCGGCTAGCGCACTTTCACCACGACTGTGCCAGCGATCTTGTCGTGCCACGACTGACGATCCTTGTCGAAGATCGCCCAGAGGTAACCGAGGTAAAGCACGAGGGCGGAGACGTACTTCGCGATCCATTCGCGCAGCAACATGGTGACGAGTCCCGGGACGTCGCCGCTGGTCTTCCTTACCCGTAGCCCCAAGGCGGCCTTGCCAGGTGTGACGCCCTTGGCGAGGAGATAGATCCAACCGACGAAGGCACCAATCAGAACTAGTAGACCGAGTGCGGCCCCCGCATCTCCTGCCGCAACGAAGCCGAACGCAACCACCAGTACACCCCAGAGCGCGATTCCATCAATGATGTTCGCGACGAATCGGGCGAATAAGCCTGCGAGCTGGGAGTTTGGATCGACGATTGAGGTTGAACAGAATCGGCAGAATCGACCATCACCCGGATCTCGTCCACAGCCTGCACATACCATCGATCCCCCCCATTGATTACGAATGTGTATGCGAATCCTCCTCCGAAAAGGCACGTTGTCAAGGCCAACGGCTCGCGCATCGCGACCGTGCGGGCGCTTCGGTTCGGCGGGCGGTTCGGTGGATCGCTAGGAGTACGAAAAGAGCCGGCTCGCTACGAAGAAGAGGACGATCATCGCGATCATGGGGGTCAGGTCCAGCGCACCGACGGGCGGGATCACGCGCCGCAGCGGATCGAGCACCGGGTCCGTGATCGCGTTCAGCGTGCGGAACACCGGTCCCTCCTTGTCGATGGGGAACCAGCTGAGCATGGCGCGGGCGAAGATCGCGAACGCGAGGAACTGGACCAGGTAGGCCACCACCAGGACGAGTGTTTCCATCTGCCTACTCTCCCAGTTCCCGTGCGCGCTCGTACGCCGCGTCGATCGCCGAGTCGATCGCCGTCCGGAAGGACGCCGCCTCCAGTTCCGCGATGCCGGCGGCGGTCGTGCCGCCCGGCGAGGTAACGGCGTTTCGCAGGGCCGCGGGGTGCTGCTCCGTCTCGATGGCGTACGCCGCCGAGCCCTGCACGGTCGCCAGCACCAGCGTCTGCGCGTCCGCGCGCTTCATCCCCTGGCGCACGGCCGCGTCGATCATCGCCTCGATGAACAGGTAGACGTAGGCCGGGCCCGAGCCGTGCACGGCCGTCGCGAGGTCGACCTCGTCGTCCGAGTGCGCCTCCACGGTCGCGGAGGCGACGGCGCTCAACACCTGCCGGACGCGCTGGAGCTGCTCCGGGGTGACTTCCGGCGCGGCGTAGTAGACGGCAGCGCCCTGGCCGATCGCGGCTGGGAGGTTCGGCATCACGCGCACGCAGGCGCGGTGGCCGGAGTAGCGGCGGACATCCTCCAGCCGCACACCGGCGGCGATCGAGATCAGGACGGCGTCGCGGGAGATGGCGCCCTGCAGGCCGCCGGCGACGTGCGAGAGGTCCTGGGGCTTCACGGAGAGCAGCACGACGTCCGCGCCAATGCATGCGCTCTGCGCGTCGTCCGTGACGCGCACGCGGTGCTCGGCGAGTGCGTTGCGGCGCGCCTCCACCACCTCGGCCACGGCGATGTCGCCCGGTTCGGCCACGGCGCCGCGGAGCATCCCGCGGAGGAACGCTTCGCCCATGAAGCCGCCACCAATGATCCCGATACGCACGGGGTACCCCTCGTCCTGCTCTATCCGGATCGGTCACCGAAGATAGCGCGCCCCACCCGGATCAGGGTGGCGCCCTCTTCGATCGCGACCTCGAAGTCGTCCGTCATCCCCATCGAGAGTCCCGTCAGCCCGTGCGTCTCCGCCAGTTCGCGCAGCGCACGGAACACCGGCCGGACCTGCTCGGGATCGCCCGCACGGGGCGCGACGGTCATCAGGCCGTCCACCCGCACCGCCGGGCAGTCCGCCGCCGCTGCGAGCAGCGCGCCGACCTGTCCCGGGGCGATCCCCTGCTTCTGCGCTTCCCCCCCGATGTTGACCTCAAGGTAGCAGGGGAGCGGATGGGCCGCAGCCGCGCCGGCATCGCCGAGGCGTGCCGTCTCGCGCGTGATCGCCTCAAGCAGGCGAGTCGAGTCCAGGGCGTGGAAGACGGAGATGTGCGGCAGCGCGTCGCGCACCTTGTTCGTCTGGAGGTGCCCGATGAAGTGCCAGCGTGCCTCGACCCCGGCGGCGGCTGCCGCCTGTGCCTTCGGTGCGAACTCCTGCACCCGGTTCTCGCCCAGGTCGGGCGTCCCCGCCGCCACGGCGGCGGCGCACGCCTCGAGCGGGTGCCCCTTCGACACGGCGACGAGCGTGACCTCCGAGGGGCCACGGCCGGCCCGCTCGCAGGCCGCCTGGATGCGTGCGCGGACCTCCGCGAGGCGTGCAGCGATGGTTTCAGAGGCGGTGGTGGGGGTGGGTGGCGTCACCGGTGCAGATTACCCGCTGGGACGTCTCAGCGGCCCGGGGGAGGGCGGCGGCTGCCGCGGGGGAAGCGGCCCGCCTCGATCTCCTTCATCGCCGCGGCCTCGTCCTCGCGTGCCTTGCGAGCGAGATAGGCGATGCCGGTGCCAAGGACGGCGAAGATCGGAATGGTGAGCAGCACGTTCGTGGTGGCCGCGAAGAACAGCGCGACCAGCAGCAGGAGCGCCCCCACGATGATCACCATCGGCCCGGCGAGGATCTCGAAGATCACGCCCATCATCGCGAAGATTTCGCGCCAGGAGGTGGGCGGGTCGCTGTCGGGCGGCGGGTATCCCTGCATCAGATCAGTCTAAACCCGCGTCAGCGTCAGGCGGCCTACGAGCACCGCGAGAAGCCGCACGCGGCGCAGGTGAGGCACTGCTCCACGGCCTGCAACTGCTGGCCGCAGTCAGGGCAGGTGAGGCCGGAGGAGTGCATCGCGGGGGCCGCGTCCGGGTCGCCGAAGCGGAGACGTAGCCAGCGGAATACATAATCCAGGATGCTCGTCGCGAACGGGATCTCCGGGTTGGAGGTCACGCCGTACGGTTCGAAGCGCGTCTGCTCCAGTTTCGTCGCGATCTTGTCCAGGTCCACGCCGTACTGCAGCGAGAGCGAGGTCAGGAGGGCGACCGCGTCCGTGAGGCCGGAGACAGTGGAGCCTTCCTTCGCGATCTTCAAGAACACCTCGCCCGGCCGGCCGTCCTCGAACAGGCCGACGGTGACGTAGCCCTCCTGGTCGCCCACGCGGAACTTGTGGGTGATCGAGTGCCGCTCGTCCGGCAGGTGGCGCCGGGCGGGCGAGACCGGGACGCCCGGCATGGCGTCCGAGGTGTCTCCGTCGGCATGCGCCAGCACCTGCATTGCCCGGGAGCCGTCGCGGTAGACGGTGACGCCCTTGCAGCCGAGCCGGTGGGCCAGGGTGTAGACCTCCAGCACCTGCTCCGGCGTCGCGTTGTTCGGGAGGTTCACGGTCTTGGAGACCGCGAGGTCGGTGTACTGCTGGAAGGCCGCCTGCATCCGGACGTGCCACTCCGGCTCGATCTCGTGCGCCGTCGCGAAGCGTGCCCGCACGTCGCCCGGCACCTCCTCCGCCTCGCTCAGCCGTGCGCCGTGCGCGAGGTCATCGAACAGCCCGGCGGAGGCGAACCCGCGCTCCCGGGCGACGGCGCGGAACGCCTCGTTCACCTCGGGGAGCAGGGTGCCGTCGCCCATGCGGCGGACGTGGGCGAGCGAGAAGTACGGCTCGATGCCGGAGGAGGCTCCGGCGAGGATGGCGATGGTGCCGGTGGGGGCAATGCAGGTGCGGGTGGCGTTCCGGTAGCGCGGACCGCCGGCGTAGACCGAGCGGTCCCAGTTCGGGAACGTTCCCTTCTCCGCGCCCAGCGCCTCGGACGTCTCGTCCGCCGTGGTGCTGACGGTCGACATCAGCCGCCCGGCGAGCGCCAGCGCCTCCTCCGAGGCGTACGGGAGGCCGGCGGCGACCAGCAGGTCGGCCCAACCCATCAGCCCCACGCCGATCTTCCGGTTGCCGCGCACGGCCTCCGTGATCTGCGGCACGGGGAACTCGTTCACCTCTACGACGTTGTCGAGGAAGCGCACGGCGATGCGGACGGTCTCCCGCAGGGCCTCCCAGTTCAGGTCGCCGCGGTCGGCGTCCCAGAACAGCGCCACGTTGATGGAGCCCAGGGTGCACGCCTCCCACGGGAGCAGCGGCACCTCGCCACAGGGGTTTGTCGCCTCGATCGCGCCGAGGGCGGGGGTGGGGTTGGTGTGGTTGATGGTGTCCAGGAAGATGAGCCCCGGGTCGCCGGTCGTCCACGCGTCATGCGCGATCTGGCGTAGCAGCGCCCGCGCGTCCACGTCGCCGCGGGGTGCGCCGTCCCGGGGGTCACGGAGGGTGAAGCGCTCGCCCCCGGCCGCGGCCTCCATGAAGGCGTCCGTCACGGCGACGGAGATGTTGAAGCGCGTGGCCGTGACGCCGTCGTTCTTCGCGCGGATGAACTCCTCGATGTCCGGGTGGTCGACGCGCAGGACGCCCATGTTCGCGCCCTCGCGTTTGCCGCCCTGCGTCACCAGCCGGGAGACATCGTCGTAGTGGCGGAGAACGGACACCGGGCCGCAGGCGGCGCCATGGGTGGTGCGGATCGCCTCGCCCTTGCCGCGCAGCCGGGAGAAGGAGAAGCCGGTGCCGCCGCCGTACTTCTGCACCATCGCCGCGGCGTCTGCCGTGGACATAATCGACTCGAGGGTGTCCTCGACCGGCAGCACGAAGCAGGCGGCCAGGGTGCCCTGGCCGGTGCCGGCGTTCATCAGGGTGGGGGAGTTCGGCAGGAAGCGGAGCGCCGCCATCTCGTCATAGAAGCGCTGCGCCCACGCGCGCCGCGCATCCTCGGTCGTCTCGGCCGCGCCGATCGCCGTCGCGACCCGCGCGAGGAGCCCCTCCGCCGTCTCCACCACGATGCCCTGCGCGTCGCGCAGGAGGTAGCGCCGCTCCAGCACGGTGCGGGCGTTCTCCGTCAGGGTGACGGGGGTGATGCGGAGGTCTTCGGTGGCGACCACGATCCAGTCCGTTCCCGGGCACGCCCGTCCCTACATCCTATCTCCGGCGCACCTCTTTGCAGCATGGCCCTGGCACGCACAGACGCCCGGCCGATGGCCGGGCGTCTGTGAGGAAAGGCGACGCTACGAGGGTTAGCGAGAGGCGCGCAGGGTGTCGAGCGAGATCGGCTCGCGGACGAGTTCGTCGTCCTCGGGGCGGGCGCGCGGGGACTCGCCGCGAACCAGGGCGTCCAGGTCGTCCTCGAACAGTTTTGCCTGCTCGGCGGGCAGGGCCAGCGGGCCGACGTTCGCGATCCGGTTCAACTCCTCCAGCATCTCGTCCAGCGAGACGAACTGGTGGTAGACGGAGGCGAAGCGGATGTAGGCGATCGGGTCCAGCCCCTTCAGGCGGGTGATCGCCATCTCGCCGATCACGCGGCTGGGCACCTCCGCGCGGCCGGAGGCCATCAGCCGCTGCTCGATGTCCTCCACGATCGCCTCGACGGCGCCGGAGGGCAGCGGCCGCTTGCGGGCGGCGATGCGGAGGCCGGTCAGGAGCTTTTCGCGGTGGAACTCCTCGCGCCGGCCGTCCTTCTTCACAATCATCACAACGGCACGCTGCACCTGCTCATAGGTGGTGAAGCGTTCCTCGCAGGTTTCACACTTCCGGCGGCGGCGGATGCCGCCATCGGTCGTGCGTGAGTCGATCACCTTGGTCGCGTCATGGGCGCAGAACGGGCACTTCATTGGGAGGTTCACGCTCTCGGACCGGGGGAGGGACGAGTGAGTTGGGCGGGGGGACTGGGGTTTCCCCGGGTCTCGGAGTCTGCGCCTGTTCGCTCGCGCCGCCAAGCCGCGCCGTCCACAACCGTCGCCGATGTTGTCCCCATCGAGCGAGAAAGCCAGCGTGGGCCTGTTGGGAACGTCTCGCCGGTCACATTCGCCATCACGTGCGCGCATGAAAACGGGGCGGCCCGCAGGCCGCCCCGTCTCTTCGCATCGCCGATGCGCGCCCTCCGAGGGCGCTACCGGGTGGGGAAGGACCGCCGCAGGAACGTCGGCAGGTCGGCCTCGGTCAGCGCGTCCCCGGCGGTGGGGTCGGGGCGGATCTGGCCGAGCTTGATCGGCTCCGGCTCACGGATGTCGTCCAGCACCTGGCGGACGCTCATCTTCTTCACGCCGCTGAAGCCGGTGGCGATGACCGTGATGCGCACCTCGTCCTTGAGGGAGTCGTCGATGCTGGTGCCGAAGATGATCTCGGCCTCCGGGTCGACCACGCTGGCGATGACGCGGGCGGCCGCGTCCAGTTCGCGCAGACCCAGGTCCCGCGGGCCGGTGACGTTGAACAGCACGCCCCGGGCGCCGGTGATGTCCACCTCCAGCAGCGGACTGGAGATCGCCTGGCGGGCGGCGTCCGTGGCGCGGTTATCGCCGCGGCCGTGGCCGATCGCCATGAGCGCCGGGCCGGCGTCTGACATGACCTTGCGGACGTCCGCGAAGTCCAGGTTGACTAGGCCGGGGACGGTGATCAGTTCGCTGATCCCCTGGATGCCCTGGCGCAGCACATCGTCCGCCATCGAGAACGCTTCCTCGATGGAGATCTTCTCGTCGCCCATCTGGAGGAGGCGGTCGTTGTGGATCACGATCAACGTGTCCACCTTGCTCTCCAGGTCGCGGACGCCCTCCTCCGCCTGCTGGCGGCGCTTGGCGCCCTCGAACGTGAAGGGCTTGGTGACGACGCCGATGGTGAGGGCGCCCAGTTCGCGGGCGACCTCCGCCACGATCGGAGCGGCGCCGGTGCCGGTGCCGCCACCCAGACAGGCCGTCACGAACACCATCTCAGCGCCCGCCAGCGCCTCCGCGATCGCCTCGCGGGACTCCTCGGCGGAGCGGGAGCCCTTGAGCGGGTCGGCGCCGGCACCGAGGCCGCGGGTGAGGCGGTCGCCGATGCGGACCTTCATCTCCGCCTTGCAGAACTCCAGCGCCTGCATGTCGGTGTTCATGGCCACGTACTGCACGCCCGGAAGGCGGGCGGTGAGCATGCGGTTGATGGCGTTGGAGCCACCACCACCCACGCCAACCACCTTGATCGGCGGCAGACCCTCGTAATCGGACATCCGGTGCTCCTGTCGTGCCGCTTTCACGGGCGTTCCCTTCTCAGCCGTCCGCGACGCCGGGCGCTCCACGCGCTCCGAGCCGCGGCTGCCGCTCTCCTCAGACTGGTTGCGTCCGCCTGCCGTCTCCGTCGCCGCCGGTGAGGGCGCGACGTCAGCAACGGAGGGGGACGGGTCGGCGGGGGCGGCCGGCTGCACCGGCTCCCGCCGGACCTCGAGCGATTCGAGGTCCGCGATGATCTCTGCGAGCGACGCCTTCTGGCCTGCCGGGGTGGGGACCGGGAGGTCGAACTCGGACGCCAGGCCGGGCGGCGCCGGCTCTGCGGCCAGGTCCAGGCTGGCGTCTCGGTGCTCCGTGGAGGCGTCCTCCTGCGGTTCACCGGTGTCGCTCCGGA
Source organism: Chloroflexi bacterium HGW-Chloroflexi-9 (assembly GCA_002840675.1). Lineage (GTDB taxonomy): Bacteria > Chloroflexota > Dehalococcoidia > UBA2979 > UBA2979 > W-Chloroflexi-9. The sequence goes on from PHBR01000016.1 coordinate 28,013, forward strand.
CGATCGAGAGGCCGGAGGGTCGGGCGTGCTCGTCCGCTTCCCGCCGCGCCGCGGCCAGGTAGTCGAAGAGCGTCCCAGCGCCCACCGCGCCCGGATCCTGCTGACTCTGCTTTTCCACGGCTCCCCTACCTTCCGGCTCTGCACCACCCCGGGTCACTGGGGAAGGATGACCCGCATCAGGTGCGCGACCTTCTTGAACAGTCCGCCCAACGCCGGCACAGGGGACGGCGTCGAACGGAACATGATTTCCTGCTCCTTCAGCGACCACCGCAGCAGCCCCACAGAGGTGGCGTACGCGGGGTCGTGCAGGATGTCGGACAGCCCCGCCAGGTGGCGCGGCCGGCCGATGCGGGCCGGGAGGCCCAGGACCTCCTCCGCGAGGAGGTCCACGCCGGGGAGCCCGGAGGCGCCCCCGGTCAACACCACACCGGCGGAGAGCATCTCGGGGTCGGCCCCGCGACGGATCTCCGCCAGCACGAGTTCGAACAGTTCCTCCGTGCGCGCCTGCAGCACCTGGGCGATCAGTCGCCTCGACACCGTCTTGGCGCCCTCGGAGCCGAACGCCTCCACCTCCACCTCTTCGTCCTCCATGACCATGGAGGGGATGACGTGGCCGTGCTGGCGCTTGGCGAGTTCCGCGGACGGCTGAGGCACGCGCAGCGCCACCACCAGGTCGCGCGTCATGTGCACGCCGCCGATCGGCAGCACCGCGGTGTGCACCACCGCGCCCTCCACGAACACCGCGATGTCCGTGGTGCCGCCGCCGATGTCGATGAGGACGGAGCCCTGCGTGATCTCCTCGCGCGTCAGCACTGCCTCGGCGGAGGCGAGCGGCTCCAGGATCAGCGACTCCACGCGGACACCTGCGCCCTCCACGCACTGGATCAGGTTGTTCATCGCGGAGGTGGAGGAGGTGACGACGTGCGTCTCCACGTCCAGCCGGGAGCCGAACATCCCCAGCGGGTCCACCACGTGGTCCTGGCCGTCCACCACGTAGAACCGGGGCACCACGTGGATGACCTCCCGGTTCGGCGGGACGTTCACGATCCGCGCGCTCTCCAGCGCCCGGTGGACATCGCTGTCCGCGATCGGGTGACGCGGGTCACCGATCGCCACGATGCCGCGCGAGTTCATGGAGGAGACGTGCGGCCCCGCGATCCCAACGTGCGCCGAGAGGATGCGTGCCCCGGAAGCGCGTTCGGCACGCTCCACGGAGGACGCGATCGCCTCGATCGCGGCATGGATGTTGTCCACCATCCCGCGGGCAAGGCCGGCCGAAGGGCCGATCCCCACCCCCAGGATGCGCAACTCCTGCTGCGCGGTGACCTCGGCGACGATGGTGCAAACCTTCGTCGTACCGACGTCGATGGCGGCAAGCGTATGGCTGGCCATCAGGCGTCCCCTGTCATCGCATCACCACGTTCCGGCCGAAGCGGAGATCGATCTCCGCTACCTGGGGAGAACCGGCGTCTGAGGTACGGAGCTGGGACAGCACCGCTTCGAGCGCCTGGACTTTGAATTCGTAGTTGGAGGAATCTCCGAACACGGCCGCTGGCGCGCCGTCGGCGAGCACGGTCAGCCCTCGGTCACGCTTGAAGATGAAGCCGGTCGTCTGGACGCCGTTGCGCTCGAAGACGCCGTCCGCCAGCAGGCGGGCGACCATCTTCACGGTGTCCGGGTCGCCCACCGTGCCCTCGCGCAGGTCACGAGGCGCGGCGACCTCCACGATCGTGGGCGCGTCCGCGGGGGCGGGGCGGGATGCCTCCAGCACGTGGCCCTCGACGTCGACGACGAGCAGCTGTCCGGCGACCTGCCAGTAGCCCCACGCCTGGTGCTCGATTACCTCCACGCGCACGCCCTGCGGCCACTCGCGCGTGACCGTCACGGACTTCACGGCCGGCAGCGTCGCCGCGATCGCCGTCTCCACCTCCGCGAGGTTGAGCGTGAGCATCGAGTCGTTCCCGACGCCGCTAGCGGCGGCCACGGCGGCCGGGTCCACCACCTGGGCGCCCACCACATCCACCTGGCGCACGCGCAGCGCGTCGCTCGTCAGCAGCCACGCGCTGCCGTATGTGAGCAGGCCGGCCACGAGCACGCCGCCCGAGACGAAGCCGATGCGCCGCCACGGGATGCGGAGCGCCGGGGCCTGGCGGGTGCGCGGGCGCTCCGCCGGCCCCAG
>PHBR01000017.1 GCA_002840675.1 Chloroflexi bacterium HGW-Chloroflexi-9
CCGCCGCGTCGAGATCACCGGACCGACCGACCGCAAGATGGTGATCAACGCGCTGAACTGCGGCGCGCGCGTCTTCATGGCGGACTTCGAGGATGCGAACTCCCCGACGTGGGCGAACATGATCGATGGCCAGGTGAACCTGGCCGATGCCGCACGTCGCACGATTGAACTGACGGAGGGCGACCGGCGGTATCGGCTGAACGACGCGATCGCGACGCTCGTCGTGCGCCCTCGGGGCTGGCACCTGGTGGAGCGCCACCTGACGGTCGATGGCGAGCCGATCGCGGGATCGCTGTTCGACTTCGGGCTGTACGTGTTCCACAACGCCGGCGCGCTGCTCGAGCGCGGCAGCGGCCCGTTCTACTACCTCCCGAAGATGGAGAGCCACCTGGAGGCACGGCTATGGGCGCGCGTCTTCGACTTCGCCGAGGACCGCCTCGGGCTCGAGCGTGGCACGATCCGGGCGACCGCGCTGATCGAGACCGTGCTGGCCGCGTTCGAGATGGACGAGATCCTGTACGAGTTGCGGGAGCACTCGGCGGGCCTGAACGCGGGCCGGTGGGACTATATCTTCAGCATCATCAAGCAGCTCGGCGCGCGGCCGGAGTTCCTGCTGCCAAATCGCACGCAGGTCACGATGACCGTGCCGTTCATGGCGGCCTACTCGCGGCTGCTCGCGGCGACCTGTCACCGCCGAGGCGCGCACGCGATCGGTGGGATGTCGGCGTTCATCCCGAACCGCCGCGACCCTGCGGTGACCGAGCGCGCGATCGACCGGGTGCGCGAGGACAAGCGTCGCGAGGCGTCACAGGGGTTTGACGGCACGTGGGTCGCGCACCCGGACCTGGTGCCCGTCGCGCGCGAGGTGTTCGATGCCGTGCTCGGCGACCAGCCGAACCAGGTGGAGGTGCAGCCGCAGGTCGTCGCGACCGCCTCGGAGTTGCTCGACCTGAGCATCGAGGGCGCGGCGTTCACGGAGGCGGAACTGCGCAACAACGTGCAGGTGGCGATCTGGTACATCGCCGCGTGGCTGGACGGCACCGGCGCGGTCGCCATCCACAACCTGATGGAGGACGCCGCCACCGCGGAGATCTCGCGCTCGCAGGTGTGGCAGTGGATCCGCCACGGCGTGGTGCTGGACACGGAAACGCGCGTCACCGCCGACCTCGTGCGCACGATCGCGCGGGAGGAGGCCGAGGGCCTGCGTGGGGTCGTGGCGCCGGGCGTGGCAGCCCGCCTCGACCAGGCGCGCGGCCTGTTCGAGACGAGCGCGCTGGCCGAGGCGTTCGTGGAGTTCCTGACCCTGCCCGCGTACGAGGTGCTTGAGTAGCGTCCGGCCCGCGTGGCCTTCGGTCGCGTCCTTCTACCCGCGCGGGTTGATGACGGAGCGGGCGACCTCGCCGGTCTCCATGTCCGCGAACGCCTCGTTCACCTCGCGCAGCGGGCGGCGCTTCGAGACCAGGTCGTCCAGGTTGATCTTCCCGTCCATGTACAGGTCGATCAGCCGCGGGATGTCGTACTGCGGCCGCGCCGACCCGAAGAATGAGCCGATCAGCTTCTTCTCGCCGAGGAACGCGAGGCCCGGGACGGTCACGTCCTGCCCGACGACCCCGACGACCACCGCCGTGCCACCTCGACGAACCATGTTGAACGCCTGGGTCACCGTGACGCCGAGGCCGATCGCCTCGAAGGCGTAGTCCAGGTAGCCGCCAGCGATCTTCTGCACGGCCGCGACCGGGTCGCCCTCGGCGGCGTTCACGAAATCGGTCGCGCCGAACTTCGCGGCGAGCGCGCCCTTGGAGGCGACGGTGTCGACGGCGATGATGCGGCGCGCGCCGGCGAGCCGGGCACCCTGCACGATGTTCAGCCCAACGCCGCCGAGGCCGATGACGGCGACGTCCGAGCCGGCGTGTACCTTCGCGGTGTTGATCGCCGCACCCACGCCGGTGGTGACGCCGCAGCCGACGAGGCACACGACATCCAGCGGCGCGTCGTCGCGCACCTTCACCACGCCGCGCTCCGGCATCAGCGTGTACTCGGAGTAGCCGGCGACGCCGACGCCCTGGAGGACGGGCTCACCACTGGAGTGCAGGCGGGGGCGCGCGCCGGTCGCGGCGCGGTCCGGGTTGTCCGGGCGTTCGCACAGGGCCAGGTCGCCGCGCAGACAGAAGTAGCACTGGCCGCAGTTCGGCCGGAAGGCGACGACCACGTGGTCGCCAGCCTTCACGCTGGTCACGCCCGGGCCGACCTCCTCCACGATGCCGCCGACCTCGTGACCGAGGATCACGGGCGTCCGCAGCGGGCCGCTCTTCGCGCGGTTGATGGAGTGCAGGTCGGAGTGGCAGACGCCGCATGCGACCACGCGCACCAGCACCTCGCCCGCCTCGGGCGCGCCGAGGTCGATCGATTCCACCTGCATCGGGTCGGGGCCGCGCAGCACGGCAGACTGCATCGTGGTCATCGTTCGTCTCCTCGCCCGCGCATCGGGCCCTACACCGGGGTAATGATGGTCGGCAGAATAATGCAGACGGGGCCGCGCGTGCGGCCCCGTCCACCCGGAGGGCTATTGATTCGTCAGGCGGGCTGCAGGATCGTCCTCGCCCACTGGGGGTAGGTGCCCGTCTCGATCATGCGTTCCTTCACCTCTGTGCGGAGCGTGCGCAACTCCTCCTCGGTCGGTGGAGGGGTCATGGGGATGCCCTCCAGGCTGCCGAGGCTGAAGCCGGTGCGTTCCTGCACCTGCTGGGGCGTGAAGCCCTCGTGCACGGACTCCAGGCGGTAAGAGTTGGTCCCGCGGTCGAAGACCAGGACCGCCATGGTCGTGAAGATCTTGAAGTTGTCCTGAGGCCGCTTGATGGACGGCGGCGTGACCATGGCCCCGGACACGAAGTCCACCTTCGGGACGAACGTCCGTGTGGTGTGCTCCGTGCGGAAGAACAGGATCCGCTTCGCCGTGTAGGACATGAGGCCGGAGCCGTAGCCACCCGGCAGCCGGAGTTCCGGTGCGTTCGGGTCGCCGACGACGTGGAGGTTGAAGTTCCCCTCCGCGTCGAACTGGATCGCGCTGTGGAAGAAGAGGTCCAACTTCCCGCGCTGGGAGAGGAAGTGGATGTCCTTCCCCAGGTTCCGGTCCAGTTGCTCGCTGCCCAGGATGATGATGTCCGCGTTTGGAGCGTGCGTGGCCTCCGCGAGGAGCAGCGCCGCCGCCGGGATCATCGAGACGGCACCGCACGCCGAGATCTCCCAGTCGCGGATCTCCCGCGACATGAGGACGGCAAGCAGTTCCTCCGTGTTACAGGCGACGGCGCTTGTCATCTACGCACCCCCTCCGGCGGCGTGGCTTTCCACGCGGCTGCCCTGCCGCACCATCGCCTGGTACTCCTCCTCGGTCTTGCCGATGACGTACTTCGCCAGGTACTGGCGGAAGAGCGCCTCGTCCGAGGCTGCACGCATGTACTCGCGGATGTGGTCCGCGTCCTGCTCGTAGTAGCCGGGGACGCCGGCGGGGTGTGCGCCGCCGGGGGCGTGGACCACGGCCGTGACGTTGATGGCGGAGATGAACTGCCCGCCCTCGTCGTCCGCGGTGACCTTGTCGACGATCTCCTCGGCGGTGACGATCACGCGGTGTGAGGCCTGAGCCACCATCACGTCTTCACCGTGCTTGCGGAGCAGCGCGTTGCCGTCGCGGTCCGCCTTCTGCGCGTGCAGGATGGCGACGTTCGGGTTCTGCGCGAGCGCGACGACGGTTTCCTCGGTGGGGTCGAAGGGGTTCGTGGCGATGATCATGTCATCGCGACGCTTGAACACGTCCGTGCCGGCAAGGCCGCGGACGGGGATGTAGGGGACGCCCATAGATCCAGCCTGGATCATCGAGTAGTGAACGCCTCAGGTGTTGTCGAGGGCGAAGATCCGACCTTCCTTGAGGAAGCGGTCGAAGTTCGGCGCCGCCTGCGCATACGGCTGGAAGCCGATGCTGCAGCACTCCATCGTCTTCACCTGCCCGGCGCCCACGAGGAAGTCGAGGTTAATCGACCCGCCGACGACGCCGATGATGTGCAGGTCCTGCGTCTCCGCGCGTGCGATCTCGCGGAGCATCGCCATCGGGGCGTGGGTGAACCCCGAACTCATCACGACCTGGTCACCGTCGCGGACGATCCGCGCGGCGGCCTCCAGGCTCACCAGTTTGCTACGCATCACAGCCCTTTCCGGCGGCCATGTCGCCGCCCCGGGTCGACGCAGTGGATAACATGCGTCATTCAGAGGGAAACCTACGCCTTCCCTTCCGTGCGCGTCAACGTTTCTGCACCGTTGAAGGACTCTCGCCCATGACCACCGCCCCCGGCCTGATCGCTCCCGGTGAGGTTGCACCGGATGTCACACTCCGCGCCGCGGACGGCGAGACGTACGTGCTCGCGGAGGCACGGGCGCGCGGCCCCGTCCTGCTGACGTTCTTCTCGCTCGACTGCCAGGCCTGCGACGCGGCCTACCTGCACTGGGATGCGGCGTTCGAGGCGTATGCGGGGGATGACTTCGCGCTCTGGGCGGTCGGGCTCGACGAGGAAACGCAGGCGGCGGCCTTCTGGGAGAAGTCCGGCGTGTCGTTCCCGGTGCTGTTCGATGACGGCAGCAGCGTGGCTGCGTTCCGCCTGACCTCCACGCCCTCGCAGGTGTTGGTGGGGGGCGACGGCCGCGTCGTCGCCTCCTACGACGCGTGGGACCGGGCGTCGTGGAACGCGATGCTGGCGGAGGTCGCATCACGCCTCGGCCGTCCCGCGATCGAGGTCGGCTCGGGCGAGGCGCCGGACTTCCGCCCGGGCTGCACGGTGCACGTGTAGGCGGGCGAGGGCTAGGCGACCGGCGCTGAGCCCGCCGCGGCGAGGCGGCGCTTCGCCTCCTCGTATACGTCGGCCGGCAGCGGGCCCGCCTTCGCGGCCTCCACGTTCGCGAAGACGTGCGCGGGGTTCGACGTGCCGACGATGGTGGTGTGCAGGTCGGGGTGCGTCAGCGTGAAGCGCAGCATGAAGGGCATCTTGCCGATGCCCTCGGCGAGGTCATCGAGGCCGGCGCGCTCCCACCGCTCGTGGATCTCACCGCTTGTGAAGGCGGCCTCCGCCGTCAACGGGACGCCGTCCGGGCGGGTGAGGTTCCACGGCTTGTCGTCGGCCGGGGCCCCCTTCGCGACTCCGCCCCGGATCACCGTGCCGGCGCCGGCCTTCGCCGCAGCCGTGATCACCGCCTCGTGCTCGCGCTGGAGGGCGGAGTAGGGGATCTGGAACTCGTCGAAGACGTCCATCGCGATCAGCTCGGGCAGGTTCGGCAGCGTCGCGGACGCGCCGATGAACCGGACCTTGCCCTGCTGCTGCAGGTCGCGCAGCGCCTCGATCGCCCCGTGCTCTTCGAGGACGGCGCGGGACGGGCCGCCGTGGAACTGCACCAGGTCCAGGTGGTCCACCTTCATGCGGCGGAGGCTCTGCTCCACGCCCGCGATCACGTTCTCGCGCGTGTAGATGTGGCGCGCGCCCGTCCCCACCTCGCCCACCGGGCAGCCGCACTTCGAGGCGAGGATGAACTCATCCCGTCGCCCGGCGAGGTGCATCCCGATCAGTTCCTCGCTGCGCCCGTAGTCCGGTGAGGTGTCGATGAAGTTGATGCCCGCATCCAGGACGGCGTTGAGCACCGCCCCCGCCTGCTCATCGGTCAGTTCGGGGCCGCGTGGGGCACCGCGCAGTTCCATGGCCCCGTAGCCGAGCTGCGTGACCTCCAGGCCGGTGCGGCCGAGCGTGCGTCGGGGTAGTGCATTCGCCATCAGTGTCTCCCTGCTCTACCCCTCGAAGCCGCGCCAGGAAACGACGGCCGGGGAGCGCTCGGCCCGCTTCGGGTCGCCCGGCTCGGCGGCGTAGCCGAGGTAGATGTATCCAACGATACGGTCCGCGGGCGCGAGGCCCAGGTAGTCGAACGCGGCCGGCTGCACCGCCATCTCGCCGGTACTCCACTTCGTGGCCAAGCCTTCGGCGTGTGCGGCCAGCAGGAGGTTCTCCGTGGCGCAGGCGCAGGCGGCGTAGTCCTCGTGGTCCAGTTCCGGGTTGTCGGGCGTGCCGTGCTGCGCCACCACCAGGACGATCGGCGAGCGTAGCGGTTTGGTGCGCGTCGACTCGATGCGCCTCTCCGGCCCGCCGTTCGCGGCGATCTCCGCGGCGAGTTGCTCGCCAAAGCGCGCGCGCTCCTCGCCCGCGAGGACGAAGAACCGCCACGGTTCCGTGCGTCGATGGTTCGGGGCCCATGTGGCCGCCTCGATGATCCGCTCGATCACCTCGCGCGGCGGCACCTGCGCGCTGAACGCGCCCGCGGTGCGACGCGTGGCGAGGGCTTCGAAGACATCCATATGGGCGCGCTCCGGCGACTGTGTGCTGACGTTGTCGTGATGCTCCGAGTCTACCGCCGTGCCGTCATCAGGCAGGAGGTACCATGCACGCTTCCTCAACGTACCCGGGGGAGACCGGCGTCGCGTGGCGGTAGTCGGGAGCGGCAGCATCGGCCTGGAGACGACCCGACCGGAGGAGGAGGCGCGGACCACCCGCGCCGTGATCGCGATCGCCGCGGGGGCGGGGATCGCGAGCCTATCGATGAACTTCTGGGTGCCCTTCCTGCCGCTGTACATGCAGGAACTCGGCGCTACCTCGGACGCGGATGCGCTGTTCTGGGTGGCGGTCGCCGCCACCAGTCAGGGGATCGTGCGGCTTGCCTCCGGCCCGGTGTGGGGCATCCTCTCGGATCGCTACGGCCGGAAGTTGATGTTCCTGCGCGCGTTGGTCTTCGCCTCGGTCACGACGGCGATCGCGGCGTTCGCGACGGAGCCGTGGCACATCGTGGTGGCGTTCGTCTTCCAGGGCATCTTCTCCGGCTTCGTGCCGGCGGCGACCGCGTTGACCAGCGTGTCCGTGCCGGACGCGCGCATGAACAGCAGCCTCAGCACCGTGACCGGCGCTGTCTACATCGGCAACACCATCGGCCCCGCGATCGGCGCGGGCTTTGCGCTGCTGACTGGCTACCGAGGCGCGATCCTCGCCGGCGCGGCGCTGCCCGCGCTCGCGGCGGTCCTCGCGGCCATCACCGTCCCGCGGGACCGGGTTGCGGGTGCACGCGCCGAGGCGGACGGCACGCCCGCGCCGAGGATCTCGATGCGCGCGCTGCTCACGACGCAGTTCGTGTTGGTGCTGCTGGTCTTCTTCGTCTCGATCTCGCTGAACCAGGTGCTGCGCCTCGCCACGCCGGTCGCCCTCGAACGGATCGCCGGCGAGGCGGGCGCGAAGGGCGCCTCCGGCGTCGCGTTCACGCTCGCCGGGCTGGCGAGCGTCGCCGGGGTGGTGCTGGCGCAGCGTGTGGTGAAGAGCGGCCGGCTCACGCGGATGCTGGTCGTCGCGTGCATCGTCGCGGGTGGCGCGCACCTCGTGCTGCCGTTCGCGGGAACTGCCGCCACGTTCATCGGCGCGTTCGCCGTCATCTCGCTGCTGCAGGCGGCGATGCTCCCCGCGACGAACACGTTGATCGCCGCGAACGCGCCGCGCGATCGTCGAGGCACGGCGTTCGGCATCGCGAGCGGGGTGCAGGCGGTGGGCTTCATGGCCGGGCCGATGGCGGCCGCGGGTTTCGCGGCGGTCTCGCTCGACCTCGGCTTCGTGGTGCTGGCCGGGATCTTCCTGGCGCTTGCCGTGCTGATCTTCGGCGCCATCCGCGAGCCGCGGATGTAGGCCCGCCCGACGCCGCCTCGGTCAGTCGCCGAGTTCGGCGTCCGTCAGCACATGGCCGTCCGAGGCGTCGCGGATCGTGGCGCCCAGGCCGTCCGGGGCGGGTGCGGCCAGTTTGCGGAAGAAGTCCGGGAAGGTCTTGGACACGCAGGCCGGCCCGAGGATCACGATCCCCGGCACGAACAGCCCGAGCATCGCGAAGCACATCGCGACGCGGTGGTCCTCGAACGTCTCGATCTCGGCGCCGTGCAGCGTGGAGGGGTGGACGACCAGGTCGTCGCCCTCCATGTCCACGCGCGCGCCGCAGCGGCTCAGCCCCTGGTGCAGCGCCATCACCCGGTCGCACTCCTGCACGCGCAGCCGTTCGAGGCCGGTGAAGCGCACCGGCTTCGAGAGGAACGGCGCGACGACGATCGCGGTCATGATGCTGTCCGCCAGGTCGGTCGTGCGGGAGACCTCGGCGGGGACACGGCCGGCGCGGGCGTCCGCGCAGAACGCGTGGAAGCGCTGGTCGAACTGCCATCCGGACGTTGGCCAGTTGGCGACCTCGACGAACTCGCCGCCCTCGCCCCAGCGCAACTGCTCCAGGAGGTTCGCGCCGACCAGGTAAGACGCGCTCGAGGCGTCGCCCTCGATCTGGTGGTCAACCGGCGTGCGGTAGGTGGGGATCATCTGCTCGGTCATCACCACGTAGGGAGACTCGTCCGCGTTCGCGTCGACCACCTCGACCTCCCAGCCGCCGCGCTCGGCGCACATGAGCAGCGCCGAGGCGAACTGGGAGGAGTCGCGGATGCTCACCTGGCAGCGGCCCGGGCGGCGACCACCGCCGTGCACTACGGCCGGCAACGAGTCCCCCGGCGCGTCGATGCGGTAGCCGAGTTGCCGGAGCGCCTGGATGAGGGCGGCCTGCGGGCGCTCGTGCATGCGGGGCACGCCGCTCAGGCGGTAGGCGCCCGAGCCGAGCGCAACGAACGCCAGTAGGAACCGCGTCGCCGTGCCGGCGTTGCCGACGAACAGCTCGGCCGGTTCGTCCTCGGTGCCGCCGGGCGCGAGGACGCCGCCGGTGCCGTGCACGACGAGCGTGCGGTTGGAGGGCTCCGTGGGGTCGGGGGAGATCTCGATCGCCACGCCGAGCGTGCGGAGGCACTCCACCATCACCTGCGTGTCGTCCGACCAGAGTGCGCCGTGCAGGGTGATGGTGCCGTCGCCCAGCGCGCCGAGGATGAGCGCGCGGTTTGTCTCGCTCTTGGAGCCGGGCACGTTGACGCGCGCGCGGATCGGCGCGGGCGGCGGGACAACCTCGAGCGCTGTGGGAAGGGCCATGCCGCGATTCTAGCGGGGCCGCCGGGCCACGCGCCTCGCGAGGAGGCGGGGAGCCCGACGGCGCCCCTGCCGGTCGCGGCGAGCGACCTAGTCGAACGCGGATGGGGGGATGATGCCCAGGCGGCCGGCCCGGTAGTCTTCGAACGCCTGCACGAGTTGCTCACGGTTGTTCATCACGAACGGGCCGTACCAGGCGACCGGCTCCCGGATCGGCTGGCCGCCGAGGATGAGCACGTCCAGGTTCGGGCTACGGCTCTCCTGCGCGCGGTCCGCCTCGATCGTCAGGCCGCCCTCACCGGCCTCGAAGACGGCGAGTTGGCCGCTCTTCACGGGACGGCGCTCCGGCCCGGCGGTGCCGAAGCCGTTGAGGACGTACGCGAGCGCGTTGAACTCCGCGTTCCACGGCAGGCGCAGGCGTGCGCCGGGGTGGATGGTCGCGTGGATCATCGTGATCGGCGTGTGGGTGGCGCCCGGGCCGGTGTAGCCGGCGACGTCCCCGGCGATCAGGCGCACCAGCGCCCCACCGTCCGAGGAGGTGAGGAGGCGCACCTGGTCCGCGCGGAGGTCCTGGTACCTCGGCGCCAGGAACTTGTCGCGGGCCGGCAGGTTCACCCACAGCTGGAAGCCGTGGAACAGGCCGCCGGACATCACCAGCGCCTCCGGCGGCTTCTCGATGTGGAGGAGGCCGGAGCCGGCGGTCATCCACTGGGTGTCGCCGTTGGTGATCACCCCGCCGCCGCCCTGCGAGTCCTGGTGCTCCATGATCCCGTCGATCATGTAGGTCACCGTCTCGAAGCCGCGGTGCGGGTGCCAGGGCGTGCCCTTCGGCTCGCCCGGTGCGTACTCAACCTCACCCATCTGGTCGAGGTGGATGAACGGGTCGAGGAGCGCCTGGTCGACGCCGTGGAAGGCACGACGGACGGGGAAGCCCTCGCCCTCGTACCCCATCGGCGCGGTGGTCACGGAGCGCACGCTGCGGTCGGGGGTCGAGCCAGCCGGCTCCGCGATTCGAGGGAGGGTCAGCAGGTCATCGACGGTCACGGCGGGCATGGCGTGTCTCCTCGTTCTCCATCCAGCGGAGATAAGCATACCATCGGTAAGTAAGTAATCAAGAGTGCGATTGTGCCTCGGCCGTCCCGCGCCTGGTGCTACCGTCCCGGCAGCGCGGAGGAGGTCTGGTGTGATCTACGAACTGCGGATCTACACGGCGAACACGGGCAAGATGGTGGCGCTGCACGCGCGCTTCCGAGACCACACGCTCGCGCTCTTCGAGCGTCACGGCATCAAGAACATCGGCTACTGGACGAACACGGTGGGTGGCCGGAGCGACGAACTCTGGTACATGCTGGCGTTCGAGGACATGGAGCACCGCCAGCGCGCGTGGGCGGCCTTCGGCGCCGACCCGGACTGGCATCACGTCCGCGCGGAGTCGGAGGTGGACGGGCCGCTGGTCCACCACATCGAGAACCGCCTGATGTCGCCCACCGACTACTCGCCGATGCACTGAGGTCCATCCCGGGGAACCGATGGCGGCTGGATAGCGTCTACCATCCGGGGGCAGGCGAGCCAAAGGGCCCACCCCGCTGAACGCAGGAGACGCCCGCAATGAGTGCTTCCACACGCTGGCTGGTTGGGGTGGGCGGCGCCGTCCTGGTAGTCGCCGTCCTGAGCGCGGTCATCGCGCTCGTCGCGAGCGGCCCGGACGAGTTCCAGGAGGGCACGCCGGAGCGCGTGGTCCAGCGCTACCTGGCCGCTGTCGCCGACCGCGACGCGACGGAGGCGCTCTCCTTCCTCTCCGATGAACTCGTGGCGCGCTGCGGGATGATCCCGCGCGAGAGCGTGACGCAGCGCGGCGATGCCCGCTTCCGCGCCGCGCTGGAGGAGACGATCACCCGGGACGGCACCGCGCAGGTGCGGGTTGCGATCACAGAGTCGTACGGCGACCCGCCGTTCGGTGGTGGCGAGTCCACGTGGTCCGTGACCTTCGAACTGGTGCAGGAGAACGGCGAGTGGCGGTTCCTCGAGGCGCCCTGGCCGACGTACTGCCCGCCCAAGCCGCTCACCGAGGGCACCTCCGTGCCCGCTGCCCGTTAGCGGTCCTCCGATGATCTTCGGCATCCTCTCGTCATTCCTCGGGCTCCTCGTACCGGCCGCGGTCCTGGCGGCGCTGCTCGCAGTCGCGACCGCACGCCGTCAGGAGGTGGATGCGGACGACCCGAGCGCCGCCGTCGTCGCGCGGCGGCTGTTCGTCTACGGCATCGGCTTCGTGGCGCTCATCTTTGCGATGGTCGGCGTGGCGCTGCTCGTCGCGGGGGCGCTGGACAACGTGCTCGATAAGCAGGTGGTGGACCCGCGCGGCACGCAGCTGGCGATGGCGCTGGCGTTCACGACGGTGGGCGCACCGGCGTGGGCGATCGTGGTGCTGTTCTCGCAACGCGCGATGCGGCGCGATCCGGCTGAGCGTCGTTCCCAGGCGCGGCGCTGGTACCTGGCGGCCGTCCGCGCCGTCACGATCCCCATCGCCATGTTCAATGCCGTGGAAGCGGGGCGGGTGCTCCTCGGGATCCACGACTTCTCCGGCGCGCCGTGGGGCTGGCTGTTCGCCTCGCTCGCTGCGTGGCTGGTGCACGAGGTGCTGGCGCAGGGGGAGGCGAGCGAGTCGCCGGTCCTGGCGCTGATTGACCGGCTGTTCCGCGCCTACGCGACCGCGCTCAGCCTCGCCTTCACACTGGTCGGCGCGGCGCTCGCCGTCAGCGTGCCGTCGTCCGCCGCGTACGACGGCGCGTTCCGCTCTGGCCTGGCCGCGGGCTCGTGGACGGACGAGTGGATGGAGGCGGCGCTGATCATGGCCGTGGGGCTCGGGGTGTGGTGGTGGTACTGGCTCCGCGGCGCGCTGCGGAGCGACCGGGGCACCACGATCTGGCGTATCGAGGTCTTCCTGTTCGGCATCCTTGTCGGGGTGCTGGTCACGGTGGTGGCGTCCGGCACCGCGCTCTACATGGTCCTCGAGTGGTTCATCGGCGACCCCTCGGCGACCGGTGCTGCCGAGCACTTTGCCGGCCTGCCGGCGCGCGTTGCGGTCGTGCTCGTCGGCGTGGCTTCGTGGACCTACCACCGCATGGTGCTCGTCGAAGGCCTCGAGCGGGGTGCGGCGCGCAGCGAACCGGAGCGCATCTACCGCTACGTCCTCAGCGCGAGTGGCCTCGCTGCGGTCGCGTCCGGTGTCGCCACGCTGCTGGCCCTGCTCATCGAGGTGCTGACCGCCGCCGACTCCGGCCTCGTGAGCCACGAGGGCTGGTGGCGCAACACGCTCACGGTGGCGATCACGCTGCTGATCGTCGGCGGGCCGCTGTGGGTGATCGCATGGATGCGCCTGCAGCGCGCGGTCGCAGCGGACGCGGCGCGGGAGGTGCGGTCGACCTCGCGGCGCATCTACCTGTTCGCCATCTTCGGTATCGCCGCGCTGTTCCTGCTGGTTGACCTGACGATCGTGCTCTTCCAGTTGTTCGAGGCGGTGCTGGACTCGGGCGTGACCCGCGATGTCCTGCGCGACAGCCGCTGGCCGCTCGCGCTGGTCGTGACGGCGGGCGTGGTGGCCGCCTATCACTGGCTCGTGCTGCGGGAGGACCAGGCCGTCCGGGCCGAGGAGCCGGAGGCGCCGGCCATCCCCGCCACGCGTGTGCGTGACGTGATCGTGCTTGCCGGCGCGGCGGAGGTGTCCGCGGTCCGCCAGGCGCTCGCCGGCCTGGAGGGCGTCACGGTACGGGCGTGGACGCGCCTCGATGCGCCGGCCGCGGCCGCGCCGCTGTCCGGCGAGGGCCTGCGCGACGCCGTAGCCGGGACGCCGCACGAGCGTGTGCTCGTCGTGAACCTCGATGGTGCGTATCGCGTGGTGCCATACCGGCCGTGAGGACGGTGCTCGGGACGCTGCTCGTGTTCGGGGGGCTCCTCGTCGCGTGCGACCCGGACGAGCGCCCTGCGACGACGCCCGTCGCATCCGCGTCGCCGAGCCCGACCGCCGATATGCGTCCCTCCCCGACGCCCTCGACGTCGCCGGTGGACGGGACGCCGTTCCCCTTCACGGCACGGCTGATCGATCTCGACACCGGCGAGGCGCACACCCTCTACGAGCACGCCGAATACGGCCCGTGGTCCGTGCAGTTCGAAGGCGATGCCGTGGTGGTCCGCACGGCTGAGGGATACGAGGCGTTCGGGCTGGACGGGCAGCCGCTGTCTCCGTCGCGGGAACTGCTGTGCGGGCAGTCGGGCGCGGGCGTGAGCATCGAGGGGCGCATCTTCCCGGAGGTGCCCGCATGCGGGCCGATATCGCCGAACCGTCGCTTCATGACCTACCGCGTGGACATGCCGGACGGCCCGTCGCCGGCGGGGCACGTGGTGCCGATCTGGGATCAGTGGGTCGTGGACATCGACACCGGCGAGCGGCGCCTGTTGCAGGCGGGACTCTTCCACTGCGGCGGTTGCGACGGCCGTTACGCCGAGCAGTGGTCGTTGGGAGGCCGCTACTTACTGTTCTCGGAATACCTGGATGGCGGCCGGATCTTTCTGGGAGACGCGGAGGCCGGTACGGCGCGTGTGGTCGGTCAGGGCGTGGACATCGTATTCCGCCCCGTCTGGTCGCCGGCGGCTGATATGTTCCTGGCGCACCAGGCGGGAGGTGCCACAGCGCTCTTCGATGCCCCGACTGGTGCGGCGCGCCTGGTGCCGCTCGCGTGGCCGGCGGGGTTCGACGCGTCCGGGAGCCTCGCCTACTCGCCCACCGCCGCTTTCACGGGTGGGCCAGCGGAGACGCGCGTGCTTGACCTTGCGACCGGCCTGGTCGTCGTGGATCTACCGGGGGCGGCACCGCCCGCCGCCACGTGGACCGGCGATGTGGTGGTAGCGGCCTCCGTCGAGGGCGTGACTGCGGCGCTGGGCACCGCGGACTGCGCGGGGACGGTGGTGTACGCGACCGGTCCGGACGGCGTGTGCCTGGAGGGCGCGGGGGGTGGCGTGCCATCGCCGGACGGGACGCGGGTTGCCCTTGCGCGCCCGGCTCCACAAGGGGCGCGGGTGATGGCGGGCGGTGCGCTGCTGCGCGAGTACGAGGTGATCCTGTACGAGGTCGCGACCGGCGCGGTCGAGGTGGTTGCGGACGGCGCGTTCAGCGGCCCGACCCCGCCGGCCTTGCGGTGGCACATCGGCGGGGACCGCCTGCTCGTGGTGGCGCCCCACTTCGCCGGCCTCTAACGACCGGCGCGGGTGACGTGTCTGCCCGCCAGCGGGTGGCCGCCCTCACTCAGCGTCGGGATGCTGAACGCGGCGAGCGTCCTCCGACCGCGGCTGAGGCTCCCACGGCCTCGTACAATCCCCGCGCCGCGAGACGGCGGCGAGGAGGGCGTGTCATGGCGTTCGTGCAGGCTGGCGATGTGCGGCTCGAATACTTCGAGGCGGGGAGCGGCGACCGCGCCGTGGTGCTCCTGCATGGGGCGGCGTCCTCGGCGCGCATCTGGGTGGCCGTCCAGCGGCTGCTCGCCGAAGCGGGCGTCCGCTCGGTCGCGATCTCGCTCCGCGGCGCGGGAGCGTCCGATCGTGGCGAACGACTGGAGGACTACGCGCCCGCGAGTTACGCGCGGGACCTGGCCGCCGCGGTCGACACGCTCGGCCTCGACCGGTTCGTGCTGGTGGGGCACTCGCTGGGCACGCTGGTCACGCGCTACTACCTGCGCGACCACGCCGAGCGGGTGCGCGCAGCCGTGCTGATCGCCGGGCCAGATCCCGGTACCGTGCCGCGCACGCCGGAGCAGATGGCCGCCCGGAACTCCCCAGCCTCGCAGCGTCCCGCGGACGGGCGCCCGGCGCCGGCGTGGGTGACGCACCACGTGGGACTGAGCGAGGCGGAGCGCGAGACGCTCTGGGCGGACCTGGTCGCGAACCCGCCGGAGCGCGCGCTCGGACAGGCGCCGCCGTGGCCCGGCCTCGAAGGGCTGGCGGCGCGGCTGGCGCTCCCGGTGATGGTGGTGCTGGGCGACGCCGACGAGGTGGTCGCGCCGTCCACGCCGCTGCGTGGCTATCTGGAACTGCCGGCGGAGCGGCGCTATCTGCACGTCTTCCACGGCGTGGGCCACTACCCGCCAGCGACGGTGCCGGACCGCCTGACCGGCGTGCTCCTCCGGTTCATGGAGGCGCACGCCGGCTGGCAGGTGTAGCGCTGGCTAGCCCTTCGAGGGCAACACGACGACCGCGTGCCCGGGGCATGTGGGGTCGCCGTTCTGGTTCACGACGTTCATCTCCAGGTAGACGCGGTTCTCGCCGGCTTCGACCTTCTTGTCCGTGATCTTGCCGGTCACGGTGAGGGTGTCATTCTTCTGGTTGATGGCGCGGTACTGCACGCCACACTCGCGGATCTCGGCCTCGTCGCCGATCCAGTCGCGCAGGGCGTCCAGCATGTAGGTGTAGCGCAGGTTGCCCATGCCGAACGCGCCGCGCTCGTTCAGGGCCTTGCGGCCGGCCTCGTCGTCCATGTGGATGTAGACGAACTCGTCGTTCACCGCGGCGTAGCGGTTCCACGACATGAAGTCGGTGGTGCGTGACCAGGCCGGGATCTCGTCGCCGACCTTCACGTCCTCGAAGTGCACGTTGACTGCCATTGAAATGCTCCTTGTGCCGCGTGGTGGCTAGTACCGGATGCCGGTCGAGATGCGCGTCTTCACCAGCTCGCCGTTCTGGTTGCGCCACTCCATCTCCGTCTCGCTGAACAGCGTCAGGCCGAGGCGGGTGGTGCGCTCGTTCCATTCCTTCAGGCGAGTGCGCGAGGTGATGACGTCGCCGGCGCGCATCGGCACTCCGAACGTCTCCACCTGGCCGCCGTTCATGCCTCGCGTGCCCGGGGTGCTCCCCATGCCCTGCGGCGCGCCGCCGGCGGTGCGAGGGCGGTCGATCGGCCAGGCGAAGGGGTTGAAGTCGTTGGGGGCGATGATGCCGCTCCAGCGCGTGCCTTTCGCGTACTCGTGGTCCCAGAACAGCCGTGGCGGCGTGTCCGGCCAGTAGGACGCGATCGCCCACTTGCGGATGTCCGACTCCGCGATCGGCGGGGAGACCCGCAGGTTCTCCCACACGCCCTTGCGGGCCTCCATCTCGGGTGTGACCAGGGTCTCGATCTGCTGTTCGGACGTCATTCGTCCGCTCCTTTCCCCGCGCGCAGCCGGCGTCCGCCCGTCTCCGTGATGTGGCGGGGGTTCACCGGCGAGCACGATTGTAATCTCGGTGTCACGCCTGCTTTCCCCGGGCAGAACGAACGCCGCGGCGAGTCCGTCCCATGAACCATCGGGGAACGAGGTTGGGCCGACGAGCGGGGCAGCAGCGGTTAGAGCAGGCCGGTGCGCGCGGCGAGGATCACCGCTTCGAGGCGCGTGCGTGCGCCGAGCCGGTCCATGGCGGCCTGGGCGTGGTTCCGGACAGTGACCGCCCGCACCCCGAGTGAGGAAGCGATCTCTGAGGTACTCCGACCCTGGGAGAGCAGGCGCAGTACATCGACCTGGCGGGCGGTCAGATCCGGGCGTCCGTCAGACGCGGACGTCTGCGTCGCCGAGGGGCCGTCCCCTGCCAGCGCCGCGCAGAGATCGCCCTCGGAGGCGGCAGAACCGTCCTCGCAGCGCACGAGATGGATGACCGAGGTGTCCTCCGGCCGGGCGCCGGAGCCGAGCAGGATCGACACGCGCATTTGTCGTGAAGCGTCACCGCGGACGGGGCCCCACACGTCGAAATCGGGGGCTGCACGGCCGGCCCGTGCCATCGCCACGACCTGGCAGTTGGGCCGGCAGCGGCGTGCGTTCCTGGGATCGAGGCTCGCGAGGACCTCGTAGCAGTGCCGTCCGAGCGCATCCTCCGGTGCGGCCAGGTCGCGCGTAGCCCGCGCGTCCCAGTAGGTGATGCGCTGGTCGAGATCCACGGCGTAGAGCGGGGAGGAGGCACTGAGCACCTCCAGCCACTCAAGCGGGGCGGGGGGTTGGCTGACGTCTCGCGCGGTCACGCACGTCCTCCTTGTGCAGGCACCTGACGAGCCGACTCTACGGCCCGTTGGAGGCTACCCGGTGCGGCCGAACGTCCCCCCTCGGGCGGGACGTTTGTGCCTCGTCGCACTCCGAACTGGTGCGTTCGCACCATGCGTGGGGGATCGGCCGTTCCTAAGGTTTGTGCGCCCCGGAACAAATCATCCGGCTAGGGACGGGACTGAGCGGTGAATCGACACCTGTGGATCGCGGGCATCCTCTGGGTGGTGTTTACAGCGTTGGCGCTCGCTGGCGCCGCACTGATGAACCCGTTCCCCACCGTGGGGGCGGAGGAGGCGGAGTTCAGCGACCACGCCTTCCGCCTGATGACATACATGGGCGCCCCGGTCTTCGGGTTCGTGATGGCGGCGCTCCTCTACTCGGTGCTGCGGTTCCGCTCCGGGGGGCCCGGCGAGGACGGGCCGCCGATCCGAGGGGTGGGCGCGGTGCCGCGGGTCTGGCTGCTCACCACCACCACGCTGGCCGTGGTGGTGATGATCTACCCGGGCCTTACCGGCCTCGCCGAACTGCGGAGCGACCGCACCCACGACCTGGAGGTCGACGTGACCGGCTTCCGGTGGGCGTGGGTCGTGCAGTACCCGGAGGGCTTCGCGTCCCAGGAGCTGGTGCTCCCGGTCGACCAGCGGGTGAAGTTCAACGTCACGGCTCCGGCCGGCGACGTCCTGCATTCGTTCTGGGTGCCGGCGTTCCGCCTGAAGATCGACGCGGTCCCGGGCCAGATCACGAACCTCTACATCACGCCGAACGAACTCGGTGATGGCGCCACGGACGCGGCCTATCGCGTCCAGTGCGCGGAATTGTGCGGTCTCTACCACGCGCGCATGCAGATGCCGGTGCGGGTGGTCACGGCCGAGGAGTACCAGGCCTGGGTGGCCGAGAAGGCGGGGAAGTAGATGGCGATCCTCGTAGGGCTGGTGCTGGCCGTCGTCGGCTTTGTCGCGGGGACGGGGATCCTCGGCGGCATCCGGACGAGCATGGGGCTGGAGTACTGGTCAACGGACATGTCGTGGAGCGTCGGTTACCCCGTCGCGCTGATCGGCTGGCTCATCGGCGTCGGTGGCTGGAAGTACTGGGCCGTCGAGTGGTTCGGCGGGAAGGCAGCGACGCCACCGAAGGGCGTGAAGCGCTACTTCGAATGGAACATGGACCACAAGGTCATCGGTATCCAGTACGGCGTGACGTTCGTTGTGCTGTTCCTGCTGTCCGGCCTGACGGCGATGCTCATCCGCTTTGAGCTGATGAACAGCGGCATGCAGTTGTTCACGGAAGACCAGTACAACTCCGCGATGAGTTTCCACGGCATCGGCATGGTGGCCGTGGCCGTCGCGATTATGCTCGGCGCCTTCGGCAACTACATCGTGCCGCTGCAGATCGGCGCGCGCGACATGGCGTTCCCGCGGGTGAACGCGCTGTCCTACTGGCTGGTGCCGCCGGTCGCGATCATGCTGATCATCGCGCTGCTCATCGGCGGCTGGGACACGGGCTGGACGGCGTATCCGCCGCTCTCCGTGCTCACCAAGTCCGGGCAGGTGCTGTTTAACCTGGCCGTGATCACCTTCGGCCTCGTCTCGATCCTCGGTGGCATCAACTTCATCGCGACGATCATCTACGAGCGCGCCCCGGGCATGACCTGGGGCCGGCTGCCGATCTTCGTGTGGGGCGCCTTCGCCGGGTCGCTGATCGCCTTCTTCTTCACGCAGGGCTTCGCGGCCGGCCTGCTGATGATCCTGCTGGACCGCGTGGTGGGGACCTCGTTCTTCCACGCGGCCGAGGGCGGTAGCCCGATCCTGTATGAGCACGTCTTCTGGTTCTACAGCCACCCGGCCGTCTATGTGATGGTGCTGCCGGCCTTCGGCGCGGTGCTTGAGGTCCTCGCGCACATGTCACGGAAGCCGCTCTACGCCTACCGCTGGGTGGTGGGCGCGCTGCTCGGGATCGTCGCGATCTCCGGCGTGGTCTGGGCGCACCACATGTTCACCTCTGGCATGGAGGACTACCTGCACGCGCCGTTCCTGGTGCTGACGGAGATGATCTCCATCCCCACCGGCATCATCTTCCTGTCCGCGATCGGCACCATCTGGGCCGGCCGACTATGGATGCGGACGCCGATGCTGTTCGCGCTGGCGTTCATCTTCAACTTCACCGTGGGCGGCCTGACCGGTATCTACCTGGCGGACGTGCCGACGGACATCCACCTCCACGACACCTACTTCGTGGTGGCGCACTTCCACTACACAATCATGGGCGGCGAGATCTTCGCCCTGTTCGCGGCGCTCTACTACTGGTTCCCGAAGATGACCGGGCGCCAGTTCAACGAGACGCTGGGCAAGATCCACTTCTGGATCATGTTCATCGGCTTCCAGCTGGTGTTCATCCCCATGTTCCAGGTGGGCGTGAAGGGCATGAACCGCCGCGTCGCCGACTACCCGGAGGCGTACGAGGACTTCAACCGGTTCATCTCCTGGTCCGGCTTCCTGCTGGGCATCTCCTTCATCTTCTTCGCCGCGAACATGGTGCTGTCCTGGGTGCGCGGAGAGCGTGCGGTGGCGAACCCGTGGGGGGCCAGCACGCTGGAGTGGCAGGTGTCCTCCCCGCCGCCGGAGCACAACTTCGAGGGGCAGCCGGTCATCCAGGGTGGTGCCTACGAGTACGGCGTCCCGAACGCGCCCGCGCACGCGCGGATGGGCACCGCCGCCGCTACTGAGAATGTGTAACCGTCACCTCGGGAGATGGATCGGAGCGTCCGATGAGTAATGGCAACCACGGGGGAGAGGCGGCGCAGCAGCGCAAGGGACTAATGGTGTTCCTGGCGCTGGCGGTCCTCACCGTCGTCGAATACATCGTCGCGGTCAGCCTCACGTCCACGCCGCTGCTGGTGACGCTGCTGGCGCTCGCCGCCGGCGCGAAGTGCTGGGCGATCACCGTCTACTTCATGCACGTGACCCGCCTGTGGCGCGGTGAGGAGGTCCACTAATGGCCGCTGCCGTCTCTCACAGCCACGAGCATGCCGATCCGGTCGCCCACGCGTGGCACCGGGTGCGGATCAACCGGCTCGGCCTGTGGCTCTTCCTGATCTCGGACGGTGCGCTGTTCGCGATCTTCGCGGCCTCCAGGTTCTACATCGCCGGTACGGCGATCGACCCGCACCTGAACCAGTTGCTGGGGCTGGCGATCACCTCGCTCCTGCTGCTGTCTTCGTTCTCCGCGTACCGCGCGGAGACGGCGTTCGCGCACGGGAACACGGCGCACGGGCGCACGATGTTGCTCGCGACGATCCTCATGGGGCTGCTCTTCGTGGGCGGTGTCGCCTACGAGTGGTCGATCGCCGAGTTCGCCGCGTCCGAGGTGTACGGCACGGCGTTCTTCTCCATGACCGGCATGCACGCCTTCCACGTGGTCACCGGCCTGCTCTTTCTGGCCGTGATCTGGGCGCGCTCCGGTGGCGGCCGCTACTCCCAGGGGCCGGCGGTGTGGCCGGTGACGGCGGTGGTCATCTACTGGCACTTCGTGGACGTGGTCTGGGTGTTCTTCTATCCGACCCTGTACCTGCTGAAGTAGCGTGGGGATGAGGGGGGCCGGCGCCGGGTGGAGGGGTCCCTGGCGCCGCGCGTCCCGCGGGCGTATCCGATGAACACCGCTGCCGCCCGGACGTACGGAGGCGCGGTGCTCGTCTGCTTCGCGCTCGCGTGGGTCGTGTCCTTCGCCTGGTGGCTGCTGCTGCCGGAGACGCGCATCGTCGCGCTGGAGGTGCCGGCGGGGACGGCCGCGGCGATCGCCCGAGGCGAGGACGTGGCGGTGATCCCGGACTCGCTGCTGCTGCGCCGGGGCGACACGCTGGCGATCCGGAACGATGACGTGGTGGTGCACCAGATCGGCTCGGAACTGCTGCCGCCGGCGACGACGGTCCGCATCCCCGTCACCGCCGCCCTGCTGGATGAGTCCAGCCTGCTCTGCTCGATCCACCCGAACGGGGTGGTGGGGATCTCCAGTTTCGCCCGTCCGGGGATCCTCAGTACGGCGATCCCGACCGCGCTGGCGGGGATTCCGGTCTCCATTTCCGCGGTCGTGGCTATGTTCGTCGCGCGGCGGCTGCGTGACGAGGAAGACCAGCCAGCCGTAGCCGGGGCTTGAACAACGCGAAGGGGGCTGGCCGATCGGCCAGCCCCCTTCTGTGTCTGCACTGCCTGCGCGGTCGCGCGCCTACCGGGTAAGCGGCTGCAACGGGAGGTCGAGCGCGCTCAGGCCGAACTCCTTCATCATGTCGTAGGCGTAGTCGATGCGGCCGGTGAGTTCCTTCGGCTGGCCGGCGACGAGCTTGAAGCAGGCCTCCGCCATGTGCTCCACCGGCGTCTCGCGCTCCTTCGTCTGGTCGCTCACCAGCTTGTGGTGCACCGTGCCCGGCGTGGCCACGAGGCCCGGTGAGATCACGTTCACGGCGATGTTGTCCGCGTACACCTCGGACGCGAGTCCGGTGGTGAAGCGCTCCAGCGCCGCTTTGCACATGCCGTAGACCGTGCCGCCACGCCCGCCGCTGTCGGCGGCGGGGTGCCGGGCGGCGCCCGAGGAGACGTTCACGATCCAGCCGGCGCCCTTCTCCTTCATCCCGGGGATGACCATCTGCGCCAGGTGGAACGGGGCGTAGACCTGGACCTCCTGCATCAGCCGGAAGCGGCGCTCCGGGAAGTCGAGCACCGGGATGAAGAACGTGACGGCCGCGTTGTTCACCAGGATGTCGATGGTCCCGTAGGTCTCCTGCGCCTTCGCGATCAGTTCCTTGCGGCTCTCGCCATCGGAGAGGTCGCAACGGATCGCGGTCGCCTCGCCACCCGCGTCGCGGATGTTCTTGACGACGCCGGAGATGCTCCCCTCCATGGGGTTGTCGCCTTCGTTCACCGTGCGGGCGGAGACCACCACCTTCGCGCCGGCCATCGCGTAGCGCACCGCGATCGCCTCGCCGATGCCGCGCGAAGCGCCCGTGACGACCGCGACCTGACCGGCCAGCGGGCCGCGCATGTCTGCTCTGACTGCCATATCTCTGTGCTCCTGAATCTGTGTACCTGAGGCCTGCAACCTACCATCCACCGCCCGTCGGAGGCACCCCGAGGGTTCGCATCCGGCGGCTACTGGTCGGCGAGTACCTCGTCCAGCGTGCGTCGCGCGACACGCGCGAAGGCGGGGTTCGTGTCCCAGTAGTACGGCAGCGCGATCAGCGCGATCGAGAGCGCCCAGCCGCGCCCACGCGCCCACGTCGCCTCGTCCACGTCGAGGGCGGAGCGGAACACCTCGCGGCTGCCAGGGGAGAAGAGCGACCACGCCGTGATCAGGTCCACGGCCGGGTCGCCCACGCCGAGGCCGCCCCAGTCGATCACGGCGGAGAGGCGTCCCTCGTGGACCAGCAGGTTGCCCGGCAGCAAGTCGCCGTGGATCCAGACGGGCGCGCGCTCCCAGTCCGGGGCGTGGAGCGCCGCTTCCCATGCCGCCGTGGCGGCCCGGGTGTCGACCCGGCCCTCGAGTTCCCCGATGGCCCGCCGGGTGGCGGCGTCGCGGTGGGCGAGCGGCAGGCCTCGACGGAAGTTCTCGGCGGTGGGGACGGGGCCGCCGGCGGTGTCCAGGGCCTGCAGCGCGCCGAGGAACCGGGCCAGGGCGCGTGCCGCCTCGGTGGGGTCGTCCAGGCGGCCGGTCGCGGCGCTCTCCCCCGGGAGCCAGCGGTAGATCGACCAGGGCCACGGGAAGCCCTCGGCCGGGACGCCGGCGGCGAGGGGGAGCGAGACGGCAAGTGGGAGGTGCGGCGCGAGCACCGGGAGCCAGCGCTGCTCCTTCTCGATCTGGGAGACCACCCGCTCGAGCCGCGGGAGGCGCACCGCCATGTCATCGCCGAGACGATAGATCGCGTTGTCCGTGCCGGCGGATGCGAACGCCTCGATCGGGAGGTCCGCCCAGTGCGGGAACTGCCCACGCACGAGGCGGCGGACGAGGGCAGCGTCGATGTCCGGCTCGTCTGCGTGCAACTTGCCGGTGGTCACGCGCGCTCCGGGAGGTGTCAGGTGGTGGGCCCGCTCGGATTCGAACCGAGGACCGATGGATTAAAAGTCCACTGCTCTGGCCGCTGAGCTACGGGCCCCACATCTCGGAGTATTTCAGGTTGCGTTGAGGCGGGGAAGCCTGCCGCGCGATTCTGTATATCCCCCCGCGCGGCTCATCGGGATCGCCCCTCGGATGGCGGCGCGGAATCCCGAAGAAATGTCTCGGGAAGGCCTTAAGTCCTCTCCCGGGCTGTCGATGATCGCGGCAAGCAGAAGTGCGTGTGCCGTGCGGTGCGCGCCTGCGTTGTGTATCCGCGCCTCGAAGCGACGCTGCCAGCGCCGAAGTGAGGGACGTGGGTGGATAGGCGAAGCAGATGGCTCGGGCATTCCGTCGATTTGGTTCCGTGCTGGCGTTCGTGGTGCTGGTGACCTTCGTCACGGCTCCCGTGGTGAGCGCGGCCTCTTCAGGTGGATCAACGGGCGTCCAGGTGGGCGGTCCGTCGGCCGGTAACGGCAACGGCAATGGGAACAGCAACGGCGGCGGGAACGGCAATGGCGGCGGCGGCGGCGGTAACGACGCGCCGGCCGACAACGGGAACGGCAACGGCAGCGGTAATGACGCGCCGGCCGACAACGGGAACGCTGGCGGGAACGGTAGCGGCAACGCGGCCGATCCTGGCGCGAACGGGAATGCTGGCGGGAACGGCAACGGCAACGCGGCCGATCCTGGTGCGAACGGGAACGCTGGTGAGAACGGCAGCGGCAACGCGGCCGACCCCGGTGCGCGCGGGAACGCTGGCGGCACCGGCAACGCCGGTGGCAACGGGAACGGCAATGCTGGCGGCAATGGCAACGCCCGCGCCAACGAGAACACGGACCGCGGTGCGAACGGCAACGGCGCCGACAGCGGGAACGCTGGCGGCAGCGACAATGCCGTCGCCGACCCGGTCCTCCCGAGGACGGAGGTCGATGGGGACGCCCCGCTCGCCATTCTCGGCGGGCCTGAGTTCCCGGACGATGACGCTGCGCCCGCCGACCTCGATAAGGGCGATGCGATGGACAGCGGTGCCGCACCGGCAGCAGAGGACGAGCCCGGCGTGGACGGTGGCTTCCTGGGCGGCAGCGGGTTCCTCGGGACCAGCGTCGCGGCAGGCGTGAGCCAGGCGGTGACGCCGCCCGCCGCGAGTGCCTTCCTCGGCGGGCGCGCACCGAGCGCTCAGGGTTCGGTGACCCCGAACCGGCCGGTGACGTCCAGCGGCTTCCTGGGGACGGTCGCAGTGTCCGGCCGGGCGATCGTGGAGTCGCTGACCGGGGGCTTCCTGGGGCGCTAATCGCTCCGCTCTGGACGTAACAGGCAGGCCCGTGTCTGCCGGGGGGCCCGGGTCAACGACCCGGGCCCCCATTCCGATCCTGATGGGACTTGTAAGAATCTCGTTGCACAGGTCTGCGGAGGTTCTGATCCGCGGCCGAACATCAACCTAACGAGGGACAGCCGAGGAGGCTGTCGGGTGCATCATGTGGAAACTGGCTTCTGCTCTACCGTTTGCGGTCATCGTGGTCGTCGCCAGCGTCCTGCTCGCCACGCGTGAGCACGCGGTGGACACCGGCCCCACGATGGCTGGTGTCTCCGCCGTGCGACTCGATCTCCTCGATCTAGTCGCCGCGACCGACACCGCGCGCGAGCAGTCCACGCCCGCCCTCCTGGATGCTGCCGCCGCCCGACTGAGCGCGGATCGCGACCAGCTCTTCACCGCCCTGGAACAGCAGGCCGGCACGGGACGTGCCGCCGAGCTGGTCTCCACGCTCGATGCCGAGATCCGGGCGCTGGTGGAAGCCGCCAGCGCGTATGTCGGTGGTGCCTCGGGGATCGGCGCCGGCGCCGGTGCGTACGAGCGCGCTAACCAGGAACTGACCGTGCTGGGCGAGACGGTGCTGAAGGACGCAGCCGAGCGTGTCGTGACCCGGCGTCAGGAGCGCGAGCGGCTGATGTTCGGCGCGTTCGGCGGCGTTGCCGGGCTGCTCGTCGTCGGAGGCGTGAGCATCGCGGCCGGGCGGCGCACCGAGCGCGAACGGCTGCAGCAAGCGGCGCTCTCCGACCTCGTAAGCGAGGCGCCGATCGTCTTCTTCCGGGCGGACTCGGACGGGAGCCTCGTCTTCGTCTCCTCGCAGGTGGACCGGCTCCTCAACGTGCCGGCGGAGGCGCTGCTGGGACGCCGCCTGGAGGAGTTGTTTCGGATGGAGCCGGTTCCGGAGGGGGCCCGGGATCCGGTCCGCCGCGGCGAGTGGCTGGACCCGACCGGCAGCGTCCGGTACGTCGCGATCAGCGGCCTCCTGCGGGAGGATAGCTCCGGCTTCGAGCGTGGCTGGCTGCGCGACTCCTCTACCGACCAGGCGCAGATCGAATCGCTGCGAGCCTCCGAGGAGCGCCTGCGGCTGATGCTGGACCACACGGAGCATGGCATCGCCATCGTCTCCGGGGACGGCCGCATCCTGTTCCACAACCAGCCGCTGGCGCGGCTCCTTGGCTATGCCGCCGCCGACATCGAGCAGTTCACCGTCGATGACCTGATGCCGGCGGAGGACGCGCAGCGGATCATGTCCGCCATCGGTGGCCGGTCCGGGTCAGAGGGCGTCGACCTGCCGCAAGAAGCGCGAATGATGCGGCGTGACGGCTCCCGTGTGGACGTGGAGGTCGTGCTCGCGGACTTCTCGCACGGGGCGGACGAGACGGCGGTGGTCGCGGAGATCCGGGACATGACCAGCCGCAAGCGGGCGGCGGAGACGCTCCGCAGCCTGACGGAGACTGACTCCCTGACCGGACTGGTCAACCGCGAGACGTTCACGAACCTGGTCGATGAAGCCATACGACAGCATGTGGATGACCACCGCCAGGTGGCGGTGGCGCTGTTCGACCTGGACCGGTTCCACCTGACGAATGACAGTTACGGGCATGCGGGTGGCGACCAATTGCTCCGCCGTATCGGTCGCCGGCTGGCGTCCGTGGCCCTGGCGGGTCAGGTGGTCGGGCGCTTCGGCGGCGACGAGTTCCTGCTGCTACTGCCCGATGTGGCCGACGAGGCGAGTGCCTGCGAAGCCGCGGAGCGCATGATGAACGCGATCCGCGGGATGGTGGTGGCGCCAGGCGACGACGTACATCTGACCGCCAGCGCCGGGATCGCCCTCGGGCCGCTTCACAGCGACAGCGGCGAGCAGTTGATCCGCTACGCCGTCAACGCGATGTACGACGCGAAGAACGCGGGCCGCGACCGCACGCACGTGTTCGACCCCGCCAGCGAGGGCGTGAGTCGCGCCCGGCTGGAACTGGAAGCGGCGCTCCGTAGCGCGCTCGACCGTGAGGAGTTCGAGGTCTTCTATCAGCCGCAGGTCGACCTGCGCTCCGGCGCGATCCACGCCGCGGAGGCGCTGGTGCGCTGGCGGCACCCGGAGCAGGGGATCATCGGCCCGGAGGTCTTTATTGGCCTCATGGAGGAGGTCGGCCTGATCGGCCGGCTCGGGGAGTTTGTCCTGCACCGTGCGTGCGTGGACGCGCGCGAGTGGGCCGGCCTGACACCGGACCCGGTGCGCGTCTCCGTGAACCTGTCGCCGGGCCAGTTCATGGACGACTCGCTGCTTGACCTCGTGCGCGAGGGGCTCGCCGCAAGCGGCCTTCCGGCGGAGTTGCTGGAACTCGAGATCACGGAATCGACCGCCATGGTGAACGGCCGCCAGGCGCTGAGGGTGATTGAGGCGCTCCGCGCGGAGGGCGTTCGTGTGGCGATCGATGACTTCGGCACGGGGCACTCCTCCTTGCATCGGCTCAACGAGTTCCCGGTCAATGTGCTGAAGGTCGACCGGTCGTTCGTGAAGGCGCTGGAGACCGACTCCCGGCGTGCGCTGCCGGTGCTGAAGGGGATCGTGGCGCTGGGCCAGGCGTTGGGCCTGGAGATCGTGGCGGAGGGGATCGAGACGGAGATGCAGGCCTTCGTGCTCGCGGGGGTCCGCTGCGACCTCGGACAGGGCTTCCTGTTCTCCGTCCCGCTGCCGAACGATGAGATGCGGGCGCAACTCGCCGGCGGGGCGATCCGCGCCGGCGTCCGCGTCGCGTAATCGCCGCTGCGGTCATCCCGCTCGACTTCGCCGCGCTCCGCGCTAGCCTTGTCCCCGGACCGCCGAGGGGACGTGCATGCTCATCGCCACCTGGAACGTGAACTCCGTGAACGCGCGCTTGCCACGCCTGCTGGAGTTCCTGGAGACGCACCGCCCGGACGTGCTCTGCCTGCAGGAGACGAAGGTGACGCCGGACACCTTCCCGAGGATGGACATCCAGCTCGCCGGCTACCAGACGGTGGATTACAGCGGTGGGCGCTGGGCGGGCGTCGCGCTGCTCGTGCGTGATGGGCTCGCGGTGTCGGACGCGCGCCAGGGGCTTCCGGGCGAGCCGCTCCCGGACGAGGCGCGCTGGGTGGAGGCGACGGTCGAGGGCGTCCGCGTCGCCTCCGTGTACGTGATCAACGGGCGCACGCTGGACGACCCGATGTTCGCGCACAAGCTCGTGTTCCTGGAGGCGATGCAGCGCCGAGCGGCGTCCCATCGGGACGCGACGCCGGAGGTGCCGCTGGTGATCTGCGGCGACTTCAACATCGCGCCCGCCGACATCGATGTGTACGACCCGCGCGCCTTCGCGAATGCCACGCACGTCACGCCGGAGGAGCGCTCGCTGCTCGCGGGCATCCTTGAGGCCGGTGACCTGGTGGATGCGTATCGGGAGGTGTGGCCGGACGCCGTGCAGTACACGTGGTGGGACTACCGGATGGGCCACTTCCACAAGAACCTGGGCCTGCGCATTGACCTCATGCTGGCGAGCCGCACACTGGCGGCGCGCCTCACGTCGTGCGCGATCGCGCGGGACTTCCGCAAGGGCGCAAAGCCGTCCGACCACGTCCCGCTGCTGCTGGAGATCGCGGACGCCTAGCGCCGCCGGGGCCGGTCCGGGAACACCATCCACGTCATGAACCGGGCAAGGCGGCCCGCTCGCCGGAGGCGGACGCGCAGGCCGCCTCGTTCGCGCGGCTGAGCCGCCAGCGTGCGCAGCGCCTCCGCGAACCCTTCGCGCACCGGGTGGCCGT
>PHBR01000018.1 GCA_002840675.1 Chloroflexi bacterium HGW-Chloroflexi-9
GAGCAGTTGCCACGGCTCCCGCGCGACCAGGGCGGCGCGCCGCTCCGCGAGTTGCGCGCGCAGCCACGGCTGCGCCCCGGCGGTGAAGCGGCGCCGGGCGTCCTCGAACGCCGCGTAGAGCCGGTCGTCGCCGGCGACCAGGCGGGCGTCCAGCAGGGCCGTGAAGGTCTCCACGTTCGCCTTCGCCGCCTCCGTGACCTGTGGGACGGTGCGGACGGAGTGCCCGACCTTCAGCGCGGCGTCCCAGAGCGGGTAGAGGACGCGCTTCGCGCGGTCCTCCGCGCCCCGCTCGACCAGCAGCATGACGTCTACGTCCGAGTGCCGGGCCTGCTCACGGCGGCCGTAGCCGCCCACGGCGACGACCGCGAAGCCGGAGGTGTCCACGTCCGCCGAGAGGGCGGCGAGCGCCTCGTCCAGCAGGTCGGTCAGGTAGGCGCAGAGATCGGCGCCGGCGATCGCGCAGGCGCGCTCGGATACGTCCGAGCGCGCCTGCATGAAGCGCAGCAGCGCAGCGTGTGCGGACACGGGGGCCTAGATGGCGTCCCGGCCGCGCTCGCCGGTGCGGATGCGGATGACATCCTCCACCGCCAGGACGGCGATCTTTCCGTCACCGATGGAGCCGGTGCGGGCCGTGGTCTCAATGGTGGAGATCACGGTCGGCGCCAGGGTGTCGTCCACCAGCACCTCGATCCGCACCTTCGGGACCATGTCCACCTCGTACTCCGCGCCACGGTAGGTCTCCGTGTGGCCGGACTGGCGTCCGAAGCCCTGCGCGTTGATGGCGGTGAGGCCGGTCACGCCCGCGCCCTTCAGCGCGTCGCGGACCTCGTCCAGCTTGAAGGGTGCGATGTAAGCAATCACCAGTTTCATGATGTCCTCTTACTCGGCCATCACGTAGGACTGCTCCTCGTGGAGCGAGAGGTCCAGGCCGCTCTGTTCTTCCACCACGGTCACCCGCAGGCCCATGGTCATGTCCAGCACCTTGGCGAGGATAAAGGTCATGCCGAAGGAGAATGCGAACGCGATCACGACGCTCAGCGCCTGCCGGCCGAACTGCTCGATTCCGGCGACGAACAGGCCGCCGCTGTAGAGCTCCTCGGCGAGCAGGCCGGTGAGCAGCGCGCCGATAATGCCGCCGACCAGGTGGACGGCGATGACGTCCAGCGAGTCGTCGAAGTTGAACATGAACTTCAGGCGCAGAGCCGAGAAGCAGATGAGGCCGGAGGCCGCGCCGATCGCCATCGCACCCAGCGGTCCGACGAAGCCGGCGGCCGGGGTGATGGCGACGAGGCCGGCGACCGCGCCAGAGACGAAGCCCAGGGTGGTCGGCTTCCCGTGCATCACCTGCTCTGCCAGGATCCAGACGGTCGCGGCGACGGCCGCGGCGATCTGGGTGGTGAGGAAGGCGTTGCCCGCGAACTCGTCCGCGTTGAAAGCGGAGCCGGCGTTGAAGCCAAACCAGCCGAACCAGAGCATGCCCGCACCAAGGATCGTGAGCGGGAGCGAGTGCGGGCGGATCGCCTGCTGGCGCCAGCCCGTGCGCTTGCCCAGCACCAGCAGCAGCGCCAGCGCCGCGGCGCCAGCGTTGATGTGAACCACGAGGCCACCCGCGAAGTCGAACGCGCCGACCTGGTCGGCGATGAAGCCGCCGCCCCACACCCAGTGGGCCATGGGGGCGTAGACGATGATCGACCAGATCGCGACGAAGACCGCCCAGGTGGTGAACTTCATGCGTTCCGCGATCGCGCCCGAGATCAGGGCAGGGGTGATGATCGCGAACATCAACTGGAACATCATCTGCACGTTGTCCGGGTACGGCAGACCAAAGTGGTCGTTGCTCATGCCCAGTTCGCGCAGGCCCCAGAGGTCGAAGTTGCCGATGACGTTGTAGCCACCGATCTCCACCGCGCCGCTGAAGGCGAGCGATGCTCCGACCAGGACCCAGGTGATGGTGACGATACCCATCGCCACGTAGTTCTTCATCAGCATCCCGAGCACGTTCTTGGAGCGGACCATGCCGCCGTAGAAGAACGCGAGGCCCGGGGTCATGAAGAGGACGAGCGCGCAGCTCGTCAGCATCCACGCCGTTGCTCCGCTATCCATTCGTCCACCCTCCCAGGGGAACCGGCCCGCTTCGTTACGGGGCGATGATCAGACTCTCTGCGCCGTGTGTCCCGAGAATGTCGGTCGTGTTACATCCACGTTTCGTACCGCCGGGCGGCCGCGGGGGCGTGGGCAGCGCCGCGGAGGATCGCGGGCGGGGGGATGAGCCGGTAGAATCCGCATACTCCCCGACCTGGACCACCCCTGGACCGGAGCGCGACGCCATTCCGCCAGCACGCCCCGCCGCCGTCGCTCGCCCTCGCGCCCCCGGCGTGGCGGCCCCCGCGCACCCGTTCCTGAAGTGGGCCGGCGGCAAGGGCCAGATCCTGGAGCCGCTGATCGCGCGGGCGCCGCGCCAGTCCGGCGGCTACGTGGAGCCGTTCCTGGGCGGCGGTGCGATGTTCTTCGGGCTGACCGCCGACCCCGCCCTGGCGCCCGCCGGCGCCGTCCTCAACGACATGAACGCCGACCTCGTCACCGTCTACCAGGTCGTCCGGGATGACGTGGAGCGGCTGATCGCGCGCCTGGAGGCGCTGGCCGCGCCCTACCTCGCCGCGTCCGAGGCCGACCGGGCGGCGCTCTACTACACAGAGCGCGACCGGGAGCCGGCCGACCGCGTGGACCTGGCGGCGCGGTTCATCTTCCTCAACAAGACCTGCTTCAACGGCCTCTACCGGGTGAACCGCCGGGGCGAGTTCAACGTGCCGCACGGGAAGTACCGGAACCCGCGCATCCTGGACGAGCCCACGCTCCGCAATGCGGCGCGGGCACTCCACGGGGTGCAGATCACCTGCGGCGACTTCGAGGAGCCGATGCGCGCGGCCCGGGAGGGCGACTTCGTCTACCTGGACCCGCCCTTTGAGCCGCTGACGAAGACCTCCTCGTTCACCGGGTACACGAGCGGTGCGTTCGACCGGGAGCAGCAGGTGCGCCTGAAGTGGGCGGTGGATGATCTGACCGCGCGCGGCGTGCGCGTGATGCTCTCCAACTCCCACCAGGACTTCATCGTCGGCCTCTACAGGGCCGACCGAGGGCCGTTCGATGGCTCGCGTTATCGCATCGACTCCACGCCGGCGCGGCGCGCGATCAACTCGCGGGGCGACCGCCGGGGGGCGGTGGATGAGTTGATCGTGATGAACTACCCAGCGGGGGAAGAACGCCGGTCGTTGGACTCCACGTCCGCGAGCGACGATCGCCCCGGGCCGAGGACGAAGTAGAGCCGGAGCCACGTCTCCAGGTCCTCAAGTTCGACCGCCTTGCCCGCCGCCTGCAGCCACGAGCGCATGTGACCGCTGAACCCGGCGCCGTGGAACACCACGATTCCCGGGATCGGCCACGCAGCGATGTCATCGATGGTCGCGGGGATCTTCTCCTCCGCCGATCCGGAGACGCGCTGGTACTTCACCTCGATGCCGAGCGAGCGGCGCAACGTGGGGTCGGTCACGACCAGGTCGATACGTCGCCGCGCGCCCCAGAGCCGCCGGCCGACGTAGACCTCCGTCTCCACGTCCAGGCCCAGGTCGCGCGCGATCTGGGTGCAGGCGGCGACCAGCGACTGCCAGGAGGTCGGGTCGAAAAAGTGCCCCTGCTCGCCGGACGGCTTCGTTGCTCGCGGCATCAGCCGGCCGCCATCGCCGGGACACCCAGGCCGGCCGCCGTCTCCTCCAGCTGGCGCAGCGTCTCGTCGTCCAGCGGAATGCCGGAGGCCAGGCGTTCCGCCATCCGGCAGCGCTCCGGCTCACCGGCGAGCAGCACCTCGTCGTGGCCGGGGGCATATGGCGGCTCGGTCACGTGCGCGGCCAGCGCCTCGTACATCTCGCGCCACGCCTCAGGCTCCGTGAAGCGGCCGAGGTCGAACGCGATCAGCCAGACGCCGTTCGTGCCACGGGCGCCCTCGACCGCGGTGCCGGAACCGGAGAGCGCGCCGGAGAGTAGTTCGATCGCCAGGTTCAGCCCGAAGCCCTTGTAGCCGCCGACCGGCCCGCCCACGGGGAGGAGCGCGCCCGGCTTCGGGTTATCGCCGGTGCCGTAAAAGTCGCGCGCGTCGGTGGTCGGTCGCCCGTCGCCATCGATGATGTCGCCGGGCGGGACGGGTGTGTTGCGGTTCACGGCGACCTTCAGTTTGCCCTCCGCGATCACGGAAGTCGCCATGTCCAGCACGAACGGCTTTGCGGGGTCGCCGGACGGCAGCGCGATCATCAGCGGGTTCGTGCCGGTGCGGCGGTGCCCGCCGCCGAACGCCGCCGTCAGGCGGACGCCCGGCGAGTTCACGCCGCCCATCGCACCGAGGCCGGCGGCGACGGCCTGCTCCCCGTACGCGCCCACCCGGCCGATGTGGCCGGTGTTGAAGCAGGAGACGAACGCCACGCCCGCCTCGCGCGCCTTCGCGATCGCGATCTCCGTGGCGCGTATCGCGACCACCGGCCCCAGGTTCATGCCGCCATCGATCAGCGCGGTCGCGCCGGACTCGCGAGCGATGGTCGTTGGGGCGCCCGGCCGGAGCACGCCGTCCTTCGCGAGCGCGACATAACCCGGAACGCGGATCACGCCGTGCGAGTCGTGCCCCCGCAGGTTCGCGCCGACGAGGTGGGCCGCGACCGTCCGCGCCTCGTCCGGCGGGGAGCCGGCCGCCTCGAAGATCGCGGCGACGTGGTCCTCCAGCGCGCCGGCGGGGACGGACGGCACCTCGCTAGGCCTCCGGCTCCACGCGCGGGGTGCCGGTGTCGCCACGGGCGGCACCGAGGTCGGCGGCGGCCTTGGCGCGCATGAAGCCCATGTCGGAGCCCAGCGTCACCATCTGGAAGCCGGCTTTCAGCCACTTCGTCGTGAACTCCAGGCTGCCGGTGTGCATGCCGGGTGCGACGCCGTGGCGGCGGCAGGCCTCGTAGATCTGCATGCACATCGCCTCGTGGCGCGGGTCGCGGTTATCGCCCGTGGGCGCGAGGTCGAGCGCGTACGCGAGGTCGCTGGGGCCGATGTAGGCGCAGTCCAGCCCCGGCACCGAGAGAATCTCGTCCAGGTTCTCGATGCCCTCTTTCGTCTCGATCATGCCGATGATCGCGACTTCGTCGTTGGCGTGGGCCTGGTAGTCGGAGCCGGCGTACAGGGTGGCGCGCGCCGGGCCGGAGGAGCGGCCGCCGGCCGGCGGGTACTTCGCGGCCCAGACGGCACGGCGGGCCTCCTCCGCGTTGTTGATGAGCGGCACCACCACGCCGTACGCGCCGGCGTCCAGCACCTTCATGATCACGGAGGGCTCGTTCCACGGGACGCGCACGAAGGGGATCGTGGCGGTGGTGGAGATCGCACGCAGCATGTGCTGAGCGTCGGAGTAGTCGATCAGGCCGTGCTGCATGTCCACGCAGAGCCAGTCGAAGCCCACGTTCGCCATGACCTCGGTGGCGTGGGCGTCCGGGCTGGCAAGCCAGGCGCCGACGGTCTGCTTGCCGGCGCGCCAGGCGCGCAGAGTCGTGTTCGGTCGCATGGAGGCGGTCCTTCCGGCTCGTCAGACCTCAGCGCAGGGCGCGCTTCGGCGTGACCTCGTGTCGATTCGGGATGGTGGCGAACTCGTCCGGCCAGCGGCCCTCCATGAAGGCGACCACCGTCCGGCCGATGCGCTCTTTGATGTGGCGGTTGGACCGCTCCGAGTAGAACGCCGAGTGAGGCGTCAGCACGACGTTGTCGAAGCCGACGAGCGGCGACAGCGGAGGTACCGGCTCCACCTCGAACACGTCGATGCCGGCACCACCCAGCCGGCCTTCGCGCAGCGCCTCCACCAGCGCCGCCTCCTCCACGATCGGCCCGCGCGCGGTGTTCACGAGGATGGCGCCGGGGCGCATGCGCGCGAACTGCTCACGCGAGAAGAGGTGGTGCGTGTCCGGGGTCAGCGGCGCGTGGATCGAGATGTGGTCGGAGTCCTCCAGCAGCGCGTCCAGCGTCGGCGCGCGCTCCACGCCGTGCTCCGCGAAGACGGAGTCGGGCAGGTACGGGTCGAACGCCAGCACGCGCATGTCCATCGCCAGCGCGCGGCGCGCCATGTGCCTCCCGATGTTCCCGAACGCCACGATGCCCAGCGTCTGGCCGGTGAGCGGTGGCGAGATCGGCAGCGGGACGCCTCGGTAGGCGCCGTTGCGGATCGAGCGGTCGTGCAGCACGACCTTGCGGGCGACGGCGAGGAGCAGCATGAGGGCGTGGTTCGCGACCTCCGGCTGGCAGAAATCCGGGTAGTGCGCGACCACGACGCCGTGCCGGGTCGCCGCGTCGACATCGAGCGTGTCGATGCCGACGCCGTAGCGGATGATCAACTCCAGCCCGGGGACCTGCTCCAGCAGCGGCCCGTCGATGCGGGCGCTGCCCACCAGCACGGCCTGGGCGTCGCGGAGCAGGGTGGCGCGTTCCTCCTGCGAGGAGGCACGCTGCACCAGTACGCGCCCGCCCGCCGGCTCGATGATCGAGCGTTCGATCTCGAACCAGGCGGGGTCCGCGGACTCCGTCTGGACGGCGAGGAACGGTGCCGCTGCCCCCTGGTTGGCCATGCGCCGGAGCATACACGGGTCGGACGCGCCCCCGGCCCCAGGCCGGCCCGCGAGTGCCGCCGTACGAGGGCGGCTGGCCGCTCTCCGCGCTAGACTCAGCCTGCGGTGGGTTACTTCGGGAGGGTCTGACGTGAACGACGAACTGCTGGCTCGCATCCTCGATCACCTCGAGGGGGACGACTTCGACCTGGACGACGATGACAACGCTGACGGGTTCGACCTCCCCGCCTTCCAGCGCAACCACACCCTTCCCCGCTGGCTGGCGCAGTGGCCCGACTACTCCTGGGCGCGCCAGCAGTTCGAGGACGCTCGCGAGGTCCGCGACTGGGGGCTCACCGACTAGAGACTCCCCGACGGGCGGTCTAGAGCCGCCGGAGATCAGGTGCCGTGATGGCGTACTACGACCTGCTTGAATCCCCCGTGGGGACGGTGTTTGTCGGCGGTTCCGCCGAGGGCATCCACCGCGTGGATTTCGGGGGCGGGGACCGCGAACTCGACTGGTTCCTCGGACGGCTCGCCGTCGAGGCCGGCGTCCCGCTGGACGACGTGCGCCGCGACCCGGTCGCGGCCGCCGAGGCGACCCGGCAGTTGCACGAGTACTTCGCCGGCGAACGCACCACGTTCGACCTGCCGCTCGCGCCCCGCGGTACCGAGTTCCAGCGCCGCGTGTGGATGGCGCTGCGGGAGATCCCCGCGGGCGAGACGCGCTCCTACGGCCAGATCGCGGCCCGCCTCGGCCAGCCCACGGCATCGAGGGCGGTCGGCGCGGCGAACGGGCAGAACCCGCTGGCCGTGGTTGTACCCTGCCACCGCGTGGTCGGCGCCAACGGGACGCTGACCGGCTACGCCGGGGGCCTGGACCGCAAGGCCTGGCTCCTGGACCACGAGGCCCGCGCGCTGCCGCTGTTTGCGGCGGCAGCCGGCATGGGGAGGAACTAGTACATGGCGAAGCCACTCGAAGGTCGTGTCGCACTGGTCACCGGGGCCAGCCGCGGGATTGGTGAATACGTCTCGCGCGCCCTCGCGGAGGCCGGCGCGAAGGTCGCCATCGCCGCGCGCACGGAGGAGGTCAGCGACCCCCGCCTGCCCGGCACGATTCACACGGTCGCGCAGGCGATCCGTGACGCCGGTGGCCAGGCGATGGGCGTCCGCATGGACGTCCGCGACGGCGACAGTATTGCCGAGGGCGTGAAGAAGGTCGTCGACGAGTGGGGCAAGATCGACATCCTCGTCAACAACGCCGCCATCCTCGTGCCCGGCACGATTGAGAGCGTGCAGGACCGCCACCTGGACCTGATCTGGCAGGTCGACCTGCGCGGGCCGTTGCTGCTGATGAAGCACGTGGTCCCGATGATGAAGAAGGCCGGCCAGGGCCACATCATCAACGTCTCCTCGCGCGCGGGCGTGTTCCCCGGCCCCGGCCCCTACAAGGAGGTCCGCGGCGGTGGCGCGTTCTACGGCATGGTGAAGGCCGGCCTGGAGCGCTTCTCGCAGGCACTCGCGATGGAGCTGCAGGACGACAACATCTCCGTGAACGTGCTGTCCCCGGACGGCCGCATCAAGACGCCGGGCAACATCTGGGCGCAGAACGACCGTGAGAACCCGAACCTGGACTTCGAGGAAGCCTGGGAGATGGGCAAGGGCGTCGCCTGGATCTGCCAGCAGGGCGTGGAGTTCACCGGCCAGATCCGCTTCGACAAGGAACTCTGCGCCGAGAAGGGCCTCTAGGCGCTGGACCGGCCGCTTCGCCTCGCCGACCGCTGGTTCCGCCTGCTCGGGGTCGTCACCCTCGGGCTGCTCGGCGCCACGGCGGTGTTGCTCGCGACGGGCAACGAGGCGTGGCGGCCGGTCTTCGCCTTCGCCCACCTGGCGGCGCTCCTCGGCCTCGCCCCGCTCGGCGTGATGCTAGTCCGGCACGCGGTCCGCCAGACCCGTGCGACCGAGGATGGCCCGCTGCTCCCGGCGCTGGTGGGCCGCTACCCGCAGGTGGTGTTCTTGCTGGCCGCGGTGGTGCTCACAATCACCGTGTCGCTCATGAACTTCGAGGACGGCATCCGCTGGCTGCGGCGGGTGGCGAACCTCAGCACCGTCGCGATCGTGCTGGTGCTGGTCGCGCGCTACCTGCGCTGGGCGCGTGACCCCTCGGCGGCTACGCCCGTGCCCGCGAGGCGAGGCCGGCGGCCGGCTACGCGGAGCGGCGGGCCTCGAAGGCGCTGATGGACGCGACCGGGTAGGGGTAGAGGTCGCTCGTCCGCATCCGCCTGCCGATGGCGACGACCACCTCCACATGGTCGCGTCGCAACTCGCCGGGCGAGGTGAGTCCCAGCGCGCGCACCATCGTCATCAGGTCCTCCTGCACGGCCGCGGCGTAGTTTGCCACGCGGCTGCGCTTTTCGGACGGCACGAGGCCCCGCTGCCGCCACTGGCTCTGCGTCGCCACTCCCGTGGGGCATTCGTTCGTGTGGCAGCGCAGCGCCTGGATGCACCCGAGCGAGAACAGGAACCCCCGGCCGATGTTCACGAGGTCCGCGCCCAGGGCGAGCGAGTAGGCGACGTCCGCGCCGGTGATCATGCGACCGGCGGCGACGATGGTGATGCGGTCGCGCACGCCGTGGCGCCGGTAGGCGTCGTCCACCGCGACGATGGCGTCGTGGAGCGGCAGGCCCATATGGTCCGCGAGCGACATCGGCGCGGCGCCCGTGCCGCCCTCGGAGCCGTCGACGGAGATGTAGTCGGGGCCGACGCCCTCCTCCGCGAGCGTCCGCGCGAGATCGTCCAGGAAGTCCGGGTCGCCTGCGACGATCTTGATGCCGACGGGCACGGGGACGCTGGCCTGCACGCGGCGCACGAACGCGAGCAGGGAGGGGACGGAGTTGAACTCCGTGAACCGGTTCGGTGAGAGTGAGGCTTCACCGGCCGGGATGCCGCGGATCGTCGCGATCTCCTGCGTCACCTTCGCGCCGGGGAGGATGCCGCCCTTGCCGGGCTTCGCACCCTGGCCCACCTTGATCTCGACGGCGCGCACCTGCGGATGTTGGCCGATCTCGATCAGGCGCACCCAGTCCATCTCGCCATCCGGCGTGCGGACGCCGTACTTCGCCGGGCCGATCTGGAAGACGACGTCTGCGCCACCGCCGAGGTGATGCGGCGACAGGCCGCCCTCGCCCGTGTTCACGTAGCAGCCGGCCTCCGCCGCGCCGGCAGAGAGCGCGCTCACGGCAGACTGCGAGAGCGCACCGAAGGACATCGGCGCGATGTTCACGCGCGAGCGGACCTGGAACGGCCGAGGGCGGTCCGCGCCGATGACGTGCGGCCGGGGATCCTCGGGCGCTTCGTCGTGGAGCGTCGGAAAGGGCGAGGGGAGGAAGTGGAACTGGCCGGGACGGTCGACGTCCTGCTGCGTGCCGAAGCCGACGGCGCTGTTGACGCCCTTGGCCGTCTGGTACACCCACGCGCGCTGTGCCCGGTTGAACGGCCGCTCCTCAAGGTCGCTTGTGACGATGTACTGGCGGAGCTCCGGCCCGATCTTTTCGACCAGATACCGCAGCCGCCCGATCACGGGGTACACCCGCCGGACGGCATGGCGGCGCTGCGTCAGGTCCTGGATGGCCAGCAACCCAACGAACGCGACGATCACGAGCGCGACAATGACCCCGAGCGGCATCCGTGCCTCCCACCTGCTCCCGAATCATCGACGTCTCACCGGGACTCGCGCAGGGGTCAGGCAGAACGGGCGGTGCTCAGCGCCAGCGGTCGATGATCGCGGGCAGTTCGGACAGGCGCTGGATGACGGCGTCCGGGCGCGCTTCGTGTGACGGCACGCTGACGTTGGGGCGGTGGATCGCGCGCATCCCGACCGACTGCGCCCCGTATACGTCGTCGAAGAGCCGGTCGCCGACGAACACGGCCTCCCGCGCGTCCTCGATCCCGACGCCCGCGAGGGCGGCCCGGAAGGCGTCCGGGTGCGGTTTCATGAACGGCATCTCGCTCGTGTAGAGCCGGGCGTCGATCAGGTGCGCCAGGCCGTCGCGCTCGAGCATCCGCTCGTGAAACTCGGCCGGCCAGTGCGTGTTGGAGAGCAGCCCGATGCGCAGGCCGTGGTCACGGAGGGCGGACAGCGTCTCCGCCGCCTCCGGGTCGTGCACGATGTGCGGGAGCCACGCGTCCAGGTAGTGCTCCGTCGCCTCCTCCAGCAGCGCATCTGCCACGTTCGCCCCGAGGGCGTCCGAGGCCCGTCGCACCAGGTCCAGGAAGGTGAACGACGCGTGGTCGGAGGCGGTGGCCGCCCAGGCGTCCGTCTCCACCTGCGACAGGCGTCGACGGAGCGCCTCGGCCGGCTCGCCCAGGTGCGGTGCGAGGTGCTCGGCGGCCATCCGCCAGATCTCGTCGAACTCCACGAGCGCCCAGTCGGAGAGCGTCCCGCCCCAGTCGAAGATGACCGCACGCACGGGTGGATGGCTCACCCGCCGGCCGCCGGCTTCGACGCCTTGAGCGAGTACATCAGCGGCACCAGGTCGCGCTGCGCCTCCGGCAGCCGCCAGTGCTCGCGGCGGCGGTGCATGGAGCCGTCCGGCACGGCGTTCTCCGCAGTCATCCACGGCAGCCCCTGCCACGCGACCTCGCGATGCTCGTGGAGGAACTCGATGCGCAGGCCGGCCTCGATCAGGCTCGTCACCACCTCACCCAGCCCGTGGTTCC
Source organism: Chloroflexi bacterium HGW-Chloroflexi-9 (assembly GCA_002840675.1). Lineage (GTDB taxonomy): Bacteria > Chloroflexota > Dehalococcoidia > UBA2979 > UBA2979 > W-Chloroflexi-9. The sequence goes on from PHBR01000018.1 coordinate 11,334, forward strand.
ACTCGTAGCCCTGCTGGTTCTTCAGTGGCGGGCCGTCGACATACGTGCTGGCGGTTTCGTACGCGACCGGCGCGGGCACTTCGAAGTACGGGTATCGGAGCACGAGTTGCCCGTCCGGCTGCTCGTCGTCCATCGCCGAGAGCATCGGGTGCGCCTCGTAGAGGTACAGGAAGCCACCTGGCCGCACGAAGCCGGCCGCGACGCGCGCCCAGCCGCGGATGTCAGGCAGCCAGTTGAGCGCGCCGATGCCGGTGTAGACGACATCGAACTGCTCCGACAGCGCCTCACGCGCGTCGTAGACATTTGATTGCACGAAGCGCGCGTCCGTGACCCCGATGCGCGCCGCCAGGTCGCGGGCCGCCTCCACGGCGGGCTCGGAGTAGTCCAGCCCCGTCACGCGCGCGCCGAGGCGCGCCCAGTTCAGCGTGTCCATGCCGAAGTGGCACTGGAGGTGCAGGAGGCTCTTGCCGGCGACATCGCCGACCTCCTCGATCTCCAGCGGGTAGAGCGACTTCTCGCCGCGCAGGAAGCCTTCCAGGTCGTAGCCCTCGGAGGCGACGTGGATCGGGACAGACTCGTCCCAGCGGGCGCGGTTCGCCTCCATGAACGGGGTGAACTCCGGGTCAGGCGACATGCGGTGCTCCCACCGGCTTCCGGTCTTCGTTGCTCATGGCGTTCGAGGATAGCGGAGGCGGGCGGGGTGTCCGTTATCAGTGCGCGGGCGCGTCCTCGGGCAGCCGTTCGCCGGCGCGGATCGCCACCGGTAGACGGTTTTCGGGCGGCGGGATCGGGCAGGAGTAGTTCTCGTTGTAGGCGCAGTACGGGTGGTAGGCGTAGTTGAAGTCCAGCAGCAGCCGGCCATCTTCGGTCTCCGGCACATCGAGGTAGCGCCCGGCGCCGTACGTCTCCGTCCCAGAGGTGGCGTCCCGGAACGGCAGGAACAGGTGGCCCATCTCCGGGTCGCGGTAGAGCGTCAGCGTCTGGGCCGTCATCTCTACCAGGAAGTGCAGCGCCGCCCACCGCTGGTACTCGCGCACCTGGCCGTCCGAGGTCTGCATCTCCAGCGTCTCAGGCTCCTCGAACACCTCGGGGATCACGACGAACGAGAGCAGCGGCTGAGGCGGGTAGTACGCGAGGCCGGTGAACTCGCGACGGGCGGAGGAGAGAAGCGGTGACTGGGGGTCGTCGCGGAAGAAGATGTCCTTCGCTGCGCGAAACTCCTCGAGTTCGCTCATCTCGTGGTCGTGGTCAGACATGGCGACGCCTTCCGCTGCGCCCGCGCGCTACAGCGCGCGGTACGCAGAGCGGAGGGTGGTCGTGTCGAAACCTTCCGGCGAGGCACCGGTCGCGAAGTCGTAGAGCGCGGCCTTGAAGATGCCTTCGAGCGCAGCGACTGCGCCGAGGGCCACGGCCAGCGTCAGCGCGCCCAGCATGACGCCGAGCACCGGCGAGATGGCGAAGAGCAGCGCCGCCGGCAGGATCGCGATCAGCGCCGCGCCGATGTACACGAGGCCGAACCCGAAGGAGGAGGCGACCTGCCGGCCCCACGTCTCGCGGAAGAGGCTGCTGGAGCGCTTGATCGCCTCGATCGGGCCGGCGTCCTGGGCCACGATCACGGGGACCACGAAGAACGTCATGTACGCCCACACGCCGCCGACCATGCCGATGGCGATGCGGCCGATGAAGTTGTCCGTCCGGTTGCGGAGGGCCTGGAGGATCATCCCCACCGTCGCGGAGATCAGCGCCCACACCAGCAATGCCGCCACGTGAGAGGAGGCGGCGCGGAGGCCGTAGCCCACGGTCGGGTCGCCGCCGCGCAGGCGGAGCATGGCGGAGGCGATCAGGGCGGTGTTGAAGAACAGCACGATGAACGTCACCGCGAACAGCATCGCGAAGCCAAGCACGGCGTCGGTTACCGTCGCGCCCTCAGCGGAGCCTGTCTCGGAGGCGGTCTGGACGCGATCCAGCGTGCCGGTGGAGGCGGCGAGGCCCATGAACGCGCCGGCCAGTAGCACCACGATGACCGCACTCATGATCGGGAACAGGATCAGCTCCCGATCCTTCATGAGGACCCGCCACGATGCGCGCATGAGTTCGAAGGTGTGACCAATAGTTGCAAACATGGCTCGATTATACCGACAAATCCAGGCCGCACGCCGCCTCGGTGCCCGGTTCGACACCCGCCGGTAGGATGGGCCCATGGATGACGTTGCCGGATTGACCCGCGCGGAATGGGCGGAGGTCGGCGTGGCTGCCGCGATCTTCGTGGGTGGCATCGCGCTGGCGTGGTTGCTGGCCGCGCTCGTCCGGGCGCTGGTGCATGCACTGACGCGCTCGTCCGAGTTGTCCCTGGACGACTCGATCGTGCGGGCGCTGCGTCCGCCGCTCGCGGCGCTGGTGGTGCTGCAGGCAGCCGCGCTCGCCGTGCGGACGCTGTCATTCCTCGATGGGCGGTTGGACGAGGCGCGTCGCGTCTGGGTGGCTGCGACGCTGCTGGTGGTCGTGCTGGGGATCCAGCGGACGCTGTCCGCGCTGCTGACCTGGTACTCGACGAGCCCGAGCCAGCGGCTGGGCACGCGGCTCAACATCCGCTCGCTTCCGCTGGTGCGCCGCGCGGTGAACATCGCCGTGTTGCTGACCGGCGGCCTGGTGGTGCTGGATGCGCTCGGCGTGCAGATCAGCCCGCTGCTCGCGGGCCTCGGCATCGGCGGCATCGCTGTCGCCCTGGCCCTGCAGCCGTTGCTGGCGAATGTGTTCGCTTCCTCGTACATGCTCTCGGACGCTTCCGTCCGGGTTGGCGACCTCATCGAGATCGAGGGCGGACCGGTGGGCACGGTGGAGGACGTCGGCTGGCGCGCGACGCGCCTCCGCAGCTTCGACAACAACGTGGTGCTGGTGCCGAACTCAAAACTCGCCGACTCCACGATGACGAACTACAGCGCGTCAGACACCCAGTCCGACGCGCGCGTGCTGGTGGGTGTGGCGTACGAGTCAGACCTGGCGCGCGTTGAGGCCGTGTGCGTGGAGGTGCTCACGACCCTCCGCGACGAGCATGAGCTCGCGGCGAAGGACGCCGAGCTGATCGTGCGGTTCACCGGCTTCGGCGAGTCGAACGTGGACATCATGCTCAAGATGCGCGCCGTCACCTGGGGCGACTCGTTCGTCCTGCGCCACGAGATGATCCGGCGCATCCACGCCCGCTTCCAGCAGGACGGGATTGTCATCAACTACCCGGCGCGCCGGCTGTTCCTGCAGGCGGAGGATGCCTCCGCCCTCGCGCGTGGGCAGAGCGAGACCTAGCGGCTGACGCCGATCAGCCAGCCCCCGGGGAGGAACGTCGGGAGGTCCCCGCGGCGGTCGTCCCGCTCACGGTCCCGCTCGTCGTCGCCGCGACCCTCGGGGACGTCCAGGAGATCACGCAGTCGCTCCCGCGCGTTGCCGCGAGGCATCTCGTCCGCGATCTCCTGCAGGCGCTCGCGGACGCCCGGGAGCGACCCGTCCGTTAGCGCTTCGCGGATCGCAGCGCGCCCCGCGCCGCGCCGCCCGAGGTCGCTGACGATGGCCGCGAGTTCGCGCGCATCCCGGTCCTCGGCCACCGCGACCGCCGACAGCAGCGCGCGCAGCGCCACCTCGTCGTTGCGCTGGATCGCGCGCTCAAGCGCGCGCTGAAAGTCGCGAGGACGCTCCGGGACCTCGAACGTCGGCGTCGCAACCGGTGTTGGCGTCGCGGTCACCGTCGCGGTCGGCGTCGGCGTGTCGTCGCGGTTGCGCCCGCCGCGCCGGTCGTCGTCACGCCGGTCTTCGTCAGGGCCGTCGCGGTCGTCCGGGGTGGCCGTCGGGGTTGCGGTGGGCGTGGCGGTTGCGGTCGTCGTGGGCGTCGCCTCGGTGCGGCGCCGGTCCTGGTCATTCCGGCTGCGCTCCGTGTCGACGACGCGCACCTCCGGCGTTGCTTCGGCCTGTGCCGGGGCGTTGTCCAGTGGACGGATGACGGTGCGGCCGTCCGTGACCTCCACGGCGACGCGCAGGCTGGAGGCGACACCCGTGGCGGCAGCCAGCGGGATGTGGACATCGCCCGCAGGCGTCTGCAGGATGACCTCGGACGGTGTCTCGGAGTCGGTGGCGCCGCCGGTGGGGGTGAGCCACAGCGTGTAGACGCCCTCCGGAGCGTCGCTAAAGGAGAACGCGCGCCCACCATCGGTCTCGGAGGTCCCGACGCCGGGGATCTGGCGGACGACGACGCCGTCCGAGCGTGAGCCGGTCGCAGCGCCGTCCGAAGCGAGGAGGGCCGCAGAAACCGAGGCGTTCACCAGCACCGTGCCGGCGACATCCACCGCACGCACCTCGGCGGGGCGCTGCGCGCCAGCCCGGGCGACCTCGCCCGCCGCGACGGTCAGCCGTTCGGTGGTGGTGACGACATCCACGAGGCCCTGGATGGTGGTCACGGCCGTCTCGCCGACGGTGGCTTCGATCACCGTCTGGAAGACCGTGCCTCGGGCCTCCACGACGGCGTCCGGGGTGCGGACGACGTACGAGACGGGCGCGTCCGGTGCGCTCACCACGTCATGCCAGAGGCGGCCGGTCAACTGTTCGATCGTGATGCCACGCGTGCCGTTTGCCTGCAGGCGCGTCAGCGCGAGTTCGGTGCCGGGCGCCAGCGTGGTCGTAGAGCCGTCCGGGAAGGTCAGCAACGCGCGGCCGTCCGTGCCCGTGCGGAGCCGGACGCCTTCGGCCAGCGTCATGCCATCCTCGGCCGCGTACCACTCGCCCAGCACCTGCTGCTCCACGCCGCCGGCGAAGACCGTGAGCGTGGCGGCGGCGGAGGCCGGAGTGCCGCCGCGTGCGAGCACCAGCACGAGGGCGAAGGCGGCGATGGCTGCCGCAGGCGCAGCGACCGTCGCCAGGCGCATGGAGATGGTCCCGAGGCCGAGCGACGGCAGGTTGAGCCGGGGCAGCCGGCGGCGTGGCCGCTCCTGCGGGGTGAGCGCCAGCTGGGCCATGAACGCGGTCCGGCGCTCGGGCGCGGGGGCAGCCTCCGGGATGCCCGGCAAGGAGGCCAGGGCCGTGACGGCGCGGAGCAGCGGCTCCAGCTCGGCGCGGTGCTCCGGCCAGCGCTCCAGGCAGTCCTCTACGGATGCACGGCGCGCGGTGATGTCCTCCACGCAGCGGTCAACGATCTCCGCGAGGGCGATGTGCTCGGTCATGGCAGCCCTCCCATCGACTCAATCTCGCGCCGGAGTGCCTGGAGCGCGCGCATCTGGAGACCGCGGATGGTCACCTCTTTGCGCCCCATGACCTCCCCGATCTCACGCGCCGACTTCTCCATCAGGAACCTCAGCACCAGCACCTGCCGGTGGTCTTCTGTCAGCCGCTCTAACGCGCCCTTCAGCGCCTCCTGCATCTCGCCTTCGAGGAGCAGGGTTTCCGCTTCCGAGTCGACCGGCAGGTCCAGCCCCTCCAGGTCGGAGGTGGGACGCCTGCTGCGGAAGTGGTCGACCATCTGGTTGTGTGCCATCCGATACAGCCAGGCCTTGAACGGAACTCCCCGGTCCTCGTACCTCGGGATGGCCTGCCAGGCTTTCAGGAACACCTGCTGCGCCAGGTCCTCCGCCGCATCCGCGTCGCGGGTGCGATGGGTGAGATAGCGGACGATCTCCGGCTGGAACCGGTCGTACAGTCCCCCGAACGCCTCGGCGTCGCCTCCCTTGGCGCGGTCGACCAGGCGGCGGACGGCGTCCGCCTCCAGGTCTGTCCCGCCCGAGGCGGGATCGTGCCGCGCATCCACTTGATCCAACGAGTTACGCCCTTGCCTCGTTCGACCCCAACGTTAGGGAGTCTGATCCCAGTGTCGGCGTCGAGGCGGTCGCGCGTCGACCGACACCGCGACCACCGTGATCAGACACCGCCCGCAGCCCGCGCCGACGTCCGAACCGGTGCCCGACCGGGCGCGTTGGGTCCACTCCGCTCTCGGCCGTCGCCGAGGACTTCCCGGCAACGCTCGATGAGGGTCGTGGGTGCTCCGGAACCCTGCTCCAGCAGCCGCCGGCACGCCTCAGCGGTGCCGGTGGTGCCGTCTGGGGCGGCGAACCAGTGCCGGCAGCGCTCCACCAGGTCAGGCAGTGGGTTCTCGCTGCTCGCCACGCGACGGCAGACCTCGTTCGGTGGGGCGGTGCGGGGTGTCTGGCTGTCCAGCCAGGCGCGGCAGCGCGCCACCAGCGAGGCGGCCGGGTCATCTGCCTGCGCCATGCGCCGGCAGGCCGATGCGGCTGTGCTCTCTGGTGCCGCGGAAGCGGTGCCTACCAGGCCCAGCGCCAGCGTCAGCGCGAGTGCCAGCGCGGCGGCGCGGGGGATCACAACTCGGGTCAGACTGCGTCTCATCGTTCCTCCGGCCGCCCCGGGCCTCCGGCCGCCCCGGGCCTCGGTCCACCATGCTCACCCGCTATAACGCGGGTCGCGCCCGGCCGTTCGGCGCAGTGGCGCGGCCTCCGAATACTCCGTTCACGAACCCGCGGTAGCATGGCCGTTATGACGTGGAAGCCAGACGCGGACAGGAGCCGTCGGGGCCCGCTGGGCGGCGCGTACCGGCGGGTGGATCGCGTGGTATCGAGGGGGCAGGATCGCCTCTTCCGGATCCTCTGGTTCGCCGTGCCGCCGCAGTCGGTGGCGCGGAACCTGGACTTTCAGGCGCTGCTCGCCTCCCGGTTTCTGAGCGACCTGGCGCTGCAGGCCCTCTTCTTTGCCGCCCTCATCGCCAGCGCTCGAGGTGGCGGCACCACCATGCACGCCGCGATCATCTCGGTCGCGTTCCTGCTGCCCGGTGTGCTCCTGGGGCCGTTTGGTGGGGCGGTGGCGGATGCGGTGCCGAAACGGGTCGCGCTGGTGGGCGCCTACCTGGCGATGGGGCTGCTGACGCTGATCGTGCCGCTGACCAACGGCACCGAGTTCGTGGACATGCTGGTCGTCATCTTTCTGGTCCGCATCCTGCACCAGGTGTCCCAGCCCGCGGAGGCCTCCGCCGCACCGCTGGTGGCGACCCGCGCGGAACTCGCGTCAGCCAACTCCTTCCTGTCGCTGGCGTCTTCGGCGGGCGAGGTTGCGGGGAAGGCGCTGCTGGCGCCGCTGGTCGTGCGGTTCTGGGGACTGACGCCGGTCACCACCATGGCCGGGCTGCTATTCGTCTTCTCGGCGTTCCGAGTGGTGAATTTCCGCCCGGATCACGCCTCCGAACACGCCGGCGCGGAGCGGGCGCCGTTCCGCCTCTTCGGGTTCCGCGAGGCCGGCAAGTGGCTCCTGCACGAGCCGGGCGCGTTCTGGATGCTCATGCTCGCGGCGATGGCCAGCGCCATCGGCGTGGTGCTGGGGACGCTGGGCCCGTTGTACGTGAAGGAGGTCCTGTACGTGGACCCGGCGAACGCCTTCTACGTGTTCGCGCCTGCCTCGGTCGGGGTGGTGGGCGGACTGCTGCTCGCGCCGCTGGCGATCCGGTGGTTCGGGGAGCGTGCAGTCGCCGTGTTCGGCTTTACGGCCGTCTCCATCGCGTTGTCGATGATCGGACAGATCGGCTGGTCGCTGGGCCTGTTCCGGTGGGTACTGGTGTTCGACGTGCCACGCGTGCCGCCCCTGGTGGAGATGGCGGGCGCACTGTCAGTGGTCGCCGGGCTCGGGATGACGCTGGCGGCGGCGGCCACGCAGACCTACATCGGCAAGTACGTCCCGGTGCCGATCCACGGGCGGGTGTTCGCGCTGCTGGGGACGCTGAAGGACGCGCTCGCGATGCCGCAACTCATCGTGCTCGGCGCGGTCGCCACGAGGGTAGGCGTCGGCACGATGCTGACCGTGGCGCCGATGCTGCTCCTGGTGGTGGCATACACGCTCACGCGGGCCTCCGCCGTCTGGCGACGGCCGCGGCGTGAGGAGGCGCTGATCGCGCCGCCGCGCTACGGGTAGAGCGGGCCGCGCTCCAGGCCGGTGGTCTGCGGCAACCCGAACATGATGTTCAGGTTCTGCATGGCGGAGCCGCTCTGGCCCTTCATCAGGTTGTCGATCGACGACATCACCACGGCCCGCTTCGAGTTCCCCGAGACGAAGACCGACAGGTCGATGTAGTTCGACCCCAGCGGGCCCTTCAGCGTCGGCGGCGAGTCCAGCACGCGCACGAACGGGTGCCCGGCGTACGCCTCGCGGAACAGGTCCAGCAGGGCCGCGCGGCTCATCGACTGCGTGAGCGTCAGGTGCATGGTGTTGAGGATGCCGCGGGTGGTCCCGAGCAGGTGCGGGATGAAGTCCACGGTCGCGCCGCCGGCAGCACCGAGGCGACCGAGCGTCATCTCCGCCTCCACCACGTGCTGGTGGTTCAGGACGCGGTACGGCACCACGTTGTCGTTCAGGTGGGAGAGGTGCTGCAGCGGCGCGGGCTTCTTGCCGGCGCCAGACGAGCCCGTCAGGCCATCAACGATCACGAACCCATCGTCCACCAGCCCGCCCCGATAGAGCGGGGCGAGGCCGAGGATGATGCCGACGGCGAAGCAGCCCGGGTTGCCCACCACCGGCGCACCGGCGATCGCCTCCGCGTTGAGTTCGGAGACGCCGTAGGCGTTCCGGCCCAGGAGGCTCGCCGCGCCGTGGTTGTTGTCCGCGATCGAAGGGTGGCGCTCCGCGTACCGGGCGTAGTCGTCCGTGCTCGTGAAGCGGAAGTCGCCGGAGTAGTCGATGAAGCGGACACCGCGCGACGTGAGCGACTCCGCGTACTGCTGCGAGACGCGGTCGGGCGTCGCGAAGATGACCACGTCACAGTCCGCGCCCACCTCGATCGAGTCGGGGGCCTGCACCACCATCTCGCAGCGCCCCGCCAGGTGCGGGTAGACGTCGTCGATGCGCTTGCCGGCATCGTCGCGGGCGACCAGCGTCGAGAGCTCGAAGTTGGGGTGGGCGAGGAGCAGTTCCAGGATGCCGAGCCCGCCGTAGCCGGTGGCACCGATCAACTGCGCGCGAATCTTGCCGGCCATCTGTTCCTCCCGCGTCGCTGAGGTTGCCAGTCTAGATTCCGGGCGGCCGAGGCGGTAGCGCGGTACCTTCGGACGCATGACCGGCTGGCGCGCCTACCTGGCCCTGGACGACGATGCCCTCCTTGCCCAGTGCGAGGTGGACCGCTTCCGCGCGAGCGGCCCGGGCGGCCAGCATCGGAACAAGACGGACACCGCCGTGCGCCTCCGCCACCGCCCGTCCGGGCTGGAGGCGACCGCCGTGGAGACGCGCTCCCAGCACGAGAACCGCGCGATGGCCCTCAGCCGCCTCCGGGTGGCGCTGGCGGTGGCACTCCGGGAGCCGGTCGACCTGGAGGCGTACGCGCCGCCGGCGGCGCTGGCGGCGACTATGCGCGGCGCCCGGATCAGCGTGTCGCAGAAGAACCCCCGGTACCCGGAGGTCGTGGGCGCCGTGTTCGACCTGCTGGAGGCCGCGGGCTGGCGCGTCTCGGAGGCGGCGGAGGCGCTGCCGGTGAGCACGACCGCCCTCGGGCGGTTCTTGGAGGCCGACCCGGTGCTGTTTCGCGCGGCGAACGCCCGGAGGCAGGCGCTGGGCCTGCCGCCGCTCCGAGGGCGCGCGTAGGGATTTCCTCAGCCGGTGAAGCGTTTTCTCTGACCCTCGCGTCAGGGTTGCATTGGCGGCGTTATAGTGCGCCGGTCATCCGGGCCGCTCACTCGACGAGGAGCCAGCCATGGCCGTAGAAACCTCTCCCCCCGCCGGCGCAGCGGACGCGTCGCCCGAGCCGGGGCGACGACGGCGCCCCAAGATCTACTACGGCTACTACCTCGTCGGCGCGGCATTCTTCGCGCAGATGATCTCGGCGGGCGCGCAGACCTACGTCGCCGGCGTCTTCCTGGTGCCGATGACGGAGGACCTGGACTGGACCCGGTCTGACTTCACGCTGGCGCAGACGGTTGGCCGCTTCTTCACTGCGTTCCTGGGAATATTCCTCGGGACGCTGGTCGACCGGGGGTATGCGCGGCGGCTGATGTTCGCGGGCGCGACGATCATCGGCGCGGCCGTGTTCACGACCTCGTTCGTCACGGACCTGTGGCAGTACATCCTGCTGCGCGGCGTGATCCTGGTCATGGGCGCGGCGATGGTCGGCAACCTGGTCGTCAACGTCACCCTCGCCAAGTGGTGGGTGGAGAAGCGCGGCCGGATGGTCGGCTTCTCCTCGATGGGTGTCTCCGCCGCCGGCGTGTTCCTGCCGCTCGTCCTCACGCCGATCGTGGACGAGTTCGGCTGGCGGGCCGGCTGGCGGGTCCTGGCGATCATCGCGTGGGCGCTCCTGTATCCGGCCGCCGCCATGATGCGTGGCACGCCGGAGGAGCAGGGACTGAACCCGGACGGCAAGACGGACGAGGAGATGGCCAGTCCGGCCGGCGACCGCGTCCGCGCCGACTTCGCGAACTCGCTGACCCGTGGCGAGGCGCTGCGGACGCCCGCCTTCTACCTAATCGTGCTCGCGTTCGGCGTATCCGGCGTGGGCCTGGGGACGATGCTGTTCACCACGATCCCGTTCACCACGGACGCCGGCTTCAGCCGCACGTTCGCTTCGCTGATGCTGTCGCTGTTCGTCGCGCTGCCGGCGGCGCTCGTGAAGCCGGCCTGGGGCTGGGGTATGGACCGCGTATCGCCGAAGGTGCTTGCCGCCTCCAGCTTCGTTGTCGCATCGATCGGTTCGGTGGTAGTCGTCTTCGCCGCGCAGGCGGGCGCCGGGGTGATCCTGGCGCTCGGCTTCATCCTGGTAGGCACCGGCCTCGGCGGGCAGATCCCGATCCAGGAAGTGATCTGGGGCTCCTACTTCGGGCGGCGCTACCTGGGTGCCGTGCGGAGCGTGGCGATGCCGTTCGCGCTCTTCTTCGGCGCCGGCGGCCCGCAGGCGGTGCAGATCTACTACGACCGGGTGGGCAACTACTACGGTGCGTTCCTGGCAGTCGGAGCGCTCTGGCTGCTGGCTGCGTGCTTCGTCCTGCTGGTGAAGAAGCCGAACCTACCGCAGCGCATCCTGGACGAACGCGCCGCCGCGGCGGCCCGCTAGGCGCCCCTGCGAATCGTCGCCGTCAGGCGGTGTGATTCCAGGCGGTCGCGGTAGAGTTCGGCGCGCTCCAGCGGGCAGGTGATCACGTCCGCGCGTCCGTGTTCGTGCGCCGTCAGCATCACCTCGACCGCCCGCTCCACGGTCAGTTCCGGCACGGACACCAGCAGCGCGCGCACCACATGGTCCATGCTGTTCACATCGTCGTTGTGGAGCACCACCGTGTATGGCGGCAGCGTCGCCTCGATCGGCCGTTCGGCCGACCGCGTCTCCGCCTCGCGGGTGGGAGCGTCCGAGGTCATCGTGTCGCGCTCACGGCCGACTCAGGCGCTCGCGCGCTCCGCGGCGCGTTCGCGGCGGATGGTGCGCCAGGTGGTGAAGAGCGTCCGCGTGCCGACGTACAGCACGACCACGCCGAAGATGCGGCTGAGCGTGTCACCATCGAGCAGCCCGGCGACGTAGCCACCGGCGAGGGCGAACGCGATCGCCAGCGGTGTGACCCACTTCGCGGTCTCCACGTCCACATAGCCGCCCCTGAGGTTCGTGAGCGTGGCGGAGATCGCGGTCGGGATGATCACGACCAGCGAGACGCCCTGCGCGAGGTGCTGTTCCTTGCCCAAGATGAGGACCATCGCCGGCACGAACAGCGTGCCGCCGCCCACGCCGAGCAGCCCGCTGGCGGCGCCGCCGACGAGACCGATGAGGGCGACCGCGATCACGTCTCCCATCGCGGTTACCCGAACACCAGCAGGCGAACGCCCACGACGATCAGGAAGATGGCGAAGACCAGCCGCAGTTCGCGGTCGGGCATCGCGTGCATCACGTGCGCACCGATCTGCGCGCCGACGACCGAGGAGACCGTGAGCGCGGCCGCGAGCGCCCAGTCCACCTCGCCGCGGATGATGTACTGCGAGACGGCGGCGAGCGCCGCGAAGATCACGATCACCAGCGAGGTGGCGTGCGCGCGGCGCTGGGTGAGTTTCAGCAGGCCGGTGAGCAGGGGCACCATCACGGTGCCGCCGCCGATGCCCGTGAGGCCGGACACGAAGCCGCCGACCGTGCCGGTGAAGATCGCGCGCTGTCGGTCCATCGGGGTCCTCTCGCCGGTCACCGGCAGCATGGCGCGCCGGGCGGGGCGTGTCCACCGGGGCGGTCAGGCCCGGGGCGTGAGCCGTTCGATGATCGCGCGCCGGAGCACCTTGCCGTTACGCGTGCGCGGCAGCGGCTCCGACTGGAGCAGGTACTGGTGCGGGCGCTTGTACTCCGCCAGGTGCTGCGCCGCGAACTCCTGGAGCGCGGCGACGTCCAGGGCGGTGTCCGGCTGCGGGACGACGCACGCGGTCACCAGTGTCTTGCCGGTGTCCACGGCCAGCCCCACCACCGCCACCTCCAGCACGCCGGGCGCGCCTGACAGCGCGTGCTCGATCTCCACAGGCGACAGCCGGTAGCCGAAGGACTTGATGAGGTCATCGTGGCGGCCGTGGAACCAGACGTAGCCGTCCGTGTCGATCGAGGCGAGGTCGCCGCCGGTGAACCACTCGCCGCGGAAGACCTCCGCCTGTTCCACCGGCCGGCGCCAGTAGCCCAGCATCAGCCCGGGGTCGGAGCGGTGCACCGCCAGCAGCCCCACCTGGCCGGGCGGGAGCGGCGTCGTGCTGTCGCTGTCAGCGTCGAGGATCGCGACGCGGCGGCCGGGCTGTGGACGGCCGGGCGAACCGGCGCGCACCGGAATGGTCGGGCCGCTGGAGATGTACGTGCTGACCTCGGTCATGCCGAGCGATTCGTACATCTCCGTCCCGGCGCGGGCGCGCCATTCGTCGCGGAGGGTCGGTGGGAGCGGTTCGCCGGCGCAGAGCACGTGGCGGAGGCGGGAGAGGTCGTGCGCCTCCGGCTGCCCGTACTTCAGCATCTGGCGGTAGACGGTGGGCACGGCGGCGAACACGGTCACGCCGAGGCGCTCCATCAGCGCGGGCCAGCCATCCGCGCCGGAGACGCCTGCCGCCAGCACGGCGTGCGCGCCCGCCGCCCACGGGTCCATCAGCCCCACGCCCAGCGTGTACGACCAGTTGAGGGTGCCCGCGTGCAGCGTCACGTCGCCGGGCTGGAAGCCCTGCCACGCCTCGCGCATCATCGCGCGGCCGTACACGGTGCGGTGCGCGTGCAGCACGCCCTTCGGCCGGTCCGTGGTGCCGGAGGTGTAGATGAGGAACGCCGGGTCTTCCGCATGCGTCTCCGGCAGCGGTCCGTCGCCATCCAGGGCGTCCAGGGCGCTCGCGTCCACCCACGCGCCGGTCGCGCCGGCCAGGCGCAGGGCAGGCGTCGTGATCGAGGCGGCGGCCTCCGAGTCGGCGGCGAGGAACGCGGCCTCCTCGTCCGTCAGCGCGGGCGAGGCGGGGATGGGGACGAGGCCCGCGACGGTCGCGCCGAGGAAGGCGAAGGCGTAGTCCGGAGAGTGGGGGAGCCGCACCAGCACGCGGTCGCCGGGGGCGAGACCGCGCGCGAGGAGCCCGCGCCCGATCCGCTGCACGCGTGTCCACGCCTCGGCTGCCGTCCACGTGTCAGTGTGGCCGTCCTCGTGGACGAAAGTGAAGGCGGGCGCGTGCGCCCGGGCCGGGTCTTCGGCGCGGTCGCCGAGGCACCAGCGAGCCAGGTTCAGGGGCGGGTTGGAGGCCGGCGTCGCGGGCTGATTCACGCCGCCAGTGTACGCGCGGCCTCCGCGCCGCTCACTCAGGCGATCAAGGCGTAGACGAGTCCGGCCAGCGCGAAGCCAAGCACGGCGTACGACGTGTTGATCGCGTACAGCGCCCACGGGGCCTGCTCGTACACCACGCTCTTGATCGACTCCATCGCCACCACGCCGGCGCCGATGATCAGGCCGACGACCAGACCGTCCACCGGCCCAGTGCCGCCGGCCCATTCGTAGACCGCGCCGATGACAAGGGTGGAGACGATCCCGGCGATGGCGGTCAGGCCCATCATCGCGGGCGGCGCGCCGGGGTCGTCCGCGGCCATGCCGCGGAGCGCCATCCAGCGCTTGCCGAAGAGCAACGTGTACCAGAGCGCGCCGAAGGCGAAGTACGCGACTCCGCCGGCGACGGCCGCCAGGTAGTTCAGATCCGGGGATGCCAGGCCCATACGTCCTCCCGCACCCCGCGCCGCAACCACGAGTGTAATCGACGTGCGGCTAGTCGAGTCGCTCGAGGATCGCGGACATGGAGCCCTTCGACTGTGGGAGGCGAGGGTCCGCGCCGTACGCGTGGACGGCGGTCTGCTTCGCCTCGCACGCGTCGCGGCTGGCGGTCATCAGCGTGACGCGGCCCTGCGTGTCCACGATGCGCGCGAGGGCAAACGCTTTCTCCGTGCTATAGCCGAAGACCGCGCCCAGCATCTCGATCACGTAGTCGTAGGTGTGGTCGTTGTCGTCCAGCAGGATCAGTTGCCAGAGCCGGTCGACTTCCGGCGCGATCTCTTCGATGCGGCCGGGGGTGATCGTCGGGCGGGTCGTGGCGGTGGGGTGCATCGGCGTGACCTGGCCGCTATTCGTCGACGGCCGGGAGGACGAGCGGCTGCGTGCGCAGGCCGAGGGCGATCGGCCCCGCCCCGCCGAGGCGCTCGTGCGGGCCCACGCGGACGCGCACCTCGGCGCCGCTGTGCAGGCGGACGTGTAGCACCTGGTCGTGGCCGTAGTACTCGCGGGCGATCACCTCGCCGCCGATGCCGCCGGCCATGATCTGCAGTTCCTCCGGGCGTACCACCACGGCGACGCGGTCCGCGCCCTCCGGCGCGGGCAGTTCGCCGAAGGGGGTCTGGACGCGGCCGCCCTGGGCGCGGAGCCGGTAGATATTCGCGTCGCCAATGAAGTCGGCGGCGTGGACGGTGGTGGGGCGCGAGTAGATCTCGTCCGGGGTGCCGACCTGTTCCACGCGCCCGCGCCACATGAACGCGATCCGGTCCGCGATCGAAAGCGCCTCCTCCTGGTCGTGGGTAACGAGGACGGCGGTGGTGCCCGCGAGTTTCACGATCTCGCGCACCTCCGCCCGCACGCGCGCGCGGAGTGACGGGTCGAGGTTGGAGAACGGCTCGTCCAGCAGCAGCAGCCGCGGCCTCGGCGCCAGCGCACGGGCCAGTGCGACGCGCTGCTGCTCGCCGCCGGAGAGCTCGTGCACGGCCCGCTCGCCGAGCGCGCCCAGGCCGGTCAGGTCCAGTATCTCCGCGACGCGCGCCGCGCGGTCGGGCGCCTTCGACAGGCCATAGGCCACGTTCTCCGCCACGCTCATGTGCGGGAATAGCGCGTAGTCCTGGAACACCATGCCGACGCGCCGCCGCTCCGCGGGGACGAACGCGTCCTCGCCGGCGACGAGGTCGTCGAACAGCCACAGCGAGCCGGAGTCCGGGCGCTCGAACCCGGCGAGCAGCCGGAGCGACGTGGTCTTGCCGCAGCCGGAGGGCCCGAGGATCGCGAAGAGTTCGCCGGCGTACACCTCCAGCGAGAGGTCGTGCACGGCGATCGTGTCGCCGAGGCGGCACGAGAGCCCCTGGGCGCGGACGGCGATCCGGAGCGGGTCGGGCATGGTTACCGCCTCGTCCCAAAATTCAGCACGAGCAGCGCCAGGAGCGAAATGCCCACGAGGATCAGGGCGGGCAGGGCCGCCTCCCCGTAGCGGGCGTCGCTGGAGGCGGACCAGACGCGCGTCGCCAGCGTCTGGAAGCCGGGCGGCGCGAGGATCAGCGTGGCGGGCAGTTCCTTGATGGTGGTGAGGAAGACCAGCGCCGCGCCGGCGATCACGCCCCGACCGGCCAGCGGCAGCGTGATCGTGCGGAGGACCCCCGCGGGACGCCGTCCGAGGCCGCGCGCCGCCTCCTCCATCGAGGGACGCACGCGCAGCAGGGCGACGCGCGTTGCGTTCGTCGCCTGCGGCAGGAACAGCATGACGTAGGCGATCACCAGGATGGTGAGCGACTGGTACAGCCACGCGAACCGGATCGCGGAGAACACCAGCGCCAGGCCGACGACCAGCCCGGGGAGCGCGTAGCCCGTGTACGAAAGTACCTCCACGATCCGGCTGAACCAGTTGCCTCGGTAGCGGACGCCGAGGATGGCGACGGGCAGCGCGACCACCGCCGCGGCCCCGGCGGCGAGCGCGGCAGCGGTGACCGAGTTGCCGATCACGTCGTTCACGCCTCGGAAGGCGATCCCCGCGTCCAAGCCGCGCAGCACCCAGTGCGTGAGCACGGCGACGGGCACGACCAGCGCGATGCCGACGACGAGCGCGACGAACCCGTAGGAGGCCCACCGCCAGCGTCCGAGCGCGACGGGCACCGGCGGGCGGCCTGCCTCGCGCACGGAGGGCGAGCGTGGCAGCGTTGCCGCGGTCGAAGGCGGACTGGTAGCGGATGAAGATCACGCGGGTGAAGGAGTCGAAGCGCATCAACGACGGCGTGCCGAAGTCAGACAGCGCGTAGAGGGCGACAAGCAGGCTGCCGGAGAAGAGCGCCGGGCGGATCTGCGGCAGGACGACGCGCACGAAGGTGGTGATGCGCCCGTAGCCGAACGTCCGCGACATCTCCTCCAGCCGGGGATCGAGCGTGGCGAGGGCGGGACGGAGCGTCAGGAACAGGTACGGGTAGGTGAACATCGTGAGCGCAAGCGTGGCCCCGACCCAACCGTAGATCGAGGGCAGGCGCTCGACGCCCCACGGCTCCAGCAGTCCCTGCACCAGGCCCCGCGGGCCGAAGGCGGAGATGAAGGTGAGCGCGCCGACGTAGGACGGCACGGCGAGCGGCAGCGCCGCGAGCACGCCGATCAACCGCCGCCCCCTGAGGTCGGAGCGTTCCACGAGCCACGCCATCGGCAGGGCGATTGCGGTGGCGGCGGCGGTGACGGCGGCGGCGAAGAGCACCGTGCGCACGAGCAGCTGCCCGGTGGTGCGCGCCAGCAGCACGTCGCGCGCCGTGTCCGCGCTCTCCAGCGCCCGCACCACCAGGTAGACGGGGGGGAGCAGGCTGGCGCCCGCGACGATCAGCCCCGCGAGCACGAGCCAGGGGCCCGGCACATGGCCTCGCGGCCAGCGGACGAGGCGCCGGTGCGTCACGGGGAGGCTGGTCAACGGGCCGCGCTCCGGGCAGCCTGTGGCAGGCACTGAGTGCCGTCACAGTCGCCGAATCAGTCACTACTGGTGGGGTCGAGCGTAGCGTATACCGTCCGGCCTCGGGCATTCCGCCTCGGGCACTCCGCCCGGCCCTCGTGCAGCCCGCGGACGGCATCGTCTGCGCGGGGACTGTGCGAGACTGGGCGGCATCGACGGAGGCCGCCGGAGGGCGGCCTGCACCGGAAGGGCCGGCTCGCGTGGAACCGCTCGGCGTCATTCTCACCGGCGGGCGCGCCACCCGCCTGCGCCCCCTCTCCGAGGGCATGCCGAAGTCCCTCATCCCCCTCCTCAACCGCCCGCTCATCTCCTACTCGCTCGACATGCTCGCCGCCGCCGGCATCCGCGAGGTGGTGGTGGTGGTGGGCGCCGATGACGACCGCACCGGCCCCGCGGCGGTCGAGGCCGCACCGGCCGGCATGAGCGTGACCGTGGCGCGGCAGATGGTGCCCCGGGGCTCCGGGGACGCCCTCCTCAGCGCGGGCGCCGCGCTCGACGGGCGGCACGTGGTGGTAGCCGCCGTCGACACGGTGCTGGGCGGCGATCTGGGCCCGCAGGTGCGCGCGTTCACCTCCTCGAAGTACGACGCCTGGCTCACGCTCCACGAGACGGACCGCCCGAAGGAGATGGGGATCGTGGTGCTGGAGGGCGACCGGGTGGTGGACCTGGTGGAGAAGCCGGCGGAGCCGCGCTCCAACCTCGCACTCGTCGGCATCTGGATGCTCGCACCAGCCGCGGTGGAGTACCTGCGCGAGCACCCGCTGATCAGCCCGCGCGGCGAGGTGGAACTCTCCGGCACGCTGGAGGTCATGCTGCGCGAGGGGCACGGCACGATCGGCGGGGCGGTGTTCCCTGGCGCGTGGCACGACACCGGCACGCTCGCGAGCCTGCTGCGGACGCAGGAGGCGCTGCTGGATGTCCCGGCGCTGGTCGCGTCGGATGCCGTCGTGGAGCGGTGCAGCCTCGGTCCGAACGTGGTGGTGGGCGCCGGCGCGCGCCTGGCGGACGTGATCCTGTCGCACGCCCTCGTCGCGCCGGGCGCACGGCTCGAGCACGTGGAGGGCTCCCACCTGGTGTTCACGGCGGACGGCCAGGTCGCCTCCGCATGACCGGGGCTGGGCGCGATGCGGAGGTCGTGGTCATCGGCGCCGGCGTCGTCGGCCTCGCCGTCGCGGAGCGGCTGTCGCGGGACCGCTCGGTCATCGTCATCGAGCGGCACGAGGGGCCGGCGCGGGAGACCTCCTCGCACAACAGCGGCGTTGTGCACGCCTCGATCTACTACCCGACCGGGTCGCTCAAGCACCGCCTGTGCCTGGAAGGCAACGCCGCCGTGTACGAGTGGTGCGACTCGCACCACGTCCCCGTCCGGCGCACCGGCAAGTTGATCGCCGCGTTCACCGAGGAGGAACGCGGCGGCCTGGACGAGGTCTACCGGCAGGCCGTCCAGAATGGCGTGCGCGGCATTGAGCGCATCGGGGGCGAGCGCATCGTTGCGCTGGAGCCGCATCTCCCCGCGCTGGAGGCGGTCTGGTCGCCCAGCACCGGCGTGGTCGACACGTTCGCCTTCGTGCGGTCGCTCGAATCGGCGGCACGCGACCACGGCGCACTGGTCGTTTACCGCCACGAGGTCACCGCGATCGAGCGCACCGCGAGCGACTTCCGGATCGACCTGCGCGACGCGGACGGCGCCGCCTCCACGCTCACGTGCCAGGTCCTGGTGAACGCTGCCGGCCTCCGTGCGCACGAGGTCGCCGCGCTCGCGGCGTATCCCCTGGACGGTGGGGTGCAGGACGGTGTGATCGTGCCCGTGCTCCGGCAGAGCGTGAATGTGGGGCGGTACTACGACGTGATCGACCCCGAAGCGGCGCGGACCGTCTCGCGACCGATCTACCCGCTCCCGGAGCACGCCGCTGGCGGCCTGGGCCTGCACCTGACGGTCGACCTCGATGGTGGCGTACACCTCGGGCCGTCCACGGAGTGGCACGAGGACGGCGCGGCGCTGGACTACCGGCACGAAGCGGACGCGGCCTGGGCGGCGCGATTCCTGGAGGCGGGGCGGCGCTTTATCCCGGGGCTGCGCGCCGACCAGATCGCGCCCGGGCAGGTGGGCTACCGGCCGAAACTGCAGCAGCCGGGGCAGGGCCAGGTGGACTTCCTGCTCTGGCACGACCGCGGCTACGTCCACCTCGGTGGGATCGAATCGCCCGGATTCACCTCCGCGCTCCCCCTCGCACGAGAGGTCGCGCAGGCCGTAGGCTAGCGGTCATGCTTGAGGATCCAGGCCGGTTCTACTGGAAATGGCTCGCCGTCGGCGCGGGCCTACTCGTGGTCTACGCGATCGAGCGGACCATCCGTCACGGGTCGCTGTTCTAGCGGTAGCCCGTCGCCCTCACGAGTCCTCCGGTGCCCCGCACCGGACTCGGATTCCATAATTTCCTCTAATTTTCCGAAACAAAGTTGCAGATAAGCATTGGCTCAGTGATAGTCGTCGCTAAGACACAGTCCCTGGCATCGCGTCTGTGTGCCAGACAGAGGCGGAGGCTTCATGGGTACGAACAGCGGCGGGCGATCGAGGCGAATGCGATGGCTGGCGGGGTTGCTGCTCCCGCTGATCGCGCTGGTTTCGGTCGCATGTTCCTCTGACGACGACACGACGGACGGCACCGCGACCGAGGTTCCCGTCGAAGGTCAGCGGCTGACCGTGTACGCGGGCCGTAACGAGGCGCTGATCGCGCCGCTGCTGGAGATGTTCTCGAAGCAGACCGGCGTGAAGGTGGACGCGAAGTACGGGTCCACCTCGGAGATCGCAGGCACCATTCTGGAAGAGGGGGCGCGCAGCCCGGCGGACGTGTTCCTGGCGCAGGACACGGGCGGCCTGGGCGCCGTCGAGCAGGCGGGCCTGTTCGCCCCGCTGGACCCGGCGTTGCTGGACCTGGTGCCGGCCGTGTTCCGCTCCAACCAGAGTGGCTGGGTCGGCCTGTCCGGTCGTGTGCGCGTGATCGTCTACAACAAGGACGTCGTGGCGGTGGCCGACCTGCCGTCGTCCGTGAAGGACGTCGTGAACGAGGAATGGAAGGGGCGTGTCGGCTGGGCGCCGACGAACGCCTCGCTGCAGGCGTTCGTGACCGCCTTCCGCCTGGTGGAGGGCGACGCCGCCGCGAAGGCGTGGCTGGAGGGCATGGTCGCGAACGGCGCCACCGCCTACGCGAACAACGGTTCCGTGGTGCAGGCTGTGGCAGACGGCGAGGTCGACCTCGGCCTGGTCAACCACTACTACCTGTTCCAGTTCCTGCGTGACCAGGGGCCCAACTTCCCCGTCGCCAACCACTACACCGAGGCCGGCGACGTCGGCTCGATGGTGGGCGTCGCCGGCGGCGGCATTCTGAAGTCCACGGACGTGCCGGACGCGGCGCGGGCGCTGATGGCGTTCCTGCTCTCGGAGGAGGCGCAGCGCTACTTCGCCGAGCAGACATTCGAGTACCCGGTTATCGCCTCGGTCGCCCCGAGCGCGGACCTGCCGGGCCTGGCGAGCGTGACCCCGCCCGACCTGGACCTGAACGACCTGTCCGACCTCCAGGGCACGGTCGAACTGATGCGGTCGGTGGGCGTCCTGCAGTAGCAGGCATCGGTTCCAACCTCCGGTCGAGGGCGTCGCGAGACGCCCTCGATTCGTTTCGGCGCGATGGACTCTGTGCAGGCGGGTACGGGTTCGCTACCGTGACGCCGGGCGACGGGGGGACTACCGGGGTTGAAGCCACCGGCCCGCGCCCGCTGAATGAGGAGGCTACATGCCAGTCGAGCGGTTCCCCGTGGAAGCGGGCCACATCATGCTGTTCGCGCGCTCCATCGGCGACGCGAACCAGATCTACTACGACGAGAACTATGCGAAGGGCACGGAGCCGGGCGCGATCATCGCTCCCCCGACCTTCGTGCAGGCGTCCGCGCAGTTCGACCCGGACTACGGCCTGCGCCCGAAGATCGGGCAGAAGTGGTTCGGCTCCGGCAAGAACCCGACCGGGTCCAACGTGAAGGAAGAGCCGGTCGCGGAGCAGCCGCGCGCCGGTGGTGGCTCCGGCCTGCACGCCGAGCAGCACTACGAGTACCACCGGCACCTGAAGCCCGGCGACGTACTGCACTCCGTCTCCCGCCCCGGTGAGTCGTGGGAGCGCGAGGGACGCCGTGCCGGCAAGCTGATCTTCAGCGAGTCGATCACGGAGTACTACGACCAGAACAACGAGCTGGTGATCACCGCTCGTTCCGTCGGCGTGCGCACCGAGCGCCCGGTGCAGCAGGACTAGGGGACAGCGATGGCACTCAAGGCAAGCAGCATCAAGGTGGGCGACGTGCATGAGGAGGTGGTCTGCCACGACCTCAGCCGCACGCAGATCGTCCAGTACGCCGGTTCCTCCGGGGACTACAACCCGCTGCACACCGACGAGGTGTTCGCGACGAAGATCGCCGGATACCCGACCGCGTTCGCGCACGGCATGCTCAGCATGGGCCTGACCGGGAAGATGCTCACGAACTGGCTGGGCGATGGCCGCCTCACGAAGTACGGCGTCCGCTTCGTCTCCCAGGTCTTCCCCGGGGACACGCTCACGGCGCGCGCCACGGTGAAGGAGATCCGCCACGAGAACGGCGGTCCCGTCGTCGACCTGGAGGTCTCGACGGTGAACCAGGAGGGCAAGGAGGTCGTCACCGGATCGGCCTCCGCGCGCCTCGACCCGTAGCGGGTCGCCCTCGAATCGCCTCGGACGGGGCGGCACGGCAAGACGCCGGCCGCCCCGTCTGCTTACATCGGGCGGTGGATGACGCCGCCGACCTCACGCCGCTCGAGCGCCGCTGGCGCGAACTCGTCCCGCCCGAGGCGGTGGAGTCCGCCCGCGCCCTGTACGAGGTCGCCCCGCTCTGGTCGAACCGCCAGTTGGCGTTCGTCGATGTGCCATACGACCCGCAGCGCGAGCAGCATTGGGCGGACGCCGCCCGCGTCGCCGACTATGCGAGCCACCTGCCCGAGGGCGGCCGCGTCGTCGTGGACATCGGCCCGGGCGACGGCTGGCCGGCGCTCCCGCTCGCCTCGGCGCTGCCGCACGCGACGGTGCTGGGCATCGACCCCGCGCCGCGGCGGACTGGCGTGTGTCGCGCGAACGCGGCAC
>PHBR01000019.1 GCA_002840675.1 Chloroflexi bacterium HGW-Chloroflexi-9
GCCACCTGGCCGGGGCGTTCTGCTGTCCGGGAGGGCACGATGGTCGAGGACGGCCGCCAGCGCTGCGCCTGGGCCGGCACGGAGCCGGAGATGGTTCGCTACCACGACGAGGAGTGGGGCGTGCCGGAGCATGACGACCGCCGCCTCTTTGAATGCCTCACGCTGGAGGGCGCCCAGGCCGGGCTGTCCTGGCGCACCGTCCTCCTGCGCCGCGAGGGCTACCGGCGCGCCTTCCTGGGCTGGGACCTGGAACGTGTCGCCGCGATGGGGGAGGCGGACGTGGAGCGGCTGCTCGCGGACCCCGGGATCATCCGCCACCGCGGGAAGATCGAGGCGACGATCGGCAACGCCCGCGCCGCGCTGGACGCGGTCGCGCGGCACGGCAGCCTGGATGCGTACCTGTGGGGGCTGGCCGGCGGCCGGCCGGTGGTCACGCGCCGCACGGCGCTGGAGCACATTCCGGCGGAGACCGAGGCATCCCGGGCGCTCAGCAAGGCGCTGAAGCGGGACGGCTTCCGTTTCGTGGGCCCCACGACGATGTACGCGTTCATGCAGGCGACCGGGATGGCGCAGGACCACCTCCAGGGGTGCTTCCGCGCCTCGTAGGCGCATCTTCCACCTGATGGCCCATGCATTAGGATCGGCCCGGCGGCGACAGGGCTCCTGAGGTCGCGAGCCCGCCGCACACGTCCCGGTTCCCCGGCGCCTCACCGCGGGAGCGTGTCGATGGAGGAGATGGTGATGGCTGACAGCCTGGACAGTTTTGGCTCTCGCGACACGTTGCAGGTGGGGCCCGACCGGTACACCTACTACCGCCTGGACAAGGCCGCGGCGGCGCTGGGCGCCGACCTGGTCAAACTCCCGTTCACGCACCGCATCCTGCTGGAAAACCTGATCCGCTACGAAGACAACCTGAGCGTTGACCGCGCCCAGATTGAGGCCGTGGCGAAGTGGGACCCGAACGCGGAGCCCGACACCGAGATCCAGTTCCGCCCCGGCCGCGTGGTGCTGCAGGACTTCACCGGCGTCCCCGCCGTCGTTGACCTCGCCGCGATGCGCGACGCGATGGCGGAGATGGGCGGCGACCCGAAGAAGATCAACCCGCTCCAGCCGGTGGACCTGGTCATCGACCACTCCGTGCAGGTGGACGTGTTCGGCATCTCGGACGCCTTCGCCCGCAACGTGGAACTCGAGTACGAGCGCAACTCGGAGCGCTACCAGCTCCTGAAGTGGGCGCAGCAGGCCTTCAACGGCTTCCGCGCCGTGCCGCCCGGAACGGGCATCGTCCACCAGGTGAACCTGGAGTACCTCGGCCAGGTCGTGTTCGAGACGGACGGGGTCATCTACCCCGACACGCTCGTCGGCACCGACTCGCACACCACGATGATCAACGGCCTGGGCATCGTCGGCTGGGGCGTCGGCGGCATCGAGGCGGAGGCGGCCATGCTCGGCCAGCCGGTCGCGATGCTGATCCCGAAGGTCGTCGGCGTCCGCCTCGTCGGCAAACTGCCGGAGGGCGCGACGGGCACGGACCTCGTGCTGCGCGTGACGGAACTGCTGCGCTCGCTGAACGTCGTCGGCCAGTTCGTGGAGTTCTTCGGCCAGGGCCTGAGCAACCTCTCGCTGGCGGCCCGCGCCACCATCGCGAACATGTGCCCGGAGTACGGCGCCACCGTCGGCTTCTTCCCCGTGGACGACGAGACGCTCCGCTACATGCGCTTCACCAGCCGCGACGAGCGCGTCGTGCAGCGGACGGAGGCGTACTGCAAGGCGCAGGGCCTCTTCCGCACGGACGCGACCCCGGACCCGGTCTACAGCCAGCTCGTGGAGCTGGACCTCTCCTCGATCGAGCCGAGCCTGGCCGGGCCGAAGCGCCCGCAGGACCGCATCCCGCTGACCGGGGCGAAGGCCGCCGCGCAGAAGGAGATCGCCGACTGGGTCGGGCAGGGCTCCTCCGCGACACCGGTCGTCGTGCATGACGATGGTTCGACGTACGAGATCGAGAACGGCTCTGTCGTGATCGCCGCGATCACCTCCTGCACCAACACCTCCAACCCGGAGGTGATGATCGGCGCCGGCCTCGTCGCCCGGAAGGCGGTCGAGGCGGGCCTGCGGACGAAGCCGTGGGTGAAGACCAGCCTGGCGCCCGGCTCGAAGGTGGTCACGGACTACCTGAACCAGGCCGGCCTGACGTCCTACCTGGACGAACTTGGGTTCGAGCTGGTCGGCTACGGCTGCACCACCTGCATCGGCAACTCCGGCCCGCTGCCGGAGCCGGTGGAGGCCGCCGTCGACTCCGGCAACCTCGCCGTCGCCGCGGTGCTCTCCGGCAACCGCAACTTCGAGGCGCGCGTGCACAACAAGGTGCGCTCCAACTACCTCGCCTCGCCGCCGCTGGTGGTGGCGTACGCGCTGGCCGGCACCACGGACATCGACCTCTACAACGACCCGATCGGCGAGGGCACGAACGGACCGGTCTTCCTCCGCGACATCTGGCCGAGCCAGGCGGAGGTGGAGGCGACGATGCAGTCGTCCGTGAAGCAGGAGATGTTCCGGCGCGAGTACGCGGACGTGTTCAAGGGTGACGAGCGCTGGCAGGCGCTGGTGGCCCCCACCGGCGAGCGGTTCCAGTGGGACCCGAACTCGACCTACGTCCGCCGGCCCCCGTTCTTCGACAACCTCTCGCGCGAGCCGCTGCCGGTCCGGGACATCTCGGACGCGCGCGTGCTGGCGGTCTTCGGCGACTCCGTCACCACCGACCACATCTCCCCTGCCGGTGGCATCGCCAAGGGCTCGCCCGCGGCGCGCTACCTGGAGGAGAACGAGGTCGCCCAGAAGGACTTCAACCAGTACGGCTCCCGCCGTGGCAACCACGAGGTCATGATGCGTGGCACGTTCGCGAACGTGCGCCTCAAGAACGCCCTGGTCGGCAAGGACGGCAACCTGACCCTCCACCTGCCGGACGGCGAGGAGATGACCATCTGGGACGCCGCCGAGAAGTACCGCGAGGAGGGCGTCCCCCTCGTGCTGCTCGCCGGCAAGGAGTACGGCACCGGCTCGTCCCGTGACTGGGCGGCCAAGGGGCCGAACCTGCAGGGCGTGAAGGTGGCGATCGCGCAGTCGTTCGAGCGCATCCACCGCAGCAACCTCATCGGCATGGGCATCCTGCCACTGCAGTTCATGCCCGGCGAGTCCGTGCAGTCGCTGGGCCTGACCGGGCGCGAGCGCTACGACATCGTCGGCCTCGCCTCCGGCCTCGCGCCGAAGCAGACGGTGACGGTGCGGGTGCTCGCCGACGACGGCAAGGAGTCCACGTTCCAGGCGGTGTCGCGCATCGACACGCCGAACGAGCTGGAGTACTACAAGCACGGCGGCATCCTGCTGTACGTGCTGCGCCAGTTACTGAACGACTAGGTTCGCCCGGCGAGCGAAGCGTCACGGAGGGGCCCGCGAGCAGCGGGCCCCTCCTGCATTGAGGGGACATCGAGGCGTGGTGAGTCCGCAGCAGGAACAGGAGATCCGGCGCTGGATCGCATCCGGCATGTCGGACGATCACATCGCCCAGGCGCTGATGATCAGCGTGAAGATCGTGCGCGTGATCCGGCGCGATCTCGAGGCGGCGATCCGCCCTCGCACGCGCGGGGAGCGCTGAGGGCGCCCGCGTCGGCTCAGGCGACCGCGACCGGCCGCCTCGGCGGGGTGGGCTTGGTCGCCAGCACCCAGAAGATTGAGCCGGCAGCCGCGATACCGGCGATGATCGTGAAGCCGAACTCGTACGACCCCGTCGCGTCGTAGAGCATCCCCGCGATGATCGGGCCGCTGGCCGTGCCGAACATGGTGATGAGCGCGGATGTGCCGGTGATCGACCCGAACGAGGTGGTGCCGAAGTAGTCGGCGCGGATCGCCTGCATCAGCGGCCCTCGGGCGCCCCACGCGAAGCCGTGGAGGACGGCGAACCCGATCGCGGCGACGAAGACATCCCCGAAGTACGCGACCAGCAGCAGCCCCGCCGCGTGCATCGACATGCACGCCATCGCGATGAAGCGCTTGCTCAGGCGGTCGCCCAGGAACCCACCGGCGACCTGTCCCGACACCTGCATCGCCGTCATGAACGCCATGATGCCGGCGGCCGCCCCGTCCGAGTAGCCGAGCGATTTCGTGAGGTGGAGGAACAGGTGCGCCATCACGGCCGTGACCACGGTCAGCGCCGCGCCGTGCCCGAGCGCAATCATCCAGAACGCCCGCGTGCGCAGCGCCTCGCCCGGTGTGAAGTCGACATCCGTGAAGGTTGCGCCGCGTTCCGGGTTCGCCAGGTTGTATGCGGCCTTCGCCTCCGGGCTGATCCCGTCCACGTGCTGGCCGATGTCCTGCGGACGGTCCTTGAACAGCGTGGTGAGCGGCAGCCCCAGGGCCATGACCAGCACGCCCGAGGCGAACGCGGTCTCACGCCACCCGAACTGGTTGATCGAGAGCACCACGACCGGGGCGACCAGGCCGCCGACGGCGAACCCCACGGAGGAGATGCCCATCGCGCGCCCTCGGAACCGCTCGAACCAGCGGACGAGCGCGACGGTGATCGGCATGAAGCCGCCCAGGCTCGCGCCGACCGAGATCATCCCGAACGAGGCGTAGAACATCCAGAGCGTGCGGGTCTGGCTGAAGAGCATGAGTGACACGCCGAACAGGACCAGGCCGCCGCGCATGATGTTGCGCGCGCCGAAGCGGTCGATCAGCCAGCCCTCGATCGGCCCCAGGAGCCCGGTCTCCACGCGCGAGAGCGAGTAGACGAAGCCCATCTGGCTCCGGCTCCAGCCATACTCGCGGGTCAGCGCCGCCGCGTAGGCGCCGAAGGCATGCTGCATCAGCGCGCCGATGAGCATCTGGATGAGCGAGCCCGCCCCGACCAGCCACCAGCCGAAGAACATCCGCTGGCGCACCGCCTGCAATCGCACGGCCACGGTCGGGATCCCCTCGTTCTTCGGACGGCTCAGTCAGGAACGCCGGGGACTAGCCCCCGGCAAACTCGCGACAGCGAATGGCGCGCAGCAGATCGTCGTTCGCCTCGCGCAGTTGGCGCTGCAACGTCGGCAGCCGGTCGCCGAGCGACGCCAGCAGCACCTCCGAGCGGGCGAGGATGGCGCGGTCGACGCGGAAGCCCGGGAACAACTGCCCGAAGTAGCGCGATGCGAACTCGTTGTCCTCGTGCTCGAACACGCCCGGCAGCGCCTCGAAGAAGCGCTCCGTGTACGGCTCCAGCAGCTCGGCCTGTGCCCACCAGTTGAAGCCGCTCATGGCCGCCGCGCTCATGTGCAGCGAGCCGAAGCCCTTACCGTCGTGGAACCGCTCCCACGCGTCCTGCTTCACGTCCGAGTCCGGGCGGGAGATCTCGCAGCGCAGGTAGGCGCGCTGGCCGCGGTCGGAGCGGTCGCGTTCGTGCTCCGCCTCGGCGCGCGCCCAGCCGCCCTCGATGCCGTAGGCGACGTGGTGGGAGGCGATCGTCCAGCGCATGTCCTGGTCGATGGAGAGCCCGGGGATGGAGATCGCGCCGTCCGCGAGTGCACCGGTGTGGACGATATCGTCCGGGTTGATCGCCACGCCAAAGAGCGTGCGCGCCCAGATGATCTTCAGGTCCGGGTCCTCGATGTCCTGTAGCGTTGCCGCGCATAGCTGGAAGAAGCGGTGCGCCTCGGACGCCTTCTGCGCCTCAGGCACGAAGCGCGAGATGCAGGCCGCCATCTGCGACAGCACCGTCTCGACGAGCTCGTGGTCACGCTCGCGCGCAACCTTCGGGCCCGCCATCGCCAGAAAGTCCGTCGAGGTCAGCTGCTGGTCCCGGACCATGTTCCAGAGCGTCTGCCAGATCAGCATCCGCAGCAGCGGGTCGTCGATCTCCTCCAGGTGCTCGCGCACGAACTCGAGCGAGGGCTCGTCCAGCGCCACCTTCACGAAGCCGTGGTCGTGGTGGTTCGGGAATGTGAGGTCGGGCGCCGGCCGGCCGACCGCCGCCGGCACCTCGGCGCTCGCGCCGTCGATGGTGGCCGGGACGCTGTCGATCGAGATGCGACCGCCCTCCTCCCGCACGAGCGCGATCTCCAGCGTGTGCGGTCGCAACGTTGGGTAGCCATCCGGGGCGCGCTGCTCCAGGCGCAGCGCCGCCACGCGGTCGCCATCCCGCTCCACGGTTGCGGCGATCGTGTTCAGGGACGCCTTGCCCAGCCAGACCTCCGCCCACGGCCCCAGGTCACGCCCCGCGCCCGCGCCGAGGGCGGCGAGCCACTCCTCGATGGTGGTGTTGCCGTACTCGTGCTGCCGGAAGTAGCGGCGCATCCCGCGGCGGAACCCGTCCATGCCGATCGCGGCGACGAGCTGCTTGATGACGGCGGCGCCCTTGCCGTACGTGATGCCGTCGAAGTTCTGGAAGGTCGCGTCCGTGTCCACCACCGTGCCCGCGATCGGGTGGGTGGTGATCAACTGGTCCTCCCGGTAGGCCCAGTTCTTCATGCCGGAGTTGAAGGTCTGCCACGCCGTGGTGAACCGGGTCGCCTCGGACAGCGCCAGGTAGGACATGTAGGTGGCGAAGGACTCGTTCAGCCACAGGCCGTTCCACCAGCGCATGGTCACCAGGTTGCCGAACCACATGTGCGCGAGCTCGTGGAGGATCACCTCGGCGCGGTTCAGGCGGTCGTTGTCCGTGGGCGGGTCGCGGAAGACCAGGCGCTCCGAGTGCGTGACGGCGCCCACGTTCTCCATGGCGCCGGCGTTGAACTCCGGCACGAAGACCTGGTCGTACTTCTGGAAGGGGTACGGGTACTCGAAGAACTCGGTGTAGAACGCCATCCCCTGCTCGGTCACCCGGATCAGCTCGTCCTGGTCCACGAACGGGGCCAGGGACTTGCGGGCGTAGAACCCCAGCGGAACGTCCTGCCACTGGTCGCGGAAGACCACGAACGGGCCGGCGATGAGGGCGAACAGGTACGTCGAGAAGGTGCGGGTGGTCGCGAACGTGGTAACGACGCGGCCATCCGGCGCGTCAGCGACCGTGGCCACGGAGGCGTTGGCGATGAGTTGCCATCCGCGCGGAGCGGTCACGGTGACGGCGTAACGGCCCTTGATGTCCGGCTGGTCGAATTGCGGGAAGAGCCGGTGCGAGGCGTACGGCTCGAAGTTCGTGTAGAGGTACTCCTCGCCGTCCTCCGGGTCGGTGAACTGGTGGAAGCCCTCGCCGGTGTGGTCGTACTCGTTCTCGTACGCCACGCGGACGGTGTTCTTCCCGGCGCGGAGCCCGGACGCCAGCGTCAGGCGGTAGCCCGTCCAGTCCGGGGCGGTGACCGGCGTGCCGTTGACCTCCAGCGTGTCGATCCGGTGGCCGGTGAAGTCCAGGAAGACCGGCGCCGCGTCCGCCAGCGTGAAGGTCACGGTGACGTCGCCGCGGTAGGTCGCCGCCTTCGCGCGCAGGTCCAGCGCGATGCGGTAGTCCGCCTCGCTCACCCGCCTCGCCCGGGCCGCTGCTTCCTCCTCGGTGAGGACATCGCGGGTGGTGGGGGTGGGTGCGTTCATGGGTGACCCATTCATTGCCAGGGGGGTGGAGCGGGTGGTCATGGTAGCCGACGAGAGAACGAGAGTTGCAGGAGCCGGGTAGAGTACGAGCGCGCATCACTCTTGTAGTAGTTCGCGCCGGACAGGCGCGCGGAGCGGAGAGGGCATCATGGCGAGCGCAGACGAACTTCGGAAGGCCATCGCGGCGCAGCAGGCGGCCCTGGAGGCCACCATCAAGGCGGCGGCCGGGAAGTGGAACGAGGCCGGGAACGGCGAGGAGTGGCCGCCGGCGCGCGTGGCGCAGCACGTCATCGGCGGGCACGTCCGCTACGCGAACCACGTCTCCAAGGCGATGCTGGGCAAGCCGGCCGAGTGGGAGAACAAGGAACTGGCATCGGCCGACGAGGCCCTGGCCCGCCTGGCAGAGGCCAACGTGATCGCCGACAAGGCGTTCCGCTACGTGGAGGACCGCGACCTCACGAAGAGCGCGGAAGTTGCCCCCGGCAACAACCGCAACGTGGAGGCGACGCTCGCCGAGGCGGCCAGCCACCTCGCCGAGCACGTGGACCACATGAAGAAGACGGCCGGGGTCTAGCCCTCGGCGCGCTCCACCGGGCGGGCGGCACGGGCCGCCCGCCGGGGGGCCACCACCAGCCGCACCACCGCGATGACCGCGAGGGCGACCGCGAGGCCGTACCAGGTGATGGCGTACTGCACGTGCGGCGTGGTGTTCGTGAAGCGCTGCCATCCCTGCAGCGGCAGGTCGCTCCCCGGGCGCGGCGTCCCGACGACCTCGGTGCCCTCGAACACGATCCAGTCGACGACCGGGTAGGGGAGCGTGGCGCCCATGGCCACCGGTGCCAGGCGCGTCCAGGAGCCGTTCGGGATTTGGCGGCTCTCCGTGTTGTCCGGGTCGCGTGCTAGGCCCTCCGCGCGGCCCTGCGGGCGGTCCTGGAGCGCCGTGATCGCGGCGTCGCGCGCGCCGTCCGGGTACCACCCGCGGTTCACGAGCACGGCGCGACCGTCCGCCAGCACCAGCGGCACGATCAGTTCCTCGCCCTTGGATGTCTCTCTCGCCCGGTTGGCCAGCGCCATCGTGTGCGACCAGTCCCAGTCGCCCGCCAGCGCCACCCGGTGGAAGTCGATCTCCGGGGCGGTGAGGGTGCTGGCGGTGGCCGAGTCCAGAGGTTCCCCGTCGGTGCGCGCGTGGCGCTCGTCGACCACGCCGTCCTTCCAGAGGTGGCGCTGCACCTGCCACGTGCCGAGGCCGACCAGCACCGCCAGCGCGGCGAGGATCAGGGCGAACAGGGCCAGCGATCGTGGATTGACGCGCATATGACCTCGGAAACAGTGGGATCGCAGTGTCCGCCGGGGATCCCGGTCGGGCAAACCGGGGCGAGTCGAGGGGCCGGGGGCGCGCGTGAAATACGTCTGAAACGTACCGTGCATATCGTGACACCGAGATTCGAGGAGTTCCGCGCCGGCGTTGGGCCCGCGCGGTAGGCGGAAGGGGCGCACGAGGGTATGCCGTACAAGGCCGAATACATCTGGATCGACGGCGCGGAACCGACGCAGAAGATGCGCTCCAAGACCAAGATCCTGGCGGACAACGAGCAGCCGGGCATCTGGGGCTTCGACGGCTCGAGCACGAACCAGGCCGGTGGCGAGTCGTCTGACTGCGTCCTGAACCCCGTCTTCATGTGCCCTGACCCGATCCGCGGCGGCGCGAACAAGCTCGTGCTGTGCGAGGTCCTGCTCCCCGGCACGAACAAGCCGCACCCGACCAACAAGCGCGCCGCGCTGGTCGCCACCGCGAAGAAGTACGCGAAGCACGACACCTGGTTCGGCATCGAGCAGGAGTACACGTTCTTCGAGGGCATCCGCCCGCTGGGCTGGCCGGACAACGGCTTCCCGGCCCCGCAGTTCGGCTACTACTGCGGCGTCGGCGCGGACGAGATCTTCGGCCGCGAGATCGTGGAGGCGCACTCGGACGCCTGCATCGCCGCGGGCCTGATGATTGCCGGCACCAACGCGGAAGTCATGCCCGCACAGTGGGAGTTCCAGATCGGCCCGATCGGGCCGGTGGAGTGCTCCGACCAGATGTGGATGGCGCGCTGGCTGCTCTACCGCATCGCGGAAGACTTCGGCGTGACGGCGACCCTGAACCCGAAGCCCGTTGCGGGCGACTGGAACGGCGCCGGCGCTCACACCAACTTCTCCACGACCGAGACCCGTGACGCCGCGGACGCCTGGTCGTACATCGACCGCGCCTGCAAGGCGCTGGGCGAGAAGGCGGCGCTGCACGTCGCCAACTACGGCGACGGCATCGAGCGCCGCCTGACCGGCCGCCACGAGACCGCTCCGTGGAACAAGTTCTCGTACGGCGTCTCCAACCGCGCCGCCTCGATCCGCATCCCGTGGCAGGTCGGCGTGGCGAAGCGTGGCTACATCGAGGACCGCCGCCCGAACGCGAACATGGACCCGTACGTGGTGACCCGGCTCATCACGGACACGGTCTGCGCCGCCTTCGAGGCGACCGAGAAGGCCCCCGCGAAGCGGGCCGCCGCCAAGAAGTAGGGCGTCTCGCCTGGTACACACGACGGGGCGGCCGCGAGGCCGCCCCGTCTGCTTATCTGGGGGGGCGGTCAGTCGACCGCTGCCGCCTCGTCAGGCGTCGAAGGCGGGTGCGGGCGTCTCGCCCGCGATGATCAGCGGCACCAGCATCTCCGCGGGGCTGAGGCCGGAGTGCCCGGAGCGCATCCGCCGGTAGCCCGCCTGCCCTCGGAGCCCGGCGAAGCGCAGCGCCGCGGTGCCCATCGAGATGCTCACGAACTGCCCCACACGGTCGCGCGTGGGCGTGCTCCACGGGTCTGCGCCCAGCAGCCCGAGTTCCTCGAACTCAGCGGCGGTGAGCAGGACGAACCAGCGGCCGAAGCGCTGGCGGAACCCGGCCGCGAAGGAGGATTCTCGCCCGCGGCTGACGTGCCAGAACTGCACGCGCATGTCGCCGGCCGGGGGGGCGGTCAGGTCATCCAGCAGCGGGTCGTCCTCCTCAAGTTCGAGGTGGGGCTGCATCTGGAGGTGGCCGTGGTCCGCCGTGCCGATGATTCGGTACGTCCGCCCCAGCTCCGCGAGTTCCCCGTTGAGCCGCTCCAGCACGCGGTCGAGCCGGTCCGAGGCGTCCCGCGAGGCGGCGCCGGTAGCCCCGTGCTCGTGCGCCTCCCGGTCGGGCGAGGAGGTGTACCAGTAGGTGAAGGTCGGGCCGTCCGCCTCCATGATCCGGCGCGCGATGATCTGCGCGGCCTCGGTCAGCCGGCCGTAGCCGATGCGCTCCGCCGTGCCGGCCATGTAGCAGGTAAACGGTGACTCCACGATGTCCGCGGGGAGTACCAGGGCGGCGCTGCGCGTCATCAGCGGCAGCATCGGCTCGGCGGGGCACAGGTCTCGCACGGTGACGCCCAGGCGGTCGAGCGAGGTGCCGTCCGTGGCGCGGTCGTGCGCGAACACCGTCGCCGGTGCCTGGAGCGAGGGGACGTGCACCCACCAGCCCGTGACGGCGTGCGTGGCGGGGTACTGCGCCGTCGCGATCGAGGTCACCGCGCTCGTCGTAGTGGAGGGGAACGGGGCGTGGATCGAGCGCAGCGTGTGCTGCCGGATCCACGATCCGCGCGGCATCGCGTCCACCGACTCGATCCCCAGGCCGTCCGCCAGCAGCAGGATGATGTGGTCGGCCCCGTTGAGGTGGGCGGTGATCGAGCGGACGTGGTCGTTCAGCGGCACGGTCACGCCGCAGGCGTGGGCCACGCCTCGGATCACGTCGATGAAGGCCATGTGGTCAGGCGAAGGGCGCACCAAAGCGCCCGTCGTGAAGGCTTCGATCAGTCGGTCGCGGTCGGACACCCGGCCAGCCTCTCTGGCTCAGGCGTCACTCTAACGGTTCCGCGGTAGCGTGTGCGGGATTCCCAGCGGCGTCGTGGTTCGTCGGTCATGGGTACCGGTACTCGCGGATCGGCCGCCAGACCCGCCAGATGATGAGCGTGGCGACGATCGCGATCCCCGCCCCCATCTGCATCGTGCTGGGCGCGCCGATCGAGGCGGACCAGAAGCCCACCCAGATCGTGCCGATGTTGTTGGCGGTCTGCGCGGTCAGGATCATGAACGAGTAGGCGCGCCCGCGCATGTGGTCCGGCGTGGTCAGTTGCACGGTCGTCTCGCGCACCGCCACCGTCACCGCATCCGTGCCGCCGAGCAGCGCGATCATGAGCGCGCCCAGCGCCAGGTTCGGCACGCTCCCGAAGCCAAAGAGCACCATCGCGTACGCGAGCGAGGCGTACAGGACCAGCATGCCCTTCGCCCGGTAGCCCGCGAACGCGATCGCCGCGAACGAGCCGAAGACGGCGCCCGCGCTGTTCGCCGCGCTCAGCACGCCCACGGCGCCCGCGCCGCCTCGGAACAGGCCGCGCGCCAGCACCGGCATGATCTCGCGGTAGAAGGAGACCACGGTGATGCCGCTGTCCAGCAGGAACAGGCCCGGCAGGATCGGGTGACGGCGGACGAAGCGGAAGCCTTCGATCACGCGCTCCAGCGTGGACCCTTCGGAGGCGTTCTCGGCGCGGCCGCGTGCGTGGATCGCCATCGGCAGCAGTGCGGCGGGGAGGATGACCGCCGCGGCGATGAAGAACGAGGTGGTGAGGCCGAACGCCTCCGCCACGCCCGCAAACAACAGCGGCGCGAAGATCATCGCGACGTTCTGCGTGGCGCGGTCGGTGGTGACGGCGAGCATGATGTGGCGCGCCGGGACGACCACCGCCGTCATCGCGCCCCGGGCGGGCTGCGCCATGGTGTGGGTGGCGGCGGTGATCGCCACCGCGATGTAGACGTGCCACGTCCGCAGGAGGTCGCCGGCGGCCAGGATGCCGCAGGCCAGGATCACGGACATCGTGATCATGTTCACGATGAACAGCACCCGCTTGCGGTCGAAGTGGTCCGCGACGGTGCCGCCCCACAGCAGCGCGGGGATCTGCACGAACAACTGCACGAGGCCGATCAGTCCCAGCTGCGCTGCCGAGCCGGTGGTGTCGAACAGCCACTGGGAGAGCGTTAGGAACCGCAGCCAGAAGCCGACCACGTAACAGAACGTGGCGAGCCAGTGCACGCGGTAGTCGCGGTAGCGCAGCGCCTCCCACGGCTTCGGTTTGCCACCCGGCGGCGTGGCCTGCGGGTCAGCGGTCGAGCTGCTCACGGAGCGCCTCCAGGGTCGTCGCGGGCAGGTCACAGACGAAGTCGCGGCACACGTAGGCGCCGGTCACGGAGCGCCCCTCCAGCACGGGCAGCGAGCCCTCCTCGCCCGGTGCGAGGAGCACCGCGGGAAGGTAGCGTGTCGCGACCTCGCGCTCGAACGGGGCGCGTCCCTCGGGCGTACCGCTGATCGCGATCTCGCGGCGCTCGGCGAGGAGGAGTTCGACGGCCTGGAGGACGGAGCCGAACCCGGTCGCGGCGCGTTCCAGTTGCCCGGCCACGCCGCTCACGACCTCCAGCGTCACGCCCTCCCAGTCGTCGCGCGCGAAGTACCGTCCGAGCCAGAACGCCAGCAGCGCCATCGCCCCGTTGCCGCTGGGCGTGGGCGAATCGAAGTACGGCTTCTGGCGGAGCAGCAGCGCCTCGCCATCGAGCGGCGCTTCGAAGAAGCCGCCGTCCTCGTCGTCATGGAAGCGCGCCCGCGCCGCCTCGAACAGCTCGACCGCCCAGTCCAGGTGCGCCCGCTCGCCCGTCGCGCGGTAGAGGTCGACCAGTCCGAGGCCGACGTACGCGTAGTCCTCCAGCAGTCCGTCCACCTTCGCCGCGCCCGCCTTGTATGCGTGGAGCAGCCGGCCCTCGCGCCACATCGTGCCCCTCAGGAAGGACGCGATCCCGCGCGCGACCTCCAGCCGCGCCGGCTCGCCGAGGATGCGCGCGGCCTCCGCGAACGCGCCGAGCGTGAGCCCGTTCCAGGAGGTCAGCACCTTGTCGTCCAGCCCAGGGCGGGGGCGCTGTTCCCGCGCCTCGAGCAGCCGGGCGCGGATGCCGGGCAGGCGCGCCTCCACCGCCGCGACGGAGAGGCCGAGGTCGCCCGCCACGTCCGCGAGCGGGCGTGGTCGGCTGAGGACGGTGCGCCGGCTGAACTCCGGGTGGTGCGGGTCCTCGAAGTTTCCCTCGGGGGTGACGGCGTAGATGGCCCGCGCGAGCGCGCCGTCGTCGGCGCCGAGCACGGCATCGATCTCCTCGGGCGTCCAGACGAAGAACTTGCCCTCGATCCCCTCGGAGTCGGCGTCCTGCGCCGCATGGAGGCCCCCGGCGGGGTCACGCATCTCCCGTTCGAGGTAGTCGAGCGTCTCTCGTGCCACCGTCGCGAACGCCTCGTCGCCGCTCACCTGGTAGGCGTGGAGGTAGAGCCGCGCGAGCGAGGCGTTGTCGTAGAGCATCTTCTCGAAGTGCGGGACCAGCCACTTCGCATCCACGGAGTAGCGGGCGAAGCCGCCACCCAGGTGGTCGTACATGCCGCCCGCCCACATCTGCCGGCAGGTGTGCAACACCATCTCGGTCGCGCTCATGCTCTCGCCGGCGTTCCCCGTGCGAGCATCGTGCATCAGCAGGAACTCGAGGTTGTGCGGGCTGGGGAACTTGGGCGCGCGGCCGAAGCCGCCCCACTCGGCATCGAAGAGCGACCGCAGCGTCTGCACGACGCTCGCGGTGACCTCGGCCGTGACGGTCCCGGCGCCGTCGTTCGCGCGGTCGGTCGCCTCGCGGAGTTGCGAGGTGATGCGCTCCGCCGAGGCGAGCACGCCCTCGCGGTTGTCGCGCCAGGCGGCGGCGACGCTCTCCAGCAGGCGCGGGAAGCCAGGACGGCCGTAGCGGTCCTCCGGCGGGAAGTAGGTGCCGGCGTAGATCGGGCGCAGGTCGGGCGTCAGGAACACCGTCATCGGCCAGCCGCCCTGACCCGTGAGGGCCTGCGTGAAGGTCATGTAGACGGAGTCGACGTCTGGGCGCTCTTCCCGGTCGACCTTGATGTTCACGAACGACTCGTTCATCTGTGCCGCGATCGCGGGATCCTCGAACGACTCGTGCGCCATCACATGGCACCAGTGGCAGGCGGAGTAGCCCACGGAGAGCAGGATCGGGCGGTCCTCCGCGCTGGCGCGCGCGAATGCCTCCTCGCCCCACGGATACCAGTCCACGGGGTTCTCGGCGTGCTGGAGGAGGTAGGGGCTCGTCTCGCGTGCGAGGCGATTCATGGGGCGGTCCGTCCCGTCAGACGTGCCACGGTAGCACCTGCCTCCGTATCCTCGGTGGGCCAATCGAGAGGGCGCGCATGACCACCCCCGCCACCACGGTCCGCTTCGCGCGGCCGGAGGACGCCGCGAGCATCGTCGCGTTCATCCGCGGCCTCGCGGAGTTCGAGCACGAACCGCTGGAGCAGGTGCACGTCACCGAGGCGGACATCCTCCGCGACGGCTTCGGTGAGCGGCGGCTGTTCGAGGCGCTGATCGCGGAGCAGGACGGCGCGCCGGTCGGCTTCGCGCTCTTCTTCCCGCACTACTCCACGTGGGAGGGCCGTGCCGGGCTGTACGTCGAAGACCTCTACGTCGTGCGGGAGGCCCGAGGTGGCCGAGCGGGGCACGCTCTCCTCGCTGCGCTCGCCCGCGTCGCGCACGAGCGCGGGTGGCCGCGCCTGGACCTCTCCGTCCTCGACTGGAACCCGGCGCGCGCGTTCTACGAGGCGCACGGGATGGCGCATCAGGCGGAGTGGCTGCCGTACCGGATGGAGGCGGACGCGATCGCGCGGCTCGCCACGGAGGCGCCGCCGCTGGGCTGAGCCCCTAACCGCGAGGGTTGGCGAGCCGCGACTCCACGACGCGCGCGAAGCGCCCGCCGGTGTCGTACCAGATCGACTCCACCAGCCCGACGCCCGCGAACTCGTCGCGGTGGTCGGCGTGCAGGCACAGCCACTCCCCCACCGGGTCGCGGTGCATGACCATCGTGATGTCCGCGTTGATGTAGGACAGGCCGCGGATGTGGCGCGCGCTGCCGACGTGGCTGGCGACCGCGTTTCCGAAGTCCGAGAGCGCGGCGGCCTGCACGGCCGGGTGGGTTTCCTCGCCCTCGATGAAGGGCATGGGGATGCGCACCCACAACTTCGGCGCGGGGTCCACCGGGCCGGTGAGCCAGCGGCTCTCGACGGTCGTGTGGAAGCCGCGGTGGGCGGGGTGCCGCTCGCGGTCCTGCGTCGCGATCGTCCGGCCGCTGCGCCGCGAGACGCCCTGCGTGATCTCGTACCCCTCGGGCCCGGGCGGTGGCGGGTAGACGTCTTCGCCCACGACCGCGTCCGAGCGCCGGAGCAGCAGCGCGGAGGCGCGGGAGACCTCCTGCCCGTCGGCCAGCAGGCGTGCCAGCACGGAGACGAGCCGGCGGCCCTGGCGGATCGTCTCCACGGTGGTCGTGAGCGGCTTCTGCGGCACGGAGCGGGTGAGGTCCACCGTCAGGCGCGTCAGCTGCATCTCCGGGTCCGCCACGTGCTCCAGGATGGCGTACGCCAGCAGCCCGGCGGGTGGCCCGCCGTGCACGGCGTTCGGCCCCCACGGGCCGTAGGAGAAGGGGGTCGGGACGAAGGTGTGTTCCCCGTCACGCACGAAGATAGCGTCGCCCAGCGGGGTGCCTTCCTGTGAGCGCGTGTCGGTGCGTGGCTACCGGGCGGCCTCGGCGGTGTCGGCGGGGCGGACGGCGCTGTCCGCCACCGGTGCCCAGCGCTTCGTCTCGCGCGGGGCAGCCTGCTCGGCGGCGCGGATCTCGCGGCGGATCTTGAACCGCTCCCGTGCCACGCGCGCCATTGGCGCAGCGGCACCCATGAGGGGGAGCCAGATGTGGATCGGGCAGCCCATGCGTCACACCTTCCCGAGCACCGCGAGACTACCAGCGCACGAGGCCAGCGTCACGCCCGCTCAGACGCCTGTGCCGTACTCCTGGGCCAGGGCCATCACCTCCGCCACGCTGATCGAGCCGGGCGCGATCCCCTCCCGCACCACGCTGGCGGAGAGGTCCTGGATGGCGCGGTGGGTGGGGGCGGCGGTGCCGCCGAGGGTCGCGAGGAGCGCGATCTCGCCGTTCAGGTAGTCCGTCTCCACGCTCGTCGCGCCCCGCACCAGGCTTTGCCAGGTTGAGCCGCCGCCGCGCTGGAAGCCCTCCACCTCGCGCGGGGTGATGACGCCGGCCCGTGCATTCCACTCCGCCGGCGTAGCGCAGTCGATGCCGTTCGCCGCGAACGCCGCGTCCGCCTCCGCCCGGAGCATCCGCGCGAGGTCCCCGGCTGCCGCCTCCGGGCCGCAGATCGCCTGGATGGCGTTGCCCAGGTTCACGTACAGCAACTTGGCGTACTTCAGCCGCAGCACGTTCGGGTCGGCCTGCGCCACGCACGCCGCCTGCGAGAGGTCGGCGCACACCGTCTCGACCACCTCGTCCGTGCCGGAGGGGTACCGGCCGGCGTCCATCAGCGCCGTCACCGGCGCGCTCTGGACGATGACCTCGCCCGGCGTGATGAACGTCGAGGGCATGTGGATGAGCATCGCGTAGGTGCGCGCGAACCGGCGTGCGGCCAGGCGCTCGTTCTCCAGGCCGTTCTGCGCGCAGAACACCGGCACGCCGGACCCGGCGGCGGCGCGAAGGTCCTCCAGCGCGCTCACGGTGTCCTGCGTCTTCATCGTCAGGATCACTGCCTCGTCGCCGCGCCACGCGATCTCCGAGGGGTGCCCGACCGCCTTCACCGGCACCCGCACGTCCTCGCCGGGCGCGCGGAGCCGCAGGCCGTCCCGCCGCATCGCCTCCAGGTGCGCTCCGCGCGCGATCAGCGTGACGTCGAAGCCGTGCTGGTGGAGGCGTGCGCCGACGCCCGCGCCAATCGCCCCCGCGCCGTAGATCACGTACCGCATCGCGCCTCGCCGTCCTGTCACCGTGCAGGCCGTCCACTCTACCGAGCGGAGGCGATCTGCGATCGTCAGGCGCCGTCTTCGGGGCGGAGCGAGCGGAACTGCATCCAGAGCAGGATGTCGTACGTTGCCTTCAGCAACCCGCCGACGAGCAGCGGCCATCCAAACGACGACGCCTCCAGCATCGCCCCCGCGGCGAGCGGTGCGAGGGCGGACGCCAGGCTGCGCGGCACGTTGGTGACGCTGGCGGCGGCGGCGCGCTCCTCGGGCGGGACGATCGCCATCGTGTAGGACTGGCGGGCGGGGACGTCCATCGAGGAGAACGGCATCCGCAGCAGCAGGCAGGCGATCGCCAGCGGCGCGGTCGGCATGAACGCGGCCAGCATCAGGAATCCGTTGGCCGGGAGGTGCGTGAACACCATGGTGTTCACGAGCCCGATCCGCGCGGCCACCCTGGGCGCGGCGAGTTGCGAGAGCGCCGCGAGCAGGCCCGCCACGAAGAAGATCGCGCCGGCGACGCCGACCGTGAGCTCGAAGCGCTGGAAGAGCCATAGCGCGAGCAGCGACTGCACCACGAAGCCGCCCCCGAACGAGTCCAGGCTGAACAGCGCGGAGAGCCGGAACACCACCGCCCGCGACTTCCGCAGCGGCGCGCCCCGCCCCGTCGTGGCCGCCTCGGCGCCGTGCTGGAGGCCGAAGTAGAGCCAGAGCAGCGCGAGCGGCATGGCCGCGTAGACGAGGAACGCGAGGCGCTGCGCGTCCACCCTCGATGCCCCCACCGCGAGGCCGACCGCGACGGGGATGCCGGCGCCCAGCGAGCCGATCGCCGCCGCAAACAGCCCGCCGAGGTTGTAGCGGGCGAACAGCGCCGTGCGGTCCTGCGGCGCGACCGACTCCGAGACCATCGCCTGCTCGATCGGCAGGAACACGGAGACGTCCCCCGCCGAGGGGTTCAGCGTGCCGGCGACGGCGATCACCAGCAGCGGCCAGAACTCGGTGAAGGAGGCGAACCCGAGGCCGGTCGCGGACATCAGCGCGCACGACCAGAGCAGCAGCGTCCGCCGCCGCACCCGGTAGCCCGCGAGGCCGATCGCGAGCGTCAGCACGGCCGACCCGAGCAGCGTGCCCGTGATGAGCGCGCTGATCTCGAACGGCGAGAAGCCCGCATCTACCAGGTACGCGGCGAGGAGGACGCTGACGAAGCCGTCCACCAGGCCTCGGAGGGAGCGCGCCGCGACCAGGCGGGTGGCGTCGGGCGAGGCGGAGGTGGGCAGGAGGTGCATCAGTGCGGCGCACTTTACGCTGACCCCTTCAAGCCGCAAGGATTGTGCGATGGCGAAGATCACTGACCTGCTGCGCGCCGGGCCCACGCTCTCGTTCGAGTTCTCCGCGCCCCGCGACGAGGACGGCGTGCGGCGTCTCAACCGGACGCTGGACCGGCTGGCGCGCCTCCAGCCTTCCTTCATGTCGGTGACGTACGGCGCTGGTGGCTCCTCGCGCGGGCCGACCGCGGAGGTCGTCCACCACATCCACCACGACCTGGGCGTGACGGCGATGCCGCACCTGACCTGCGTGGCGCACACGCGCGAGGAGATCGGCGTGCTCGTCGACCACTACCGGGAGGACGGCGTCGAGAACCTGCTCGCGCTGCACGGCGACCTGCCCGAGGGCGGCGCCGACCTCCGGCCGGGCCAGTTCACCCGCGCGATCGACCTCGTCGGGTTCGTGCGGGAACGTGCGCCGTTCGCCATCGGCGTCGCCGCGCACCCGGAAGGCCACCCGAAGGCGTCGAGCATGGAGGCGGACCGCGAGCACCAGGCCGCGAAGCTGCGCGTCGCCGACTTTGGCATGACCCAGTTCTTCTTCCGCGTGGAGCACTACGAGCGCTTCATGACGGAGATGCGCGCCCGCGGCGTGGAGACGCCGGTCATCCCCGGGATCATGCCGCCCACGAACATCGAAGGCATCGCCCGCATGTCCGCCATGAACAACACCGAGTTCCCGGCCGAGATCGTCGCCCGCCTCGAGGCGGCCGGTGAGGACGTGGCCGCGCGGCGCGAGGTGGGCGTGGAGGTGGCGACGCGCCTGTGCGAGGGCCTGCTGGCCGCCGGTGCGCCCGGCATCCACCTCTACACGATGAACTTCTCGGATGCGCCTCGGGCGGTGGTCGCGAACCTCGGGCTGCGGCCCGGGCTGGGCTAGGTCGAAGCCCACCCGATCCGCACGCCGCAGCGCTCCCGATGCATCGCCGGGCGTCGATGATGACGGGGCTCGTGTGCCGGAGGTCAGGAGGCAGACATGCGCGAGGCGGATGCCGGCAACCCGGTCGTGACGCTTTCCGACGACGTGGTCACCCTCCGGCCCTGGTCGAGAGAAGACGCCGCGTTCATGGCGGAAGCATTCGCCGACCCCGCGATCCGACGCTACAACGGCGTTCTCGACCGGCTCGGACGCCCGGCGCCGCCGCTCTCAGTCGCGGGCGCTGAGACCGTCATCGACGAGTTCGCGTCGAGCTGGCAGGCGTTCGCCACGACTGCGAGACCGTCCGGTGTCGCGTTCGCGATCACCAATGCGAGGTCTGGCGACCTCGTCGGCTGCTGTGGCGTCGACGACTGGTCCAAGGCGGACGTGGCGCAGTTCGGCTACTGGATCGCGCCGGGCGCGAGGGGACGCGGCTACGCGACTCGGGCGGCGGTCCTGCTCACGCGCTGGCTCTTCGAGCTGGGCGCCGCGCGTGCCTTCGTGACGATCGTGGCGGAGAACGAGGCGTCAGTCGCGGTGGCCCGCCGAGCGGGGTTTGTGCATGAGGGAACCATGCGCGCACACGGCGTGTGGCAGGGCGAGCGTTGCGA
This sequence comes from Chloroflexi bacterium HGW-Chloroflexi-9, assembly GCA_002840675.1. Lineage (GTDB taxonomy): Bacteria > Chloroflexota > Dehalococcoidia > UBA2979 > UBA2979 > W-Chloroflexi-9. Next base: position 20,345 of record PHBR01000019.1, read on the forward strand.
CGTGATGTGGTTCGCGGCGCTGCCACATGAGTGGGCGATGCGCGGGCCAGATGACCAGGCACCACAGGCCGACGGGTGACGGGGCCGGTTCACGCCTCATTCCGCTACTGGTCAGTATCGATAGTGCCGCCCTGGGGGCGGATTACGCTACTGGGCAGTAGCGCTGGCACCGCCCTCACTGCCAGATCCTGCTAGGCGGTTTCGGGGCGATCACTCCAGCAACTTCCGGAGTGTGCGCAGGTTGCGGGTGGTGGTGAGGGCCTTGAAGCGCGGCTTCGCGCTGTGCTTGCCGAACACGCTGCCGACCGTGGAGCCCTTTGTGACCTCCCAGTAGAGGACGCCCTCGCCGGGCTGCACGCGCTCCACCGCGGGGTCGAGGGCACCCGCGACGCTGAGCAGGTCGTCCAGCACGCCCGGCTCCGCCAGCAGCATCGCCCAAGGCTGTTTCTCGTCGTTGTCCTCGTCGAACGGGTAGCCCTCGATCACCTTCGCGAGGGCGGGGAGGTCGAGCAGGATGACCCACGCCTCGTAGCCGAAGCGCTCCGTCAGGGCCGCCTCGATCCGCCGCTTCGTCGCGGCGCGGTCGCGCTCCTTGGTGTCGAAGAGCACGTTGCCACTCGCCAGGACGGTGCGGACGTCCGTGTAGCCCAGGCCCGCGAAGAGCTGCGTCAGGTCGGCCATTTTGATGTTGATGCCGCCGACGTTCACGCCACGGAGGAATGCGACCAGTCGTGCCATGCCGTGAGTATCGCGCGGGGACGTGCCGGGCGTCCTCGCCCGGTGGCACTCGCTAGCGGCGGGCGGGGGTGTAGCCGAGGTTCGGCGCGAGCCAGCGTTCCGCTTCCGCCAGGGTCATGCCTTTGCGGTCGGCGTAGTCCTGCACCTGGTCCAGCATGATCTTGCCGACCCCGAAGTAGCGGGCCTGCGGGTGGCTGAAGTAGAGCCCGCTGACGGCGGCGCCCGGCATCATCGCGAAGGAGTCGGTGAGTTCGATGCCCGTGTTCGCCTCCGCCTGCAGCAGGTCGAAGAGCGTGCCCTTCTCCGTGTGGTCCGGGCAGGCGGGGTAGCCCGGCGCCGGGCGGATGCCCTGGTACTGCTCCCCGATCAGCGCCTCGTTGTCCAGCGCCTCGTCGGGGGCGTAGCCCCAGAACTCGCGGCGCACGCGCTCGTGCAGCCGCTCGGCGAACGCCTCCGCGAGACGGTCGCAGAGCGCGCGCAGCATGATCGCGCGGTAATCGTCGTGCTCCGCCTGGAATGCGGCGACCCGCTCCGCCTCGCCGAAGCCGGCGGACACGGCGAAGCCGCCGATGTAGTCCGGCAGCCCGGTCGCCTTCGGCGCGATGAAGTCGGAGAGGGCGAAGTTCTCCGCGCGGCCACGGTCGCGGCTCGTCTGCTGGCGCAGCGTGTGGATGACGGCGGCCACCTGCGTGCGCGAGGCGTCCGCGTAGACCTCGATGTCGTCGCCCACGCTGTTCGCCGGCCAGAGGCCCACCACGCCGCGGGCGGTGACCCAGTGCTCCGCGACCATCTGGCCCAGCATCGCCTGCGCGTCGTTGTACAGGTTGCGCGCGGCCTCGCCGACGAGGGGGTCGTTGAAGATCTTCGGGTAGGTGCCGGCGAGTTCCCACGTCTGGAAGAACGGCGTCCAGTCGATCCGGTCGACCAGTTCAGCGAGCGGGTAGTCCTCGAACACGGTGATGCCGGGGACGCGGGGGACGGGTGGCGTGTAGCCCTCCCATGAGACGGGGGCGGGGAGGGCGCGCGCCTGCGCGATCGGGTAGCGGTCCGTCTGCTCCTGGCGACCCAGGTGCTCATCGCGGATGCGGTCGTACTCGGCGCGCGTGTCCGCGACCAGGGCGTCGTGCTGCGTTTCGGAGAGCAGCGAGGAGACGGTGCCAACGGCGCGCGAGGCGTCCTGCACGTACAGCACCGGGCCGTCGTAGTTCGGCGCGATCTTGACGGCGGTATGGATGCGGCTGGTGGTCGCGCCGCCGATCAGCAGCGGCAGGGTGAAGCCCTCGCGCTGCATCTCGGACGCGACATAACACATCTCATCGAGGCTTGGCGTGATGAGCCCGGAAAGCCCGATCGCGTCCGCTTGCTCGCGACGTGCCGCTTCGAGGATGGCGGCAGCCGGCACCATGACGCCGAGGTCGACGACGTCGTAGTTGTTGCACTGCAGGACGACGCCCACGATGTTCTTGCCGATGTCGTGGACATCGCCCTTCACGGTCGCCATCACGATCTTGCCGTTCGCACGCTGGACGGTGCCGTCCGCGCGGTTGGCGGCCTGGATGTACGGCTCCAGGTAGGCGACCGCCTTCTTCATGACGCGCGCGCTCTTCACGACCTGCGGCAGGAACATCTTGCCCGCGCCGAACAGATCGCCGACGACGTTCATGCCGTCCATGAGCGGCCCCTCGATCACTTCGAGCGGGCGGTCGACCTCGAGCCGCAGCGCCTCCGTGTCTTCGAGGATGAACTCGTCCAGGCCGTGCACCAGGGCGTGTGTGACGCGCTCGCGCGGGGTGCCGGAGCGCCACTCCAGGTTCGGCCCGGCCGCCTCCGTGCCGCCGGCATCGCGATAGCGCTCCGCGATCTCCAGCAAGCGCTCCGCGCCGTCCGCGCGGCGGTTGAGGATCACGTCCTCCACGCGTACCCGGAGGTCCTCCGGGATGTCGTCGTACACCGGCAGCGCGCCGGCGTTCACGATCGCCATGTCCAGGCCGGCCTCGATCGCGTGCAGCAGGAAGACGGCGTGCATCGCCTCGCGCACGGGGTTGTTGCCGCGGAAGGCGAAGGAGACGTTGGAGACGCCGCCGGAGGTCTTTGCGTAGGGCAGGCGCTGCTTGATCATCCGCACCGCGTCGAAGAACGCGTTGGCGTAGTCGCTGTGCTCTTCGATGCCCGTCGCGATCGCGAAGATGTTTGCGTCGAAGATGATGTCCTCGGGCGGGAAGCCGATGCGGTCGACCAGCAGGCGGTAGGAGCGTTCGCAGATCTCGAACTTGCGCTCGGCGGTGTCCGCCTGGCCCTGCTCGTCGAACGCCATCACCACCACGGCGGCGCCGTAACGGCGCACCTTCCGGGCGACGGCGAGGAAGGCCTCCTCGCCCTCCTTCAGGCTGATCGAGTTCACGATCGCCTTGCCCTGCACGCACTTCAGGCCCGCCTCGATCACCGACCACTTGGAGGAGTCGATCATGATCGGGATGCGAGCGATGTCTGGCTCGGAGGCGATGAGGGTGAGGAAGCGGGTCATCGCCGCCTCGGAGTCCAGCATCGCGTCGTCGAGGTTCACGTCCAGGATCTGGGCGCCGGCGTCCACCTGCTGGCGGGCGACATCCAGCGCGGCGTCGAAGTCGCCCGAGTGGATCAGGCGCTTGAAGCGTGCGGAGCCGGTGACGTTGGTCCGTTCGCCAATGTTGACGAAGGTTGCGCGCCGGTCCGTGAGGCCTCCCTGGTCAGTCCCGGAGGTCACTCAGGCTCCGACCTCTACCGCTTCGAGGCCAGAGAGCCGCATCCGGTGCTCGTCATCGCCGGGAATGCGGCGCGGCGGCAGGCCGGCCACGGCGGCCGCGATCGCGCGCGTGTGCTCCGGCCCGCTGCCGCAGCAGGAACCGGCGATGTTGAGGAGCCCGTCGCGCGCCCACCCACCGAGGGCTTCCGCCATCTGCTCCGGCGTCTCGTCATACCCGCCAAACTCGTTCGGCAGGCCAGCGTTCGGGTAGGCGGCGACCGGGACGTCCGCGATCCGCGAGAGCTCGCTGACGTAGCCGCGTAGTTGCTCCGGGCCGAGCGAGCAGTTCAGGCTCACCGCGAAGGGGCGCGCGTGGCGGATCGACGTCCAGAACGCCTCCAGCGTCTGCCCGGAGAGCGTGCGGCCGGAGGCATCCACGATCGTGCCGGAGAGAATCACCGGCAGCGAGAAGCCCAGGTCCTCGAACAGTTCGTCCAGCGCGTAGATGGCGGCCTTCGCGTTCAACGTGTCGAAGATCGTCTCCACCAGCAGGATGTCCGCGCCGCCCTCGATCAGGCCGAGCGCGGCCTCCCGGTACGCCTCGCGCAACTCCTCGAAGGAGGTATTGCGGGCGCCGGGGTCGTTCACGTCCGGGGAGATCGAGGCGGAGCGGTTGGTCGGCCCCATCGAGCCGGCGACCCACCTCGGGCGGCCGTCGCGCGCGGTGAAGGTGTCCGCCGCCTCGCGGGCCAGGCGAGCGCCCTCGCGGTTGATCTCGCGCGCGTAGTCCTGCAACTGGTAGTCGGCCTGCGCGATGCGCGTGGCGGTGAAGGTGTTGGTGGAGGTGATGTCCGCGCCGGCCTCGACGTAGCGTGAGTGGATCTCTCGCACGATGTCCGGGCGCGTCAGGTTCAGGAGGTCCGTGTTGCCCTTCAGGTCGACGGGCCAGTCCTTGAATCGCTCGCCGCGGAAGTCCGCCTCGCCCAGGCGGTAGCCCTGGATCAGGGTGCCCCAGCCGCCATCCAGCACCAGGATCCGCTCCGCGAGCGCGGCGTGAAGCGCCGCGATACGCGCGCTGGCGGCGGGGCTCTGGGTCGGGGCGGGCGCCTCGGTGGTCACGGCTGCATCCTTACGATCCCGTACATCTTACCGCGCCGATCCGTACGCTCCCGTCCGCTAGGCTGTCTCGGTACCTCGGAGGGTCGCGTGCTGGAGTTGGATGGCCTGCGCCGCCAGTTTGGCGAAGTCCGCGCGCTGGACGGCTGCACGTTCCGTGTGGAGCCGGGGCGAATGGTCGGATTCCTGGGCCCCAACGGCTCCGGCAAGACCACGGCGATGCGCAGCATCTTTGGCCTGCTCCGCCTGGACAGCGGTGAAGTGCGCTGGCAGGGCGCTCCTGTGACCGCGGAGGTCACCCGGCGCTTCGGCTACATGCCGGAGTCCCGTGGCCTCTATCCCAAGATGAAGGTACGCGACCAGGTGGAGTACTTCGCCTCGCTGCACGGCGCGAATCGAGCCGATGCGCGGGCACAGGCTGACCACTGGCTGCAGCGACTGGGGCTGGAGGATCGGGTCGATTCCACGGTGGAGACGCTCTCCCACGGGAACCAGCAGCGCGTCCAACTCGCCGTCTCGCTGGCGTTCCGCTCCGACCTGCTGGTGCTCGACGAGCCGTTCTCCGGCCTGGACCCGATCGCTGTGGCGACGATGGGCGAGGTGATCCGCGACGAGGCGGCACGCGGCGCCGCGGTGCTGTTCTCCAGCCACCAGCTGGACCTGGTGGAAGACCTCTGCGACGACGTGGTGATCATCGACCACGGCCGGGTCGTCCTGGCCGGGCGGCTGGATGAGGTGCGCGCCGCTTCGCCGTTCCGGTACGTGGAGGTGAGCGGGCCCGCGGCGCTCGGGTCGTGGGCGACGCGGGTGGCCGGCGCGGAGGTCATGCGCCGGCGCAACACCACGCTGCGTGTGCGCGTCCCCGCCACGACCGATCCGGCCGTCGTCCTCGAGACCGTGCGCGCCGAGGGCGGCGTGGAGGGCTTCCGCTTCGAGCCGCCGACGCTCTCCGACCTGTTCATGGAGGCGGTGCGCTGATGGGCCCGCTGAAGCCGGTCTGGCTGGTCGCGCGTCGCGAGGTCATCGCCCGTCTGCGGACGAAGGCGTACCGCCTGTCGACGCTGGCGCTGGTGGCGCTCGCCGTGGGCGGCGTTGCGGCGGTCCGGGTGCTGCCCTCGTTTTTCGAGGACGAGCCCCCGCGCATTGGCCTCGCTCCCACCGCCGCCGTCATCCGGGAGTCGCTGCAGCAGGCCGCGACCGCGTTCGGCGAGGAGATCGTCCTGTCGGAGTTCACGTCGGTGCAGGCTGCGCAGGCGGCGCTCGCCGCGGGTGACCTGGACGCCGTGCTGGTTTCGCCGGATTCGCTGCTGTTCCAGGAAGAAGCCGACCCGACCGTGCAGGCACTGGTCGGGCAGGCGGCGTACCTCGCCACGTTGCCGGAGCGGGCCGCCGCGGTCGGCATCACGCTGGAGGAGGCGCGCGCCCTCATCGCGCCGCCGACGGTCGAGACGTCGCTCGTCAGCCCTCCCGAGGCAGGTGACGAGGCCGTGGATGATGGCGACCGGGCGATCGCCGCGCTCACGACGATCCTGCTGTTGATGGCGCTGACGTTCTACGGCCAGTGGGTGCTCATCGGCGTGATCGAGGAGAAGTCAACCCGTGTCGTGGAGGTGTTGCTGGCGACGCTGGCGCCGTGGCAACTGCTGGTCGGAAAGGTGCTGGGCATCCTGTTGCTGGCGGTGGCGCAGATCGCCGCGTCCGTGACGGCATTGGTCGTGGGCCTGCTCGTGGTCCAGGACATCGAGATTCCCGCCCTCGCGGCTACCTCGGTGGCGATGGGTGTGACGTGGCTGGTGCTGGGGCTGCTGCTCTACAACTTCCTGTACGCGGCGATCGGATCGACCGTGAACCGCCCGGACGAGGCGAGCAGCGCGTCGTTCCCGCTGATGGTGCCGTTGATGGCCGGGTACCTGGGCGGACTGATCTTCATCCCCGACCATCCGGACGCCCCCGCCTCGCGTGTCCTGTCGCTCTTCCCGTTCACCGCGCCGCTGACGATGCCCTCGCGCATCGCCTCGGGCGGGGGCTCCGCGATCGAGGTCGCGATTGCGATGGCGCTGACGGTGGTGACGATCGGCCTCGTGATCTGGGCCGGCAGCCGCATCTACACCGGCGCGATCCTGCGCACCGGGAAGGTGGGGCTGCTGGCTGCCTTCCGCGGTGGTCGCGAGGTGGGCTGAGGCACGCTCCCGGAGAGAACGAAACGGCCCCGGCAATGCCGGGGCCGTTTGCTGTGTCAGACGGTGGCTCGCGCTAGCGGGCGGCGGCCCGTTCCGCGACCGCGGGGTACTTCGCGGCGCACTCGGGGCAGAGGACGGACTTCTTGCCGTACGGGATGCCGGCCTTGATGACGTACTGCCCGCAGAAGACGCACTTTCCCTCGACGCCGTTCTCGCCAAACTTGTAGGTGCCGGGCGGCGCCGGGGGCGGGGCAGCGGGCACGGCTGCGAGAGCAGCCTTCGCGGCCGGTGCCGCAGCAGCGGGGGCGGGCGCCTCGCCAGGCTC
>PHBR01000020.1 GCA_002840675.1 Chloroflexi bacterium HGW-Chloroflexi-9
TCGCCAGCGCGCTGGCGTCGCTACGTCCCCGCGATCGGCCTCGCCGCGGCGCTCGCGGCCGTGACGGTGTGGGCGGTCAGCCTGCAGGCTTCACTGAACACGCTGCACGAGGACACGAAGGCGCTGGCCGCGATCGTGGAGGCGGACGCCAAGCGCCTCGACTCGATCGACCGGGCCGCCGCGAACGTGCTGCAGGCGGAGTCGGCCGGTGTGCAACTGGAGACGGCGCTGCGCGACCAGCAGGCGCTGATCGCGGTGCAGGGCGACCCCGCTGCTCTGCGCGTCTCCCTGCAGCCCACCACTGCGGCCCATGGCGCGACCGGCGAGTACCTCTGGAGCGAGGCGAACGGCGCGGCGGTGGTGCTCCTCCAGTTGCTCCCCCCGCTCCCGGTGGGATCCACTTACCTGGTCGTGCTGGAGGACGCGCTGGGGCAGTTGTCCACGGCGAACTCGTTCCTCCCCGATCTCGGCGGCATGGCGCAGTTCGTCCTCGATCGGGAGGGCGGCGGTTCCCCGCGACGGCTCTACGTGATCGCGTCTGCGAGCGGCACGATGCAGGGGCCGATCGTGCTACAGGCGGACCTGGCATCGCCATCCGTCGTGATGCCGTAGGCGGCGTCACGCGCCCCCGTCCGGATCAGGGTGAGGGAGCCTCAAGGCGCGGCTCGTCGATGTAGGCGTCCAGGGGGAGGTCCTTCTGCCGGCTGCCCATGTGGCTGTGGGCAAACGCCTCGACGGCGCTCTCTCCCTTCAGGCGGCGGTCGGCGTACCAGAACACTTCGCGCAGGATCGCAGTCGTCGGGACGACCACGACCATGCCGAGGAGCCCCCAGACCGCCCCGGCGACGGCCAGCAGCACGATGATCATCCCGGGGTGGATATCGACCGCGTGGCCCTGGATGCGGGGCACCAGGAGGTTGTTCTCCAGCTGCTGCACCATCAGGTAGACCAGGGCGACCCAGATCAACATCCCCGGGTCAGTCGCAGCAACGATGATCAAACCGGCCACCGCCCCCAGCCACGGGCCGATGATCGGGATCAGTTCCGTGATGCCCGCCCACAGTCCAAGGCCGAGCGACAACTGGATCCCCATGACGGTCAGCGCCGCGCCTACCGCCGTGCCCACGATCAGTCCGAGGAGCAGCTGGCTTCGGATGTACCGGCTCACCACGTGGTCTGCCATGCGCGCGACGTTCCGGATGTCGTCCCGGATCGCGTCCGGTACGGCGTGGAGCAGGTTTCGCTCCAGGGTGGGCTGATCGCGCATGGCGTAGAACATCCAGAACGGGACGATCGCGAAGCCGAAGAGCATGCCCAGGCTGCCGGTGAGCATGGAGGCCGTCCGTTGGAGCGCGCCCACGGCCGCGCTGGATACCAGGCTGGAGAGGTCGGAGGTGGAGCGCTCGATCTGCGTCCGGATTTCAGGCGGCAGGCTCTCCCGGGTCCGCTCCAGCCAGCCGGTGACCTGGACGCGCGCGCCCTCGATGAAGTTCGGCAACTCGTCGACGAAGTGGTTCGCCTGGTCAAAGGCGGTGGGTGCGAGCAGGACGGCCCCGGTCCCGATGCCCCCGAAGAAGGCGGTGTAGATGACCGCGACGGCGATGCCGCGACGCACGGTTTCTCGCTGGCCATCCAGGCGCGGGAGCACGCTCGCGAGCCGGTCCACGACTGGCGACAGGGCATACGCCATGACGCCGCCCACCGCGAAGGGCAGCAGCGCCGAACGGGCGCTCCACAGGACCCAGAGGACGACGAGCAGCGTTGTCAGCCAGAGGCCCACGCGCCATCGATGAGCAGTCATGTGCGGATGTATTCCCGTCTCGGTGCCCGCGTTGACAGCCCCCGCCGCCCCGCTGACCATGAGGACATGACCAGTGCCGACGTGATCGAGCAGACGCTAGCCCGCAGAGGATACCGACTCACCGGGCCTCGGCGCGCGTTGCTCGTGGTCATGGGCACCCTCGGCGACCATTTCGCCGCGGATGACGTGGTCGGGGCAGCGCCCGGGGTCGGGCGGGCGACCGTCTTCCGCACCCTCAAACTCCTCCAGGATCTCGGTGTCGTCTGCCAGGTCGTGCTGGAGGACGGCTCCACGGCCTATCGCCTGGCACCGGACGAGCACCACCACCACCTGCTTTGCGTCGAGTGCGGTGAGATGCGGGACTTCTCCTCCGACGACCTGGAGGCCGTCCTGGCGGAGGTCGCCCGTCGCACCGGATACACGATCGAGGCGCACCGCTTCGAGGTATACGGCCGCTGCGCGGCCTGCCAGGCAGCCGGCGCGTAGACCCCCTCACCCCGACTAATTCAGCCTCCCGTCTCGTGCGGGCAGTTGATATTGAGCCTGAGTGTCATGTAAGGTCTCGCGTATCGAGACTCAGGCTCACGACCGTCGGCATCCCGCGGAGGCAGCATGCGACGACATCAACGTTTCCTCCTGCTCGGCATCATCGGCACCGCGCTGATCGCCTCGGCCTGCTCGTCCAGCGAACCCGGCGACGAGGGGCGCGTGCGGGTGGTGACGTCGTTCCCGCTGTTGGCGGAGTTCGCGGCCCGGGTCGGGGGGGAGGACGCCACGGTCTCCTCGGTCGTCCCGCTCGGCGTGGACGAGCACTCCTACACGCCCTCGACCGCCGCTGCGCGCGACATCACCCAGGCCGACCTGCTGCTGGTGAACGGCTACGGGCTGGAGCAGGGGCTCCTGCCGCTGATCACGAACAACGCGCGGGAGGGTGTCCCGGTCATCCCGGTCGCGCGCGGCCTGTCTCCGCTGGAGGCGGACGACCACGACCACGATGGTGATGGTGAGCAGGACCACGCCGCCGAGGACCACGTCGACGAGGTCCCGGCGGGGCTCGACCCGCTGATCTTTGCGGAGGGCGACCCGCACTTCTGGCTGGATGTGGCCAACGCCATCGCCTACGTGAGCACGATCCGCGACGCGCTGATCCAGGTCGACGCGGCGCATGAGGCCGGCTACACGGAGCGTGCAGCCGCATTCGTCGCGGAGTTACAGGCGCTCGACACGGAGGTCCGCGCCCTCACCGCCTCGATCCCGGCGGAGGCACGCCGCATCGTCGTCTTCCACAACGCGTTCGAGTACTTCGCGCATGCCTACGGGTTCGAGGTGTTCGAGTCCGTCGCGCCGGCGAACCCGAACCAGGCGGCGAGCGCGCAGGAGGTCGCCGCCATCATCCGCTCCGTGCGCGAGGCCGGGGTGTCCGCGCTCTACGCCGAACCACAGTTCAGCGCCCAGACGTTGGAGGCGATCGCTGCCGAGACGGGGGCGCGCGTCCTGACGCTCTACTCGATCCCGGCGGAGGGTGCGAAGTCGTACGCCGAGATGATGCGGGCGAATGCCCGAGCGCTCGCAGCGGGCCTCGGCGGGGGCTAGCCTGACGGCTGCCGTCGGGCGGAACGCCCTGGATCGGAGCGGTGATATGGCCCATGACCCCGCGGTGACGAGCAGCGCCCACGTCCCGGCGCGGGAGCCGCTGGCGCCGGAGCACGCGCACCTCGGTGCGGTCGCGCTGGAGGTGCGTCACCTCACCGCCGGCTACCCGGGCTTTCCGCCGGCGATCGAGGACATCAATCTCCGCGTGCCCGTCGGCGAGCTGGTGGGGTTGATCGGGCCGAACGGCGCGGGCAAGTCCACGCTCTTCAAGGCGATCCTCGGGCTCGTCCACCCCACCGCCGGAGAGGCGCTCGCGTTCGGCGTGCCGGTGCGGGAGGCGCGCGACCGGATCGCGTACATGCCGCAGGTGGAGGAGGTGGACTGGGACTTCCCGGTCTCCGTGCTGGATGTGGTGCTGATGGGGCGCTATCGCGCCTTCCGCCCGTTCCAGCGCTGGACCCGCGAGGACCACGACGCCGCCATGGCGGCGCTGGAGCGCACACAACTCGCGCAGTTCGCGCGGCGGCAGGTGGGGCAACTGTCCGGCGGCCAGCGCCGGCGGGTGCTGCTGGCGCGGGCGATCGCGCGCGGCGCCCGGCTGCTGCTCCTGGACGAGCCGTTCGCCGGCCTGGATGCCGCGGTGCAGCACGACCTGGTCGAGATCCTCGACGGCCTCGCGGCGGAAGGGAAGGCGATCCTGGTCGCCACGCACGACCTGTCGTGCGTGGCGAACTCCTGCGACGAGGCGATCTGTCTGAACCGGCGCGTGATCGCCTCGGGCCCGTCCGCGGAGGTGCTGACGGCGGAGGTGCTCACCACCACGTTCCAGCGCCACCTGCTGACCGTCCCGCGTACGGACCTCATGCAGTTCGTCAGCAGCCCCGGCACCGCGGGCGTGGGCGGGGAGGACTGATGGACGCCATCGCCACCTGGCTGTTCGAGCCGTACGAGTTCGAGTTCATGCGGCGGGCGCTGCTGGTGCTCGCGATCACCAGCGTGGTCGGCGGGGTGGTCGGCACGTTCGTCGTACACAAGGGGATGGCGTTCTCCGGCGACGCGCTCGCCCACTCCACGCTTGCCGGTGTCTCCATCGCGTTCGTCGCGGGCATGAACGTCTCGATCGGCGCGCTGATCGCGGCGGTCATCACCGCGCTGGGTATCTCGTGGACGCGGGAGCGTGCGCGCGTGTCGTACGACACCGCCATCGGCATCCTGTTCGTGGCGATGTTCTCGCTGGGCGTGCTGGTGATCTCCACGCGCACGACGTACACGCCGGACCTGTTCTCGTTCGTGTTCGGCGACATCCTGGGCGTGTCGAGGTCGGACGTGATCGCGGCGGCGATCCTCGCGGGGGCGTTGCTGCTGTTCGTAGGGGCGTGCTACCGGCAACTGTTGTTCGTGGCGTTCGACCCGGCGATGGCGCGGACGGTGGGCGTCCCGGCGCGGTTCTTCGAGTACGCGCTCCTCGTGATGATCGCCGTCGCCGTGGTCGTCGCGCTGAAGGCGATCGGCATCGTCCTGGTGAACGCCATGCTCATCATCCCGGCGGCCACCGCCTCCCTGGTCTCATCGAGGTTCCAGCGGATCATGGGGCTCGCCATCGTGCTCGCCTTCATCGCCTCGGTCTCCGGCCTGCACCTGTCCTACCATGCGGGCGTGGCCGCCAGCCCCGCGATCGTGCTCTCCGGCTGCACGCTCTTCCTCGGTGGGCTCGGCTGGCGACGGTGGCAGGGGCGCACCCCGCGCCCGGCAGAAGCGAGCGCAGTGGCATGACGACACCGTCCCAGGAGCGCGACTGGCTGGCGTACCCGCGTTCCATGAAGTCGCCGATCTACGAGCACCTGGGCTTCGACATCACGGACGGTGGCGAGGGCTGGCTGGAGGTCACGCTGCAGATCACCCCGGTCATCCTGAACGCGGACGGCGTGGTGCACGGCGGCGTGTGGCTGGTCGTCGCGGACTCCGCGATGGGTGGCGCGGTGCGTACGCTGATCGACCACACCCAGCGCGGGGTGACCTCGCAGAGCGACTTCCGCTGGCTGCGGCCGCTCCAGGGCGACACGATGCGGGCCGTGGGCCGGGTCCTGCGGCGCGGGCGCCAGGTCTGGCACACCACCGTGGAGTGCTACGACGACGGGGGCCGTCTCGTGGGCTCCGGTGGCGGCACCTTCGTGGTGATCGAGCGCGCGTAGCGGGAATCCCGACAGGGTTCCGCATGATTGAGGCCGACCCGCCACACCGATAGAGTGGGCGCGGGCGGCGGACGCCGTCCGCGGGACAGGCAGCGCCATGGCGGACCCCACCGACGCGCCGGAACCGAAGCCGCAGCGGCCCCAGGTGGATCGCAAGGCACGCTTCCAGATCCCCCCGTACCGCCCGAGCAAGCAGCCGCCCGACGAGCGCATCAAGAACTTCGACGAGGTCTACCACCTCTTCGCGGGTGACATCGCCCGCATCGAGGCGGAACGGTGCATCCAGTGCCCGGCCGCGCCGTGCCAGAAGGCCTGCCCCGTCCATAACGACATCCCCGGCGCGCTCTGGCTGCTGGAGCAGGGCGACTTCAACGGCGCCGCCAACATCTTCCGCGAGACGAGCGAACTGCCGGAGATGTGCGGCCGCCTCTGCCCGCAGGAGCGGCTCTGCGAGGGCCACTGTGTGGTCGGTAAGAACGCGCTCCCGGTAGCGATTGGCAAACTGGAGACGTTCACCACCGAGTGGCAGCACGCCAACGGCGGCCTCCCGGTCATCACCCTCCCGGCCTCGTCCGGTAAGCATGTGGCCGTGATCGGCAGCGGCCCCGCCGGCATCGGCGTTGCGGAACGCCTCGTGAAGCACGGGCACCACGTCGTGATCTTCGAGGCGTGGCCGAAGCCGGGCGGCATCCTGCGCTACGGCATCCCGAACTTCAAACAGAACAAGGCCGCCGTCGACCGCAAGTTCGAGGAACTTGCCGCCCTCGGGGTGGAGGTGCGCTGCGGCGTGCGCGTCGGCGACCACATCTCGTGGGAGCAGGTGCGCCGCGAGTTCGACGCGGTCTTCGTGGGCGTCGGCGCCTCCGAGGGCTCGCGCCTCAACATCCCGAACGAGGATGCCCCCGGGGTGATCTCCGCGACCGACTTCCTGGTGCGCGCGAACCTGCCGCCGAAAGACCTGCCGAAGGAGATGCGCGAGCCGCTCGGCGCGCCTCGGCGCGTGGTGGTCATCGGCGGTGGGGACACCTCCATGGACTGCGTCCGCTCCGCGCGCCGCCTGGGTGCGGAGGAGGTCACGCTGGTCTACCGCCGCACGGAGGCGGAGATGCAGGGCCGCGTAGAGGAACGCACGCACGCGCAGGAGGAAGGCGTCCGCTTCGAGTACCTCGCGAGCCCCGTGGAGGTGCTGGTGGACGGGGAGGGCGCCGTGGCGGGCCTCCGTTGCGTGCGCATGCGGCTGGGCGAGCCGGACGACACCGGGCGGGCGCGCCCGGAGCCGGTGCCGGGCAGCGAGTTCGAGATCCCCGCCGAGATGCTGGTGCTGGCCATCGGCTACAACGTGGACCCGGAGTGGGGCGAGATTGTCCCCGCGCTGACGCGCGACCGCTGGGACCGCCTGGTGGTGGACCCGGACACGATGCAGACGAACCTCCCCGGCGTGTTCGCCGGTGGCGACGATGTGAACGGCGCCGACCTGGTGGTGACGGCGCTCGCGGACGCCCACCGCGCCGCCGACGCGATCGAGGCGTACCTGCGCACGGTCATCCGGCAGCCGGACGGCGAGCCGCGCAAGTTGATCGGCGACTCCTCGCTCCTCGGGTAGGCCTCCGTCGGGGCGGCCGGCGCTGGTATCATTTTGACAGCGAACGCTTCGCATCTCCGCGAGGCAGCCCCACCCCCCATGCAGACGCGCCGGCGACCCCAGGTGGGGCCGCCCGTGAGAGGAACGCCCCATGACGGTCGCCGTTGGCCAGCAGGCCCCCGATTTCACCCTCGTCAACCAGGACAACGAGAAGGTCACGCTGTCCGAACTGCGCGGCACCCCCGTGGTGCTGGTCTTCTACCCTTTCGCCTTCTCCGGCACCTGCACCGCGGAGATGTGCGACATCCGGGACAACTACGACTCCTGGATGGAGAAGGGCGCGCAGGTCTTCGCGATCAGCCGCGACTCCCGCTTCGTGCAGGCCGTTTTCAAGAAGCAGGAGGGCTTCAAGCACACCCTCCTCGCCGACACGAAGGGTGAGGCCGCCCAGGCCTACGGCGTGTGGAACGAGGCGGTCCACGCCGCCGAGCGCGCCACCTTCGTCGTGGACAAGGACGGCAAGGTCGCCTACGCCATCCACAACAAAATCCCGGATGCCCGCGACCACGCCGAGGTCGAGAAGCACATCGGCTAGCCTTCGGCGGGCAGCCATCCGCGAAGGCCGCGCCACCAGGCGCGGCCTTCGTGCGTCCCGGTGGCGGTGAGGGCCGCGCGTGCGGTAGGTTGAGGGCCGGGAGAGGCCCGCGATGGACGCCAAAGACGCCCGCACGCCTGACGGCCAGTACTGCCCGGTCCGCGCGACCCTGGCCCTGCTCGGGCAGAAGTGGGTGCCGAGGATCGTGTACGAACTGCGCGCCGGAAAGCGCCGCTTCAACGACCTTGCGGAGGGCGTGGGCGGCTGCAACTCACGCACGCTGCGCGACCGGCTGAAGGCGCTCGAGGAGCTCGGGGTGGTGCGGCGCGAGATCGTCACGACCACGCCGCCGTGGGTGGAGTACGAACTGACCGAGCGCGGCCGCGAACTCGCTGAGGCCCTCGGCCCGCTCGCCACCTGGGGACGCGAGCACCTGGCGGACGAGGCGCTGATCGCGATCGTGACACACGAGGAGCAGCGATCCCGTTGAAGACCGACCTTGAGTTCTCCGACCTCCGCAAGGGCGACACCTTCGCGGAGTTCCCGCTGAGCGTGAACGCGGACGAGGTGCTCGCCTACCTGGACGCCACCGGCGAGAGCGCGGCGATCTGGACGCAGCACATCCCGCCGCTGTTCCTGGACGCGCTCGTCGTCGCCGAACTGCTGGCGCAGGTGAAGATCCCGAAGGGGGTCATGCACACCGGCCAGGAGCACGAGGCGCACCGCGCCGCCCGCATCGACGAGGTGCTGACCGTGCGCATGGGTGTCGCGGCGCTGTCGGAGAAGCGTGGGGTCACCCTCGCCGCGTTCGAGGCGGATCTCCGCGACGCCGCGGGCGAGCCCGTCACGACGATGCGCATCTCCGTGATGGTCGCGCCGGACGGGGTGACCGTATGACCGCGCCACAGGTGCCCTCCATCACCCGCCTCATCGAGCAGGGGCGGGTGGACCGCTACGCCGTCGCCGGTCGCGACCCGAACCCGATCCACCGCGAGACGCCGGAGGCGTATGCCGGGCCGTTCGGGCGCCCGGCCGCGCACGGCATGATCCTGCTGGCGATGGTGTCGGAGGCGATGGGCGCCGCGTTCGGCCTCGCGTGGGCGGAGACCGGGTCGTTCAAGGTGCGCTGGCGCTCGCCCGCCCTTCCTCCCGTCACCGTCACCGCCAGCGCCACGCTCAAGAAGGACCAGGACGGCCTCGCGACGTACGAGGTGGCGGTCCAGGACGAGCACGGCGAGATGCTGCTCACCGGCACCGCCGCCGCGCGCTACGCCTGACCTGATGGCCGCCGGGGACGCTCCTGCCGGGGACGACGCCTTCTCCGCGCGCTACTACAACCAGATCTGCTTCGCTTGCGGCGACCGCAACCCGCACGGCCTCCACCTGAAGTTTCGTCGCGACGGCGAGGCGGCGGTAGTCGCCACCTTCGTGCCGCGCGAGGTGGACCAGGGCTTCCCGGGCGTCCTCCACGGCGGCATCCTGGCCGCACTGGTGGACGAGGCGATGGCGTGGTCCATGTGGGCCGCCGACCGTGCGCTGGGGGTCACCGCGAAGATGGAGATGCGCTACCGCAAGCCGGTGTCCCCGGACGGCCCGCTGACCGTGCGCGGTCGCGTCACCCGCGCCCGCGGTCGCCGCTTCGAGGTGGAAGCCCGCCTCGAGGATGCTTCGGGCGACGTGCTCGTCGAGGCGTCGGCGCTCTTCCTGCGCCTGCCGGCGGAGGAGGAGGCGCGCATGGCCGTCTCGATCGGCTGGGCGGACGCAGACTCCTAGCCCCTGACCGGGACCGGCCTCGCACCCGCGCGCTGCACGGTCTCCCGCGCGGTGAGGAAGAACAGCGACGCCGCGGCAATCAGCACGACGTTGAGCCACAAGGCCCAGCTGTAGTCCGAGGCATCCGCGACCAGCCCGAGGATGATCGGGCCGATCAGGAAGCCGATGTCGCCGGAGGAGCGGTAGAGGCCCATCGCCAGGCCTCGGAGGTGCGGGGGGGCGATGTCGGCGGCGTAGGCGGCAGGCGCCGGGCCGGCGATGGAGGTGCCGAGCGCGAGCACCATCGCGCCGACCACGAAGACCGCGAGGTTCGGTGAGACCGCCATGATCGCGAGCCCCACGGCCACGGTCAGGCCGCTGGGGACGATCGCCGCCTTGCGGCCGAAGCGGTCCGCGATCATCGCCGCCGGCGGGATCAGCACGAGGTTCACGACCGACATCACGGTGAACAGCACGCCGAGGGATCCCGCGCCCATGCCGAAACTGGCGACGGCCATCAGCGGCATGATCGTCTGGCGGGAGGCAGTGCGCGTGAAGAAGACCATCAGCGTGACCCAGGAGACGGCGAAGAAGTCGCGCGAGAGCAGGAACTGCACCCACGGTCGCCGCTGCTTCTCCCCGTCTACGTGCGCCCTCGGCGGTGGCGCGACCTGCGCGAGGTGCCTCGTTTCCGGCAGGCGGAGGTACGCGTACACGGTCGCGACGAGTGCGGCCGCGCCCACCACGTAGAACGGCACGCGGATGCCCCATACCTCGGCGAGCAGGCCGCCGACCGCCGGGCCCATCGAGGTGCCGAACAACAGCGCGCCCTGGTTGGTGCCGATGAAGCGCGCGCGGTTCTCCGGCGTGGAGATGTCTGTCAGGTAAATCTGTGCGCCCGTCATGTACATCGCGGAGCCCGCGCCGGCGACGAAGCGCCAGGCGAGGAGGACCTCGATGCTGCCGGACATACCCGAGCCGACCATGCCGACCCCGGTGACCAGCGGCCCCGCGATCAGCAAGATGCGACGGCCATAGCGGTCAGACAGGACGCCCAGGGGGACGTTCAGGATCAGGCGTGCGAGTGCGAAGAAGGAGAGCGTGAGGCCGATTGCCGCCGCGCCCACGCCGAACTCCTCCGCGAACAGCGGGAGCACCGGCGCGATCACACCCTGGCCGGCCATGACCAGCACCGTGGAGATGCTGATCATCAGCAACTGCTCGTGCTCGAGCAGCGGCGCCAGGGCCCGCCTCACCGGCCCCATCATCATCCCGGCCGGTCCGTCCTAGGCGTGTGCAGCCATCGCATCGAGCAAGGGGACGTAGTCTATCTCCAACGCCGCCGCGACTGCCGGGTGGGTGACCTGGCCGTGCCAGGCGTTTACGCCGTGTGCCAGCGAGGGGTCCCGCCGGATCGCCTCCGCCACGCCCAGGTTCGCCATCCGCACCATGTACGGCAGCGTCAGCCCGGCGAGCACGCGCGAGGAGGTGCGCGGCACCGCGCCCGGCATGTTCGGGACGGCGTAGTGGATCACGCCCTCGTCGATGTAGATCGGCTGTGTGTGGTCGGTCGGGCGCGTCGTCTCGATGCACCCGCCCTGGTCCACCGCCACGTCCACGATCACGGAGCCCTGCGGCATGCTCCGCACCATCTCCCGCGTGACCACCACGGGGGCGCGTTCGCCCTCCACGAGGACGGCGCCGATCACGAGGTCGGCGGTGCGGATGCGGTCCGCGATCGCCTTCGGAGAGGAGAGGATCGTCTCGATCCGGCCCTGGTACTCGCGGTCGAGCGCGCGCAACTGGTCCTCCGCGATCGAGGCGACGGTGACGCGCGCACCGAGGCCCACCGCGATGCGCACGGCGTTCGCGCCGACGTTGCCCGAGCCGATCACCAGCACATGGCCGGGAGGCGCGCCGGGCACGCCGCCCAGTAGCAGTCCGCGCCCCGGGCCCGGGCGCTTCAGGTAGTGCGCGCCGATCTCCACCGCCATGCGCCCGGCAACCTCGGACATCGGCGCAAGCAAGGGGAGGAAGCCGTCCGGGCGGCGGACGGTCTCGTAGGCGATGGCGATGCAGCGCGAGGCAACGATCGCCCGGGCCACCTCCGGCGCGGCGGCCAGATGGAGGTAGGTGAAGAGCACCTGGCCTTCGCGCATCCGCGCGAACTCGACCGGCTGGGGCTCCTTCACCTTGCAGATCATCGCGGCGCGGCGCCAGACTTCGGCCGCGTCCGCCACCACCTCCGCGCCGACCGCGTGGTAGTCCTCATCGAGATAGTGCGAGCCCGCGCCCGCGCCCTGCTGGATGAGCACCTGGTGCCCGGCGGTGACCAGCGCGGTCACGGACTCCGGGGTCATGGCGACGCGGTACTCCTCGGTCTTGATCTCGGTGACGCAGCCAACAATCATCCGTGCCCCAGCACATCCCCGGCCTGCAGGACGTCCCCGGCCGCTACCTTGCCCTGACCTTCGCGTTGCACCCGCTCGATGCTGAGCGTGCCGCCGATCACCGCGACCTCCGCGCGCCCCTCGGTGATGGCGAGGACGGTGCCCGGCGGTTGAGGCGGGTGCCCCAGCGTGTACCGCGAACCGTACAGCCGCAGTGTTTCACCACGAATGCGGGCAGACGCCCCCGGTTGTGGATCGACGCCGCGGATCACGTTGTGCACCACCTGCCCGTGCTGCCCCCAGTCGACCACCCCGTGCTCCGGCCCGCATGGCGGCTCGTACGTTGCCGCCGTCTCGTCTTGCACGAGGCGGGGCGCCGTCCCCTCTCGCACGAGGCGGACCGCCTCAACGAGGGCTTCGACGCCGAGGGGGTAGAGCCGCTGGAAGTAGAGCGAGCCCACCGTGTCGTCCGGGCCGATCTCGACCTCGCGCTGGAGGAGCACCGGGCCGGTGTCGATGCCCTCGTCCACCCAGAACACGGTGAGGCCTGTGCGCGTGGCGCCCGAGAGAATCGCCCAGTTCATCGCGCTGCGCCCCCGGTGTCGTGGCAGTAGCGACGGGTGGTACTGGATCGCGCCGAGCGAGGCGGCATCGAGCACGCGCTTGCGGACGATGTCCGTGACGAAGGCGAAGACGAGGAGTTCCGGCCGCCAGTCCAGGTAGCGCTGGAACGGCTCGTCCTGTCGCAACGCGGGCGTCTCGATCACCGGGATCCCGGCCGCCTCGGCCACCTCGGCGAGTGGATCGGGCCGACCGTCCTGGCGGGGGACGGAGACCCCCACGACCTCCTCGCCGGCCTCGCGCAACGCGGCGAGTACGTCGCGCCCGAAGGCCGCCTGCCCGAAGAGCACGATGCGCATACGTCCTCGAGTCCCTGCGTGAGAGGTGGGGCCGCGCCCCGCGATTGAGTATAGAGACGGCCAGCCGAACGCTAACGGGGCGGGCTCTCCGTCGCGCGCCACATGTACCAGGAGGCGACGGAGCGGTATGGCGCCCACGGCTCGCCGATGGCGCGGGCCTCTGCCGGGCTCGGCATCTCGGGGAGGCCGTAGGCGATCCGCATGCCGTTGCGCACGCCGAAGTCACCGACGGGCAGCACGTCCGGCCGGCCCAGCTGGAACATCAGGAACATGTGCGCGGACCACTCGCCGAAGCCCTTCACGGCGGTGATCCGCTCCGCCACGGCGGCATCGTCCAGGGCCTCGATGCCCTCGAAGTCGAGGCGGCCGGCCAGCACGTGCTCAGCGAGGTCGCGCATGTAGCCGACCTTCTGGCGGGAGACGCCGGCGGCGCGAAACGCCTCGTCCGTCGTCGCCAGCAGTTCCGTCGGCGTGGGGTAGCGCCCGCCGTAGAGCGCCTGCCAGCGCTGCTGGATCGTGGTGGCGGCGCGGCCGTTCAACTGCTGGAAGAGCACGGTGCGCAGCAGCGAGTCGTAATGGTCCATCGCCGGGCGGGGACGGTACGGCCCGTGGGCGTCGATGAGCATCCCGACGACCGGGTCGACCGAGCGCAGGTGGCGGTACGCGGCGGCGGCGGAGAAGCGAAGTCGAGCGGCCATGGCGGATCTCCCGGGAGCGGGCGCATCGAGGGTACCCGACGCGGCGGCTGCGTCGCCCCTCAGGCTCCGCCGTGGACGGCGCGCTCGACCGCCTGCACGAACTCCTCCACCTCCGCGGAGGAGCGGAGGCGGATGAAGCGGATGTGTGCCCAGCGCGGGTCGAGCTGCCACGCGAGGAGGTTACGGCGCTTCTTCCGGTGCTGGCTGATCGCCCACCAGATCAGGGAGTCCTGGCTCCAGACTTTCAGGTGCTTCGCGAACGACTCCGTGTTCGTCCCCCAGAGCAGTTCCTTCGTCCGCCATCGCCGCCAGGAACGCGTGACCGTGCGACGGAGGATCTGGGACAACGGCAGGTCGAGCCACACGACGGTCTCGAGGCGGTCCCAGAAGATCGGCTGGGACACCGTCATGTAGGAGCCCGCGACCACCCAGGCGTCGCCCGCCGTGGCCTCCGCGATCCGGCGGCGGAACGCCTCCGGGTCGGTGTGGTCGAGGGCGACCCAGCCGGGCAGCCAGTTCAGCGCGTCAAGTTCCACGAACGGAGCATCGAGCGCGCTCGCGAGGCGCATGCCGAGCGTGCTCTTGCCGGCGGAGGTGTTGCCGGTGATGTGGATCCGGCGGCCGATCGGGGAGGGCCGGGGTGCCTGGCTCATCGCAATCCTCCATCCCATCGTGCCTCGCCGGTCGCGAGCGCAGACCGCGGAGGATGCCACACCGGCCGGGAGAACGGAAGGGCGGCGGTCAGGCCTCGCCGAGGGAGCGCGGGAGCGAGAAGCGGAAGTACGCACCCTGCTCGGTCTGCATGAGGCCGGCCCGGCCCCCGTGGAGTTCCGCGATCTGGCGGACGATCGGGAGGCCCAGGCCGGTGCCAGAGACCCGCTCGCGGGTGTTCGTGGCGCGGTAGAAGCGGGTGAAGACGCGCTCGTGCTCCTCCAGCGGGACGCCGGGGCCGGAGTCGACGACATCGATGTGCACCCACTCCGGCTCGGCACGCACGACGATCCAGACGTCCGACTGCTCCGGGCTGAACTTGATCGCGTTCGTGACCAGGTTCGTGATCGCGCGCGAGACCTGGCGCCGGTCGCAGCGCAGGTAGGCCGGCACGTCACTATCGGTCGCCTCAAGGACCCGGATGCCCTTTGCCTGTGCCTGGGGGCCGAGCAGGGAGGCCACCTCGTGGCAGATGTCGACCAGCGACTGCGGTTCCAGGTTGGGGGCGGCCTGGCCGCTTTCGAGGCGGGCGAGGTCCAGCATGTCGTCCACCAGCTCGCGCATGCGGAGGACGTTCCGCTCCGCGGTGCTGATGAGCTGGCGCTGCATCTCCGGGGGCGCTTCGTTCACCATGCCGAGCGACGAGCCGATCACCGTCAGCGGCGTGCGGAGCTCGTGGCTGACCACGGACACTACGTCCCGCTTCAGTTGCTCCACCTCCAGCACGGCACTCACGTCCCGGATGATCACCAGCAGGCTGTGGCCCTCGCCGCGGAGTTCGGGGACCAGGTAGGCGTCGAACGTGAGGTCGCGGCCGGCCCATGCGACGAGTTCGACGCGCTGGGCCCCATCGGCCGCCGCCCGCTCCAGGAGCCGCGGGTAGAGGTCGTCCCCCAGCACCTGGGCCATCCCCCCGCGCACGCCGAGGATGTCGCCGGCCTGCACGTCCAGCAGGAGAGTGGCCGCCGGGTTGCACACGATGCAGGTGGTGTCCGACCGCTCGACCAGCACGCCCTCGTGCATCGACCTGATCACATGCTCGCCGAGCAACTGCCGGGCGGTCGCGGTGCGCGCCTCATCGATCGCGTCGTCCATGAGCGCGCGCGTGCGCCCGAACGCCTCGACGGCCTCCGCGGCGGCGCGGCCGACCTCGTCGCGCCCCGCGATCGCCTCAAGCGGCTGGAGCCCCTCGATCGACGGACCCGCGACCGAGAGAGCCGAGCGCAGCTCGCCGACGCCGTGGCCGAGCGCGCGCGTCAGCAGCAGGAGGGACAGGACCGCCAGTGCGCCGCCGCCGACCACGGCGATGAACGGCGTCTGCGCGCGGCCCTCGACCCCGCTCGGCACCACCTGCGCCGGCGCGTCGATGGTGGCGAGCAGGATGCCCTCGCCGTGGCCGAGCGAGACGGCGCCCTCGATGAGCACGCGGCGGTCGGGCGCGGCGGAGAGCGAGATGCGCGGGGTGGGGGCATCGGACGCCAGCCAGGTCAGGGTGACCCGACGGCCGGGTGCGGCGAGCGCCTGCAGTTCGGCGTCGTCCAGGCGCACGCCGAGGACGACGGCGGCGGCGTTCGTGCCGGGGCCGGTGCGTGCCCCGGCCGCCAGGATCGGGCCGCCGGGGAACTGGAAGATGGCGCCGTCCGGCGCCCCCTGGAGCAGGAGCAACTGCGCGGGCGAGGCGTTGGTGGCGCCCACGAGCAGGGAGTCCGCGATGCCGCCCTCGAAGATCCGGCGGGGTCCGGGGCCGGAGATCAGGACATAATCGGCTCCACCGCGGGAGATGCGCCCACCGTCCAGCACGCTGGGGACAGCCCCACCGGTGCCGGCGAACGCTACGACATCCTGGTCTGCGATGAGTGCTTCAGCGCCGCGGCGGAGGCCCTCGGCGCGTGCGTCCAGGGCGGCCTGGAGGAGGGCCAGTTCGGCCTCGGCGGCGCGTGTTTCACGGTCGCCGCCGTCACCGGAGAGGGCGCCCCAGAGGAAGAGGGCACCGACCGCCACCGCCACAGCGGTCGCGCACGCCAGCACCAGCGCCACCAGTTGGTATCGCACGTTCTCTTCCGCCCCGGGCCGCGGGGACAGCATAAGGGCCACCCTGGTTAGGGCGGCCCTTGTGCGTTTGACTGTGGTTCCGGCGCACACGCGCCGGTGGTCACCCGGGGGTGACTACATGTACTGGCCGCCGTTCATGCTGAACTGCGCGCCGGTGTACCACGCACCGCTGGGCTTGCAGATGAAGACCACGGTGTCCGCGACCTCTTCCGCCGTGCCGAAGCGGCCGAGCGGGATCAGGCCGATGAGGGTCTTCTTGATGTCCTCCGACAGCGCGGCCACCATGTCCGTCTCCACGAAGCCCGGGCACACGGCGTTGACCGTGATGCCAAACCGGGAAAACTCCTTCGCGGCCGTCTTGGTGAAGGCGATCATGCCGGCCTTCGCCGCGGCGTAGTTCGCCTGGCCCACGTTGCCCATCTGGCCAATCACGGACGACATGTTGATGATGCGGCCGTAGTTGCGCTCCCGCATGCCGCCGAGCGCCGCGTTCGTCGTGTAGAAGATCGAGGACAGGTCCGTCTGCACGACGGTGTCCCACTCCTCCACGGACATGCGCTGGATGGTGCGGTCGCGGTTGATGCCCGCGTTGTTCACCAGGATGTCGACCTTGCCGAATTCCTTCTCGGCGGCCTCGATCAGCGCCTTCGCCTGCGCCGCATCGGAGACGTCCGCCTGGACGATGAGCGCCTTCGCGCCGACGGCCTCGCAGGCCTTCTTCGTCTCTTCCGCGGCGGCGGCGTTCGAGGTGTAGTTGATCACCACGCTCGCGCCCTCGCGCGCGAGGCCGACCGCGCAGGCGCGGCCAATCCCGCGGCTGCCGCCAGTTACCACCGCCACCTGGCCGTCGAGTGCACCTGCCATGCGTCGTCCTCCCCGTGGCTCGCCAGCGGCGGCCTGTTGCTCCCCGCGAAACGGCGGGTCGTGTTCACTGTCCGAAGCGCGGCGCCTGGTGCTAGACCACCGTCGGCGGGACGTACTCGCCCCACTCCTGCCGCAGTACGCCACACATCTCGCCGAGCGTGGCGTAGGCCCGCACGGCTTCGATGATCGGCTCCATCAGGTTCACGTCGCCCCGGGCCGCGTCGCGCAGTCGTGCGAGCGTGGCGTCGGCGGCGGCCTGGTCGCGCCCGGCCCGTACCTTCTTGAGGCGGTCGAGCTGGCTCGCCACCACCTCCAGGTTGGGCCGGAAGATCGGCGTCGCGTCCTCGTTCGGGTCGATGTAGTCGTTCACCCCGACGATGATGCGTTCCTTGCGCTCCACCTCGCGCTGCCAGCGCATGGAGGCTTCCTGGATCTCGGACTGCATCCAGCCCTGCTCGATCGCGGCGACCGCGCCGCCGAGGTCTTCGATGCGCTCCATGATCTTGCGCGCTTCCGCCTCCAGCGTGTTGGTCAGCGCCTCCACGTAGTAGGAGCCGGCGAGCGGGTCGACGGTGTCGGCGGCGCCCGACTCGAAGGCGATGATCTGCTGCGTGCGGAGGGCGATCTGCTGCGCCTCCTCCGTCGGGAGCGCCAGCGCCTCGTCGTAGCAGGAGAGGGCGAGCGATTGCACCCCGCCGACGACCGCCGCGAGCGCCTGGAGGGCGGCTCGGGCGATGTTGTTCTTCGGCTGCTGAGCGGTGAGCGTGGAGCCGCCGGTCTGCGTGTGGGTGCGGAGCATCTGCGCGTTGGGGTTCGTGATCTCGAACCGCTCCACCATCAGTCGCGCCCACAGGCGGCGGAGGGCGCGGTACTTCGCGACCTCCTCGAAGAAGTGGTTGTGCGTGTTGAAGATCCAGGACACGCCCTGCGCGCTCTGGTTCAGGTCACCGCCCTGGCGGCGGCACTCCTCCAGGTAGGCGAGGGCGTTCGCGAAGGCGAAGCCGATCTCCTGCGCGGCGGTCGAGCCGGCCTCGCGGATGTGGTAGCCGGAGACGGAGATCGAGTTGAAGCGCGGCGCCTCCTGCGTGCAGAAGTTGATCAGGTTCGCGGCCAGGCGGACGGACTGCTTCGGCGGGAAGATGTAGGTGCCGCGCGCCACGTACTCCTTGAGCACGTCGTTCTGGGCGGTGCCGGTCGCCACGCTGCGCGGGTGTCCCTGCTTCTCCGTCGCCACGAGGTACATCGCGACGAGGATCGAGGCGGGCGCGTTGATCGTCATCGAGGTGGAGATCTGGTCCAGCGGGATGCCGTTGAACAGCGTCTCCACGTCCGCCAGCGTGTCCACCGCCACGCCCACCTGGCCGACCTCGCCGGCGGACATCGGGTCGTCCGAGTCGTAGCCGGTCTGGGTGGGGAGGTCGAAGGCGACGGAGAGGCCGGTCTGGCCGTTCGCGATCAGGTGCTTGAAGCGCTGGTTGGACTCCTCGGCGGTGCCGAAGCCGGCGTACTGGCGCATGGTCCAGAGGCGGCCGCGGTACATGGTCGGCTGGACGCCGCGCGTGAACGGGAACTGGCCCGGGAAGCCGATGTCATCGACGTAGCCGCGACCACCCACCTCGAGCGGCGTGTAGAGGCGCTCCTGCGGGGCGGAGGAGGACTCGAACTGCTTCCGGCGCTCCGGGAAGCGGGTGAGCACCTTGGCGACGGTGTCGCGCTCCCAAGCCTCGCGGGCCGCACGGATGGCGGCCGGGTCGTTCCGGGTGTCGGCGGGATTCATCATCTGTCGGGGTCCCCGTGCTTGCCGAAGCCGAGCGCGCCCCGTGCGGCGGGTGCGCCGGCACGGTCGCCGCTGTCGCGGCGGGCGTTAGCCGAGCGCGTCCACCATCACGAGTGCGTCGCCGCGGATCACCTCGGCGCCGTCCTGGTTGGTGACTACTGTATCGAGCGAGACGCGGCTGCGCTCCGGGTCGACCTTGGTGACGGTGGCGGTCGCGGTGATGGTGTCACCGGCCTTCACCGGGCCGCGGAACTGCAGGTTCTGCGCCAGGTAGATCACTACCGCGTGCGGGGCCAGCTTGGTGCCCAGCGCGGCGGAGATCACGCCCGCGCCGAACATGCCGTGCGCGATCGGCGACTTGAAGCGGGTCCGGGCCGCGTACGCCGCGTCCGAGTGCAGCGGGTTCGTGTCCCCGGTCACCTTCGCAAAGAGGTCGATCTCCTCCTGCGTGACTGGCTTCGTGAACGTGGCCACGGTCCCAACCGTCAGCCCCTGTACCTCGTCAGCCATTGCACCCTCCCCCGTCCGCGCCGGCCAGGGCGGCCGGTCGCCATCGCCGGGCGCATCGTACGAGGGCATCCCCCCGGGCGACAAATGAGGGCACCGTAGGGCGCGCTCTGACTTAGCCTCGGCTATAAAACATGATTAGTCTCAATAAAATGCAAAAAATGTTGACTGGTGAGTCTGCCGCTCCTAGTCTGGACGAGCAGTAGTAGGGAACCCTCCACCCCATGGAAAAGACACGCGACCAGGTCATGCGCCTGCTCCACGAGCGCGGAGAGTCCTCCGTGGCGGAGCTCGCCGAGACCGTGGGTGTCTCCGAGGGGTCGATCAGACGCCACCTTGACCTCATGGTTGCGGACGGCCTGCTGGTCTCCCGCTTCCAGCGTCAGCCGCGAGGGCGCCCGGTCACCCGGTACGCGCTCAGCGAGGACGGCGAGGAGGCTCGCTCCTCCGGCCACTACCAGCGGCTCCTTTCCCGGCTGTCGCCGGCACTGTCCAACATGACCACCGAGGAGATCGGTGGACAGGACGGCCAGGCGGTGCTGGACCGGCTCTTCGACCACGTCGCTCAGTCGGTCGCGGACGAGCACCGGGGCCAGGTGACGGGGATCTCGCTCGACGAGCGCGTGCACCAGATCATCCTGGCGCTGAGCAACGAGGGCATTCTGCAAGAGGTGGAGGACGCCGGGGACTTCTTCCGGCTCCGCAACAGCGGCTGCCCGTACCGCTCCACCGCCATGGAGAACCACGCGTGCTGCGCGGCCGACCGTCGCGCGATCGAGCTGCTGCTCGGGGCGCCGGTGGAACAGGTGATGACCGTGGCCGAAGGCGGCCAGGTGTGTGAGTACCTCGTGCCCAAGGGCGAGGACGACGAACAGAACAACGAACGAGCCGGGGGGTTGATCCCGGTCGTCGCCCAGAAGGGGACAGTGAAGCGCGATGAGTGACCCGATCCTGGAACTGCGTGACCTGAAGGTCAGCATCACGGAGAAGCCGGACATCCAGATCGTGAAGGGTGTGAACCTGACGATCCGGCCGGGCGAGATCCACGCGCTCATGGGGCCCAACGGCTCCGGCAAGAGCACGCTCGCCAGCACCATTGCCGGCAGCCCGACCTACACGGTGAACAGCGGCCAGGTGATCTACCAGGGCGAGGACATCACCGGCATGACCGCGGACGAGCGGGCGCGGAAGGGGATCTTCCTCTCCTTCCAGTACCCGACCACCATCCCCGGCGTGACCATGGTGAACCTGCTCCGCGAGGCGCTGAAGGCGCGTCGTGGCCAGGAAGTCCCCGCCCGCGAGTTCATCCAGGAGCTCCGCGAGACGCTGGGCCGCCTGAAGATGTCGGAAGACTTCGCCCGCCGCTACGTGAACGACGGCTTCTCCGGCGGCGAGAAGAAGCGTGCGGAGATCCTCCAGATGGGGATGCTTCGCCCCGACCTGGCGATCCTGGACGAGACTGACTCCGGCCTGGACGTGGACGCGCTCCGCACCGTGGCGGAGGGCGTAAACGCGCTGCGCCGCCCGGAGATGGGCATCCTCATCATCACGCACTACGAGCGCATCCTGGACTACATCAACCCGGACTTCGTCCACGTGCTCGTGGGCGGCCGCGTGGTGAAGTCCGGTGACTTCTCGCTCGCCAAGCAGATCGAGACCGACGGGTACGACCCGATCCTCAAGGAGCTCGGCCTGCTACAGGAGGTGGCCTCATGACGCCTGTGAACCCGACCGCCGGCCAAGTTGTCGGCGAGTACAAGTGGGGCTTCCACGACGACGAAGTGCCGTTGTTCATGGCCGAGAAGGGCCTGGATGAGAACGTCATCCGGCAGATGTCCGCCATGAAGGGCGAGCCGGCGTGGATGCTCGAGCAGCGGCTGGAGGCCTACCAGACGTTCCTGGGCATGAGCGACCCGAAGTGGGCCGGCTCGCCGGAACTCCTCGCGGCGATCAACTTCGACGACATCCACTACTACGTCCGTGCGACTGACACCGATTCCACCAACTGGGACGACGTGCCCCAGTACATCAAGGACACCTTCGACAAGCTGGGCATCCCGGAGGCGGAGCGCCAGTTCCTGGCCGGCGCCGGCGCGCAGTACGACTCGGAGGTTGTCTACCACAACATCCGGGAGGACCTGGCGAAGCAGGGCGTGCTGTTCCTGGGCATGGACCAGGCGCTCGCCGAGCACCCGGAGATCGTGCAGGAGTACTTCGGCACGATCATCCCGATGGGTGACAACCGGTTCGCCGCGCTCAACTCCGCGGTCTGGTCCGGCGGCTCGTTCATCTACGTCCCGAAGGGCGTGAAGGTGGACATCCCGCTACAGGCCTACTTCCGCATCAACACGGAGAACATGGGCCAGTTCGAGCGCACGCTGATCATCGCGGACGAGGGTTCGTACGTGCACTACGTGGAGGGCTGTACCGCCCCCACCTACAGCACCTCCTCGCTGCACTCGGCGGTGGTCGAGATCATCGTGAAGAAGGACGCGCGCGTTCGCTACACGACGATCCAGAACTGGTCGAACAACGTCTACAACCTGGTGACCAAGCGTGCGTACGCGTACGAGAACGCGGTCATGGAGTGGGTGGACGGCAACCTGGGCTCCAAGCTGACGATGAAGTACCCCTCCGTCTACCTGATGGGCGAGGGCGCGCACGGCGAGATCCTTTCGCTAGCGTTCGCCGGCGACGGCCAGCACCAGGACGCGGGTGGCAAGATTGTCCACGTCGCGCCGAACACGACGAGCGCGATCGTCTCCAAGTCCGTCTCCCGCGGCGCGGGCCGCACCTCCTACCGGGGCCTTCTGAAGGTCTACGAAGGCGCGACCAACTCCCGCTCCACGGTGCGCTGTGACGCGCTCCTCATCGACGAGCTCTCGCGGTCGGACACCTACCCGACGATGGAGATCGGTGAGGAGCAGGTGAACATTGGCCACGAGGCTTCCGTCTCCAAGCTCGGCGAGGACCAGCTCTTCTACCTGATGTCGCGAGGCATCGACGAGGAGTCCGCGGCGAAGATGGTGGTGGCGGGCTTCGTTGAGCCGATCGTGAAGGAACTCCCGATGGAGTACGCGATCGAGCTGAACCGGCTCATCGAGCTCCAGATGGAAGGGGCGGTGGGCTAATGGCCGGTGCTCACGCGGCGCAGTACGCGCCAGAGCAGGCGGTCTCCGCCTCCCGCGACCGCGGCGAGCCCTCGTGGCTCGCGGACGCGCGCGCCGAGGCGGCCCGTGCCTTCGACGTGACGCCGATGCCGACGCCGGCGCTGCGCCCCTGGAAGTACACGAACGTGGCCGGGCTCGTCATCGACTCGTTCGCCCCGGATGCGCGCTTCGCGCCCGTGGTGGAGGGCGACGCGCCGGAGGGCGGCTTCGCGGGCACCATCGCCCACGCGCTGCTGGACGCCGCGCAGGCGGCCGTGGTGCAGCAGCACCTCGGCGCCGTCGTGAAGGCGACCGAGGGCAAGTTCGTCGCGGCGAACGCGGCGCTCTGGACCGCCGGCGCGTTCATCCACGCGCCGCGCGGCAAGGCGTTCGCCGGCCCCGTGTCCGTGACGCTGGAGGCAGGCGAGGGGGCGATCTTCCCGCGCGTTCTCATCGTCGCGGAGCCCGGCAGCGAGGTCTCCGTCATCATCCACGCAGCGTCGGGCGACGCCGCGCTCCTCGCCTCCACGGTGGTGGAGGTGGTGGCGCAGGCCGACGCGCGTGTGCGGCTGGCGTTCGATATCCGCTGGGGCGACCAGACGCAGGAGTTCGCGCTCGTCCGCACCCGTGCGGACCGCGGCTCGGACGTGAAGATCGATACGCTCGCCATCGGCGGGCACCTCGTGAAGCAGACCTTCGAGAGCCTGCTGGAGGGCGAGGGCGCGACCTCCACGATCCGTGGCGTCGCCCTGGGCGATCGCGACCAGCACTTCGACTTCGTCACCTACCAGGACCACATCGCCCCGCGCACGGTCTCCAGCGTGGGCATCAAGGTGGCGCTCGCGGGGTACTCGCGTGCCGCCTACTACGGGGTGACCCGCGTGGAGGAGACGGCGAAGGGCGCCGACGCCGTGCAGGAGAACCGCAACATGCTCCTCTCCCGCCACGCGAAGGCCGACTCCGACCCGGTGCTGGAGATCCTGACCAACGACGTGACCCGCTGCGGCCACGGCGCCACGGTGGGCCCGGTGGACAAGGACGCGCTCTTCTACCTGCAGAGCCGTGGCCTGGACAACCGTGCCGCCATGAAACTGCTCGTCGCCGGCTTCTTCGCCTCCGTGCTCCATGACATCGACGACCCGGTGCTGGAGGCTGACCTGGCGGCCGAGGTGGAGCGGAAGCTGTCCGTCGCCGACTACTAGGCGCCGCCGATAGACATGAGGACACCGTGAGCAATGAGCGCGTCGCATCCGCCTCGGACATCCCTGTCGGGGAGGTCCGCGTGGTGGAGTGCGGAGGCCGGTCGTTGGCGGTGAGCAACGTGGATGGCGAGCTGTACGCCATCGACAATCGCTGCACGCACGACGACGGCCCGCTGGGCGAGGGCAAACTGCGGAACGGCCGTGTGATCTGCCCGCGCCACGGGGCCGCGTTCGACGCGAAGACCGGCCGCGTGCTCTCGCTCCCGGCCGTCCGCAACGTGCAGGCGTTCCGTGTCACCGTGGACGGTGACGATGTCTTCATCGACTGCGAGGCGGCCTCGTGACCATCGCCAACCCTCGTGACACCGGTGTGCAGCGACTGCCGTTCGACCTGGCGCGCATCCGTCGCGACTTCCCGATTCTGAAGCGTGAGATCGCCCCGGGTGTGCCGCTCGTCTACCTCGACAACGCCGCCACCAGCCAGAAGCCGGTGCAGGTGATCGCGGAACTGACCCGGTTCTACCGGGACCACAACGCGAACATCCACCGGGGCGTCCACACGCTCTCCGTGGAGTCGACCGAACTCTACGAGGCGGCACGGGCGAAGGTGGCGCGCTTCATCAACGCGCCGAAGACCGAAGAAATCATCTTCACCCGCAACACCACCGAGTCGCTGAACCTGGTGGCGCACGCCTGGGCGCGGAAGTTCCTGCACGAGGGCGACGAGGTGGTGATCTCGGAGATCGAGCACCACTCCAACATCGTCCCCTGGCAGATGCTCCGCGACGCGCGCGGGATCGTGCTGCGCTACATCCCGATGTTGCCGGACGGCACGCTGGACCTCGACGCGGCCCGGAAGATCATCGGGCCGCGCACGAAGTTGCTGTCGATCACGGCCATGTCGAACGCCCTCGGCACGATCGTGCCGCTGGAGGTGCTGGTGCCGCTGGCGAAGGCGCAGGGCGCGGTGGTGATGGTGGACGGTGCGCAGTCCGTGCCGCACCTGCCGGTGGACGTGCAGGCGCTGGACATCGACTTCCTCGCGTTCTCCGCTCACAAGATGCTGGGCCCCACGGGCATCGGCATCCTCTGGGGGAAGATGGCGCTGCTGGACGCGATGGACCCGTTCCTGGGCGGCGGCGACATGATCCTGACCGTCAGCATGGAGCGTTCGACCTGGGCGGATGTCCCCGCGAAGTTCGAGGCGGGCACGCCGAACGTCGCGGACGCGATCGCCTTCGGCACCGCTATCGACTATCTGGATGCCCTCGGGATGGACGCCGTGCGCGAGCACGAGCGCGACATCACGGACTATGCGCTGCGGCGGCTGGCGGACGTGCCGGGCGTGAGCATCTTCGGGCCGATGGACGCCGACCTCCGCGGAGGTGTCATCTCCTTCGAACTCGAAGGCGTGCACCCGCACGACATTGGCCAGGTGCTGGACACGCACGGCGTGGCGATCCGCACCGGCCACCACTGCGCCCAGCCGGTGATGCTGGCGCTGAACGTCCCCGCAACCGCCCGCGCTTCCTTCTACCTCTACAACACCACCGACGAGGTCGACAAACTCGCCACCTCGCTGGAGGAGGTCACGCGGTTCTTCGGGGGTGCGCGATGAGCGATGGGCTGATGGAGGATCTCTACCGCGAGATCATCCTGGACCACTACCGCCAGCCTCGGAACCGGCACGCGATCGAATCGCCCTCCTGCTCCGCGGACGGCTCCAACCCGCTCTGCGGCGACCAGGTGACCGTGTCCGTGGTGGTGGACGGCGACCGCATCACGGAGGTCGGCTTCAGCGGCCAGGGCTGCTCTATCTCTCAGGCCTCCGCCAGCATGATGACCGAGTACGTCCGAGGCCGGACCGTGGCGGAAGCCCGCGCGGGCGTGGACGCCTTCCAGCAGATGATGACGACCGGCACGGTCGCGGGGCTCGAGGGCTTCGACGACATCGACGCGCTGGTGGGCGTCGCGAAGTTCCCCGCCCGGGTGAAGTGCGCGTCGCTCGCATGGAAGACGCTGGAACAGGCGTTGAACGAGGGCGTCGTGCCCGTGACCACCCCGGTGACGACCGATGAGAGGAACTCCAATGGCTGAGACTGAGGCCGTCGCTTTCCCGACGAACGAAGAGATCCGCGAGGTGCTCCGCACCGTGGAGGATCCGGAGCTCCGCATGAGCATCGTGGACCTCGGGCTGCTCTACCGGGCCGAGATCGACGACCAGGGCGTGGTGACCGTGGACATGACGCTGACCTCGCCGGGTTGCCCGGTGGGGCCGATGCTCCAGGGGATGATCTTTCACAAGATCACGCAGATGGACGGCGTGGTGGACGTGGAAGTGAACCTGGTCTGGAACCCGCCCTGGGATCCGCGCACGATGGCCTCCGAGGAGGTCAAGATGGCGCTGGGGATCTGGTAGCGACGTGACGCTAGTCGGCGGGGAAGCCCGCCGGCAGCGCGCTCTTCGGCACCGTCACCTCGAGGACCTCGCCCGGCTGCGAGCACCCGGACGCGCCCGCCGTCCGGCATGCGCCGAGGCGGACCGTCTCCATATCAACGACATAATTCAGGGTCGTGCGACTGACCGCGAACCGGTGCAGGTCGCGCGTGGCGCCCTCGTGCAGCGCGACGCCGTCCATGTCATAGCGGGCGGCCGAGCAGCGGTCGACGAATGCGCCGAGGTCGTCGCCGGCCCGCGCGGTGGCGTCCCAGGTGAGGTTGCAGTTGCTCTCCGGCGCCTGCGAGAGCAGCGCGTATGCCGGCCCCGTGGGGTCCAGGACGAGGAACGCCCCGAAGGTGAAGCCATCCCGGTCGGCGCCGAAGTTGGTCACCGGGAGGAAGCGCGGGGTCGCGGCATCCACGGCGGCGACCTCCACCTTTAGTTCCCTGGGGGGTGGGCTCGCGAAACTGACGGCGCAGTACCCGACCAGCACGGCGGTGAGCCCCACGACGCCGAAGAAGGCGAACAGGCGGGGCCACGGGTTGGAGGGGCGGTCGCCATCCGGCGCCTCCGCCAGTTGGTCGCCGGTGCGGGAGGAGGCGGGGGGCCGGCCGAATTCTCGACTCATGCATCCATCCTAGTGCCCGGTTTGCGGCATCGTCCCGTCATGCGGGCAGGCGAGGCACGCCTGCAGGTTCGCGGAGGTTTGCGCCCGCCACAGCGGGCGTCCGATTGCCTCGATTCTGACGGGACGCCTACGATCCGAGTGCCTGCGGGCCGCAACTGAGCCGGGCGGACCACGCTGGGAGTAGCGATGACGAATGTGCAGGCTCATGGAGCCGGCGGCGCGGCGCGGGGCACCGGCCTCGTGTCCACCAGGTGAGCAGGTCCGCCCGCCGTATCGGCCGGCGGCGTTTCCTCGCGCTTGGCGCTGGCCTGGCAGGCGGGTGGCTCCTCGGCGCGTGCGGCAGCGATGACACCCCACCGACGGCGACGGCGACGGCCCAGACGAGCGGCGTGATCCGGCTGCGCTCGCGGGCAGCGGTGCC